>JBEKPV010000131.1:0-9592 GCA_049520395.1 Tepidisphaeraceae bacterium
GCAAGATGCTAACTCTCCGCTGCTCGTATAGAACGCCACCCCTTTCGTCAGCTTCGTCAATTGATCTACGAATCCCACCCATTCCATTCCCCAATAATCCTCGATCAGCGCGAACGTGCTAATCCGGCATCCCTCCCGATAAGCCAGCACCGCCTCCTTCAGCGTCGCCACCGTGCTCCGCGCATCCGGCGGATAGAGCAGGTATACAAAATCCCCCTCCACATGTGCCGTCGGCTGCCCATCGGTCACAATGAATATTTGCTTATTCTCCCCGCCTCGCTTGCGCAGAATTTTTCGAGCCAGCTGCAGTCCCATATGCAAATTCGTGAAGTGTTGCGGCGCTTTGGCGATCTGATCGATCGGAACCTTCAGCCGCACCTGATAATCGTAAATCGTCACCGGCTTAGGCATCGCCAGCGGTAGGGCGGCTTCCGGTATTTTCGACGCCCCCGAATAAAACCCCACAAAATCCAAAGTGTCCTGCGGAAATTGCCCGCGCACCAGCGCCTGCATCGCCAGCGCCACCCGCTTGGCCGAGAGGAAACGCCCATACCGCACCATCGACCCGCTCATGTCCAGCAAAACGACGGTCGAGCAACTGGCCACACCCTCATGCAGGTGCAATTCAAAATCATGCTCGTCAAAATGAATCAGCGGCTTGCCATCTTCCCGCTTCCCCATCCCATGCCGGCTCAGCGCATTGCGCAACGTCTGATGCAAATCCAATTCGCTGACCGGATCCCCATACGCGTAAGGCTTGGTCCCATCCAGCCGCTCACCCCCCTGACCCGGCGTCACCCGGCGATGCCCCTCCCTCTGCCCATCGCGCAAATTGGAAAAAACTTCCATCAGCGCCTTCCGCTGCATCTTCCCCACCGCCCGCGGCGTCAAGCGCAATCGCCCCTGCGAATCCTTCTCCAGCATCCCCTCATCCAGCAACTGCTGAATCAAATCCGCCTGATCCTGATTCTTCGGATCCTGCAGCATCTGCTGGATCGCCTTCAGGGCCTGATCCCCGTACTCCAAAATAAATTGCATCAGTTGATCGAACCCGAACAGTTGGTCCTGGGTGGGAAATTCCTCGCCGTCGAACTGCCCGTAGAAGTATTGCATCCGGCCGAATTGTAGGCCAAAAATGCCGAATAACGAATGCCCAATGATGATTTAATTCCCCCTGCGTCCTCCCCCTCTCCCCGGTACACCGGGGAGAGGGCAGGGGTGAGGGGCCGTCAACCGACGCCGCCAACATTCCCAGAGCAACCCGACCCCTAAGCCACCAATTGCCGCTCCAATTTCTCAGGATGCACCGAATGCCCCACCGCCTCCGCCCGGCTCACATATCCCTTCGAATACAGCTGCTTGATCGAGTAATCCATACTCTGCATCCCCAGCGCCCGATTCGTCTCGATGATATTGGCAATCTCAAATATCCGGTTCTCCCGAATACAATTCTGCACCGCCGGCGTGCAAACCATCACCTCAATGGCCGGTATCATCCCCGCCTCATCGCTCCGCTTCAGCAGCGTCTGACTAATCACGCCCACCAGCGCCCCAGCCAGCAGCGTACGAATCTGATTCTGTTCCGAAGACGGGTAAACATCCAGGATTCGCTCGACCGTCTGCGCCGCCCCGCAGGTATGCATGGTGCTCAAAACCAAATGCCCCGTCTCCGCCGCCGTAACTGCCGCGCTGGTCGTTTCCAGATCGCGCATCTCCCCCAGCAGGATCACATCCGGGTCCTGCCGCAGAACATGCCGAAGCCCGCTGGCAAAGTTCGGCACATCCGGCCCCACTTCCCTCTGTTCGATGACGCACTGATCATTCTCAAAAACAAATTCGATCGGATCTTCCAGCGTAACGATATGTCCCCGCTCCCGGTGGTTGATGACGTCGATCATCGCCGCCAGGGTTGTACTTTTCCCGCACCCCGTCGGCCCCGCCACCAAAATCAGCCCGCGCGGCAACCGCGTCAATTTCTCAACAATCTCCGGCAAATGCAGTTCCGCCAGTTGCCGAACATGACTATCGATAATTCGAATCGCCAGCGCCACTGTCCCGCGCTGAAAATGCGCATTCACGCGAAACCGGCCCAGCCCCGGCGAATCGTGCGAAAAATCCATATCCCGTTTCTGCTCAAACTCCGACCACCGATGTTCCCCCATCAGAATCTTGGCGATCCGCGCCGTCGATTCCGCGTTCAAGGCCGGCGAACTCGCCGCCTGAATCACCGTATCGATTCGCAGCAGTGGGGGGCAACCGGCATGCAGATGCACATCCGAAGCCTTCGCATGAACCGCATGTTTCAGAATCTCATGGATCATAAATCTGCTCCCCAGTAGTCCGATAACGCGGCACGTTCCCCAATTGCCCGCGTCATCTTCATCGACCTGCCGGAGGTCGATCATGACTCCGCGCAAGCCGCCAGAAACTCCGCCGCCACCCCGTCCGCCACCGCCAATCCCGCCTCCCCCAATCGAATTGAATCCTTCCCCGCCACAATCAGCCCTTCCCGCCCCAGCCGCCCGATCGCATCCGAAAACATGATTTTCGCGTCAAACCCCGTCCGCTCGAAAAACTCCGAAAACTCAATCCCTCGCGACAATCTCAGGAGCAGCATCGCCAGTTCCCCCGCCCGGCGTCTGGGGCTAAGTTGCTCCACTTCCGCCGCCGCCAATTGGTCCGCTTCAATGCACGATTCCCACTGCCCCAAATGCGGCCGATTCTTCCACCGCCACCCCGAAACATGCGAAGCCGCCGACGGACCCAACCCGACATAACTCTCCCCCGTCCAGTACAGCAAATTATGCCCACATTCGCACCCAGGCTTCGCGAAATTGCTGATCTCATACGCCGGCAACCCCGCTGCCTCCAACCGTTTCCGCGTCTGGCGCATCATCTCCAATTCCAGGCTCTCCTCCGCCGGCTTAACCTGCCCCAGCCGCCTCCGCACCGTCAGCGGCGTATTCGCCTCGTACGTCAATCCATAACACGACAAATGTTCCGTCCCCAATCCAATGGCCGTTTCCAGGTTCTCCATCCACCCCGCCATCGTTTGCCCCGGAATCGCGTAGATCAGGTCGATATTCAGCCGCGAAATCCCCGCCGCCCGCGCCAATTCCAACCCCTTTGGCACATCCTCCGGATCATGATGCCTCTCCAACAGCCGCAGTTCCGCCGGGCGAAAGCTTTGCGCCCCCATACTGATCCGCGTCACGCCCGATTCCCCAAGCATGCGGCAATATTCCTGTGTGACGGTCGCCGGATTCGCCTCCACCGTCCATTCCACGCACCGCGAAAAATCAAATCGCTCCCGCAACCCCAAAATCAGCCGCCGCATCGCCTCCAATGGCAGCAGCGTCGGCGTCCCGCCCCCAAAAAATACCGTCCGCGGCAAAACCCGCCCGCCCCCGCCCCAACCGGCCCATCCATCCGCCTCCCGCAACATCAATTCGACAAATCCCTCCATCCGTTGCGCACTTTGCCGCGTTATGGAATAAAAATCGCAATACCCGCATTTATGGACGCAAAACGGGATATGCACGTACAACCCCGGCACCTCCGCCGCCGGCAATTTGCCGCGCTCCAAGGCAAATTCCGCCGCCCCCGGTTGTAAAATCTGAACGCTCACTAACACCTGCCTAAATTGAAGCTCATCCCATCCTATCACGGATCACAATTTAATTTGCTCAAGCCCCCTTATCGCACTAAAGTACAGGGGATTCTACACCGCCTTCCGTGACGGCGGTCGGAAGGGGAGATCAGTTCCTTGGCGAGGCACGCTTCGATGCAGGTAGTCCTGGTGATGTTTCGAGCCGACGGTCAGCGGCGCAGTTTTTCGGTCGTCCGCGAATCCTCCATCGTCGGCCGCCGTGAGGATTGCGACCTGCGAATTCCCCTGGCCGAAGTCTCCCGAAAACACTGCCGCCTCATCCGCGACGAAGTCTCCCTGCGCGTCGAGGACATGGGCAGTTCCAACGGCACCTTCCACAATGAACAGCGCATCCAGGAAGCCACGCTCTCCCCCGGCGACACCCTCCGCGTCGGCCCCGTCACCTTCATGGTTCAAATCGACGGCGTCCCCGCCGACGAGGAAATGCAACCCGCGATCCCCCCAGCCGCCGAGAGCGAGACCTCTGTAACCCCCGCTCACGCCGATCACGGCGCCCCGACCGAATCTTCCGTCCCCGTCGCGGATAACGACGATCTCTCCGTCTTCCTCTCCGATGAATCCACCGCCGGCAAAAAGGCGCCCAAGTCGGATTCCGCTTCCAAGTCCGCCGATGCCGAGGATTCCTCGAATCTGATTCTCCCGCTCGAAGATTCCGCTCACCCCGAGGGAAGCGTTTTCGATCTCGAAGAGCAGCCCGCCGATCACAGGACGCGCCCTTCGTAAATTCGTTTTCCTCACCCCTGATTACATTCGCCATCCGCACTTTTTGTTATGATTGAGGCTTCGCATTCACCATGAGCACCACCCGCCAAATTCTCGACCAGGCCGCCGAAGTTCTGATCGCCAATTATGCCCGCCAGCCCGTGGTCATGGCTCGCGGCCGCGGCGCTCTGCTTTGGGATACCGACGGCAAAGAATACATCGACCTCTTCGCCGGCTTCGGCGCGTCCATCCTCGGCCACTGTCATCCCGATCTAATCAAAGCCGCCGAAACCCAATCCCATCTCCTCTGGCACGTCGGCAACACCTACCACACCGAGCCCCAGGTCCAGCTCGCCCAGCTCATCATCCGCCACGCCTTCCCCAGCCAGGCCTTTTTCTGCCACAGCGGCCTCGAAGCCAACGAAGCCGCCTGCAAACTCGCACGCCTCCACGGCCAAACGTTCTCCCCCAAACGCTGGAAAATCATCTCGCTCGCCCACAGTTTTCACGGCCGATCACTCGCCATGATCGCCGCCACCGGAAACCCCGCCGTCAAAGAAGGCTTCGGACCCACCGTCCCAGGATTCACCCAGGTCGAGCCCGGCGATATCGAAAAAGTAAAAGCCGCCATCGACGATGAAACCGCCGGCGTCATCCTCGAGCCCATCCAGGGCGAAGGCGGCATCCATCTGCACCCGCCGCAATTCGCCCACCAGCTCCGCGAGCTTTGCGATCAGCGCGGCCTGGCCCTGATCTTCGACGAAGTCTGGACCGGCTGCGCCCGCACCGGGCGCTGGTTCGGCTACCAACACTTCCAAGCCCCGGACCAAAAACCCGTCGAGCCCGACATATTCACCCTCGGAAAAGCCCTGGGCGGCGGACTCCCCGTCGGCGCCATGCTCGCAAAACCCCAATTGGCCAAACTGCTCGTCCCCGGCAAACACGGCTGCACCCTCGGCGGCAACCCCATCTGCGCCGCCGTCGCCAAAACCGTCTTCGAAATCATCGAGCGCGACAACCTCACCGACCGTGCCGCCCGCCTGGGCGAAAAAACTGTTGCGCGCCTGCGAGCCGAACCCAAGTTGAAATCCAAAATCCGCGAAGTCCGCGGCCAAGGCCTCATGCTCGGCATCGAGCTGGCCGAGCCCCCGCAAAAATTCCTCGAGCGCGCCCTCGCCAGCGGCATCATCGCCAACGTGACCGCCCAAAAAGTCGTCCGACTCGCCCCGCCCTTGACCATCCCCGAAGATCTCCTCGATCGGGGATTGGACGCCCTCGTCCGCACCATCGCCGAATGACCATGCGATTTTTACACTGGACGATCCTCCCGGCCCTGCTCCTCGCCGCCTGCACCGCCAGGCCCGCCGCCGTCTCCGCGCCGCCGCCATCGCCGCCGGCTCCCGCAGACCCAACCATCAAAATCATCCCCGCCCCCTCCAGTCAGTACACCGCCGCCCAGGCCAAAATCTCCCAGGTCATCTTCGTGACCATGTACACTTTCGATATGCCCCGCGGCACCGTCAGCGGCGACGAAAAATTCTGGAAACCCGTCGACGAAACCGCACTCGACGTCGCCACCTACGATCGACTTCTGCGCAACGGCCTCCGCGTCGGCCGCGCTCCCCTCTGGGCCTGGCCCGGCATGGCGAAAAAAGTCGACCGCGAAGTCGTCTCCTACCGCATCGACCGCTTCACCACCTTCTCTGGCGGCGACAGCCTCTACGTCAACATGGCCCCACCCATGGACGATGAACTCCTCTTCACTCTCGACCGCCACGGCGCCACCGGACGCTGGTACGACAACTGCCAGAATCGCTTCGATTTTTCCTTCCGTTGGGAGAAACATTTGGACGACACTCTACGTGTGAATGTTTGCCCCCTAATTACCGTCCATCGCCAGCGCTGGGATTATTTCCTCTCCGACGACCCCATCGAGCGCAGGCTGGTTCAAGACGAATATTTATGGGACCTGGCCATCCGCATGGATCTCACCGCCGACCAATTCCTCGTCGTCGCTCCCTCCGCAGACGCCGACGATCCCTATCGCGTCGGTTACCAATTCCTAACCCACGACGGCCCGGCCTATCGCACCGAACAGCTAATGGTCCTGGCCAGAACTCCAGTCCCTATCAATCACGCCCACGCCGCCACCGTGCCGTCGGCCGATCCCCAGAATTAAAAATATGAAAACCACCCCCGCCCGCAGCGTCGGAGTGCAAAGCTATTGCTTCCGCCATTTCAAGGACATCGCCGAGGTCTGCAAACTCGTCCGCGGCATCGGCGTCTATTCCGTCGAACTCTGCGGCGTCCACGCCGACTTCGCCGATCCCGAAAAATTCAAAGCCACCGCCGCTCTCTGCGCCCAATCCGGAATCCGCATCGTCTCCATCGGCGTCCAAACCTTCACCGGCGACGCACCCCGCGAACGAAAATGGTTCGAATGCGCCCAGATCGCCGGCGCCAAATTAATCTCCGCCCATTTCACCCCCTCCACCTTCCAATCCGCCGTCCCCATGGTCGCCAAATGGTGCGACGAATTCGGAATCCGCGTCGGCATCCATAACCACGGCGGCTATAACTTCGGCGGCTCCCCCGACGTCCTCGAAACCCTCCTCAAACTAGGCGGCAAAAATATCGGCATCACCCTCGACACCGCCTGGTGCCTGCAAATCGGCCCCTACGCCGGCGACCCCGTCAAATGGATCAAGGAAAAATTCCCCGGCCGAATCCACGGCGTCCACTACAAAGACTTCATCTTCGACCGCCGCGCCCAATGGAGCGACGTCATCATCGGCGCCGGCAACCTCGATCTCCCCGCCGTCGTAGCCGCCCTCGAATCCACCGGCTTCGACGGCCCCGCCCTGATTGAATACGAAGCCGACCCCGAAAATCCTTCCCCCGCCCTGACCCAATGCGTACAAAAAATCCGCGCCCTCAATTCAAACCACTAAGCCTTTCAAATGATGACCGCTTCGCCCGAAAACCCAGATGTTAAAACCGCGAAGGCACGAAGAACGCGAAGAAATGCATTGACTAGCAACTAGCAACTGGCAACTGGCAACTTATTCACATCTGTGGCCAATTTATTTTGCCTTTCTTCGCGACCTTCGCGGCTTCGCGGTTAAAACCATGCTTCTCCCGCCCGTCTTTTCCAGCAGCCGAATCCCTCCGATGACCATCGTTTTGTCGATCCCCTTGCACATATCGTAAATAGTCAGCGCCGCCGCGCAGACTGCCGCCAGCGCTTCCATCTCCACCCCAGTCTTGGCGGTTATTTTCGCGACCGACTTGATCCGCAATTTCAGCGGCTGCTTTCCATCCATCTCCAGCGCCGGCAGATCAAAATCCACTTCAACGCTTTCCACCCGAAGCGGATGACAAAGCGGAATCAATTCCGAAGTTCGTTTAGCCGCCATGATCCCCGCCACCCGCGCCGCCCCGAGCACTTCCCCCTTGGGGACTTTCTCATCCGCAATCGCCCGCACCGTCCCCGGCTGAAGCCAAATAAACCCCTCCGCCACCGCCCGCCGCCGCGTCACGGGTTTATGGCCCACATCCACCATCCGAGCCTTCCCCCGGCCATCCAAATGCGTCAGCGATTTTCGCGGCATGAGAAATATTGTACCGCATACCCCGCACGTGGACGAACCGAAACAAGGGCCGGTAGTTGTTGGAATTTCCCCCGGAAAGCCGATGGATAGCGATCCATCGGGTCTTCATTTGATCGGGAAAGTCCGCCCCCTCCGACCTTGCGAAAGCTCAATTCGCACGCCCCAACTAGATTAGCGACCGATCCACTCCAACCGCGCTCCCAAAACCAGAAGTCAATCGGATGCAAGTGCGTTGGCGAACCGGCGTTTTCGTCTGAAATCGACATACGCTCGAATATTTTCAGGGACTAAAATAATCGGCACACGGCAATGCCGCATCGGATAACTAACCTGCGGAATGGGTCGTTTAAACGCCGGGTCGTGAACCCAATCTCCCTCAAGCGCAACACAATGATATGCTCGGAACCACCCGGGTTTCTTGATTGCAAGCACTCGGATGCTCTCCGCCGGAGGCAATTCCGCGAACTTGGGGGAAAACCAACGACAACGCGCCAACCGCCATTTGGTCCCCGTCAACGATTCAAAAAGAGGCCGCGCGAGCACCCCAGGCATTCCATATTTGAATGGCGGCAGCCGCTTTGCCACCTCGTCATACCGAGTGTCCGTCACCATTGCCGCTGTCGCCACCAAGCAGTCGAACCTCCTTCGCGACGAAACATGACGAAGAGGGGGCCCGTCGGCTCCAAATAGGCGTTCGAGTCGGTCATCTCTCGTCACGGCTTCTCCGGAATCGTGCGCTACCTCAAATTATATCAACTTAACGAGAATCTCGGTATGAAAAGCAAAAAACGTTTGAGCGGCGACCCGCGAGCTTGCCCGAATTGACCGAATTAATTCGCGTCCCCCACATCCAGCCGATACTTGCGCATTTTCTTGTAAAGCGTAGTCCGATTGATATCCAATTCCGCCGCCGTCGCCTGCCGGTTCCACGCATTCCGCTTCAGCGCCGCCTCGATAATCCGCCGCTCCGGCGCTTCCAGCGCCAATTCCAGCGCCATCGGTGATTCCGGCACCTCCGCCGCCGGCATACTTGCCGACGTTCGCGCCCCGGGCTGCCCCTGCAGCGTTTCCGGCAAATCCTCCACATCCACCTGCGGCCTTCGGCACAACACCACCGCCCGCTCAATCGCGTTCTCCAATTCCCTCACATTCCCCGGCCACTGATATCTCTGCAACGCCGCCATCGCCCCTTCCGAAAATCCCAAAATCTCCCGCCCGCTTTCCTTGCAAAATCGCCGCAAAAAATGCCCCGCCAGCAGCGGAATATCCCCCAGCCGCTCCCGCAAACTCGGCATCCGGATCGTCACCACGTTGATTCGATAATACAAATCCTGCCGAAATTTCTGCTCCGACACCATCTGCGCCAAATCCACATTGCTCGCCAAAATCACCCGCACATCCACGTTCCTCGTCTCGCTGCTCCCCACCGGCTCAAACGCCCGCTCCTGCAAAACTCGCAGCAATTTCACCTGCATCGCCTGCGATGCCGAGTTGATTTCATCCAGAAACAGCGTCCCCCCATCCGCCGCCAAAAACCGCCCCGGCTTATCCGCGATCGCCCCCGTGAACGCCCCCCTCACATGCCCGAACAATTCGCTCTCCAAAAGCG
>JBEKPV010000132.1:0-9564 GCA_049520395.1 Tepidisphaeraceae bacterium
TGGCGCCCTATCTGGAAAAGCCGCTGACGGTCGAGGACCTCACCGGGGAGGGTGAAGAAGAAAATACCCTCGACGTCGACGAGCTGCTCGAGCTGGAGCAGCGAGGGATCAAAATCAAACGGAAAACCGTCCCGGACGCAGTCCTGGGAGCGGCGGTCCTCGGCGGCGCGTTTGGCGTGCGCCGATGAAAATTCGAAATTCGAATCCCGAAGCTCGAAACGGGGGAGGGGAAATGGTGCGGCCGATCGATATTCTCCAGGCATTCCTCGTCTGCTTTTTGGTGGTGGCGATCGCATACGTCGCCTTCATTGGAATTTAATTCGACCTGAATCTCTCCATCGCTCACCGCCGGCTGAAATTCGAAGCACGAAGGACGAACATCGAATGAATGACCGAAACTCGAACGTCGCCGTAGGCGATCCCGGCGCGCCGGGGTTCGAATTTCGAATTTCCGCGCAGCGGATAGCTTATGCCCGATTTCGGCTTTGACTGCATTCCCACCGACCTCTTCTTCGATCGGCCCAGGCTGCTGGAGCTGATGAGCAAGGGGTCGCGCGACGCCCAATCCCGAGCGGGGGCGTTCATCATGACGCGGATGCGATCGAGCATCCGCTCGGCCAAGTCGTCCGCCAAGCCGGGCAAGCCGCCGCATTCACATACCGGCGATCTGAAAAATAAAATCTTCTTCGCCTTCAGCGATGAAGCCGGACGTAACTCCGTGGTGATCGGGCCGCTCGTTTACAAAAAGGGGGAAGCGCCCGGGCTCTTGGAATTCGGAGGCGATGTCAAACGCAACTTCCTGGGCTTCTCCACCGATCAGCAGCGGCGCTCACTGAAGGAACGATCGGGCACCTTCCACTATCGCGGCAATCCCTTCGCCAAGCCGGCACTGGATGCGGAAATCGACGCGGGGACCATACCTGAGGCGTGGAGCGCGGTCGTTAAGGATTGATGCCTAGCGGAAATTCGAAGCAAGAATGACGAATGACGAAAAAACCGCTGCGCAAAAATTCGAAGCACGAATGTCGCCGCAGGCGATCCCGGCGCGCCGGGGTTCGAATTTCGAGTTTCCGCCGGCCGAGCGGCGCGGCTACCCATCCCACTAACGAACGAGGCGGCACGTGGCAAGCGGACGCGATGTAAGAGCCGGCGGGGCATATGTTGAGCTGGATACGCGCGACGCGAAATTCGTCGCGGGGCTCAGCAAGGCCGCGCGCGATCTGAAAAGGTGGGGGCAGGATGTCCGCGACGTGGGCCTGGGGATCGCCGCCTCGGGAGCACTGATCAGCGGGCCATTCCTCGCCGCGGCCAAATCGTTCGCCGACCGGGGCGAGGAGATCGCCAAACTCTCGAAAATCACCGGGCTGGCGGCGGAAGAACTCTCCCGCATGGGCTACGCGGCCGACCAGGTGGACGTCTCCCTGGAATCGATCGCCGGCGGCATGGGGATATTCGAAAAAGGACTGTTCAATATCCAGAACGGGTCCAAGGAATCCCAAAACTTCGCCAACGCCCTCAAAGCGCTGGGGCTGAATATGGAGGCGCTGAAGGGGAAGACGCCCGAGGCGCAGCTGCAACTGATCAGCGATAAATTCCAGACCCTCAAAACCGCCACCGATCGGGAAGGGGTGGCGATGGACCTGTTCGGAAGGTCGGGAAAAGAACTGATCCCGGTGCTGGACCTGGGCTCCGCCGGATTGGCCTCCATGGCACAAAAGGCGGATGCACTGGGTATTACGATGTCCGGGGCCGACGCCGACGCCGCCGAACAATTTTCACAGTCCATGAAGGACGTCCATGCGGCCGTCCAGGGGCTGGAGAACGCGATTGGCTCGGCGCTGGCGCCGACACTCACGGCATTGGCGAAAGACCTGGCAGAGGGTACGGCCGGACTCGGCCGATTCGCCGGAGCACATCGCGATGCCATCATTGCCATCACCGCTCTTGGGGGCGTGCTGACCGTCGCCGGATCGACCCTGGCATCGATCGGATTCGCCGCCATGGGGGCGGCGCAGGGAATTCAGACGTTTATCAAGGCGTTCAACCTCTGCCGGTGGGCGGCGGGGGAGCTGGGTGCCGTCACGACGGCCGTCCGCAATCTCTCCGCCATGACGGTGGAGTTTCTGGCGCTTAACCCCGAAATCCTCCTTCTGGTGGGGGTGGCGGCGGCGCTCGCCGGAACCTACGCCCTGATCACCCAGAAGGCAGACGAGGCGGCGGCGGCGAATCGGCGACTTTCGGAATCGATCATCGCGGTTAACGCGGCTGGGGAAATGTCCCTGAAGGCGCAAGACCAGCAACGCAAACTCGGACAGGAATATCTGGCGGCGACGGAGGCGCTGAAGAACGCACAATTCCTCCTCTCCCAGGCCAAGAGCCCCAGCGAGCGGGCGCATGCCCTGGCGGAGCAGGCGGACGCCCTGGAGCGGCTCCGCGACGTGCAGGAACAGCAAATCATCCTGGATAAAAAACTGGCGGATTCGGACCCGAACATGAAATCGGCCGACCCGGCCATCCGGGCCGCCTTCCAGGCGCAGCATCAAATGGATATCGATGGCGACATCAAGGGCCTGGACGACATCAACGCTCAACTGGATCGCACCCAAAAGGAACTGGAGGGGCTGGCGACGGAGGGGATCACGCCGGCGGCAGGGACGCCGCCAACGCCATTGACACCGCCCCCGCCAACGCCAACGCCGCCTCCAACTCCAGCGCCACTTCCGATACCCCCGCCCGCGCCGCCGGCCGGCGCGGCTGACGACCACAAAACCCATCTGGAGGAAATGAAGAAACTGCACGAGCACCTGATCGCCGAATGGAAAAAGGCGACGGCGGAAGTGGCGAGGCTTTTGAAAGAAGCGCCGGCGGCAGTGGGGCGGTTTGTCGCGGGACTCGCGGCCGGACCGGCGGCAGGCTCGGGGCCGGGGGCCGGGTTGCCGGAAGTGAAAGAGTTCACCGCCGTGGGACTCAACGATGCCCGCCAACTGGCGGCGCTGATCGCCTCCGGCAACGCGCCGAAGGAAAAAGGGGAAAAACACGTGGCGGCGATCAAGGAGACGACGGCGGAAGTGAAGGGGTTGCGCGGAGACTTCCAGAAGTTGGCGCCTCTTTTGGCGTTAGCGGGCACGCTGGTATAGCGCTCCTTTGCCGTAAATTCGAAATTCGAATGACGAACATCGAATGTCGCCGCAGGCGACCCGCCGTGGCGGGAAATTCCAACCATCAAACGTGGCCCTCGACGCGCGATCGCGCCCTTGGAATTTTGAACATTGATTCGATGTTCGATGTTCGAATTTCGAATTTACGCACGGCATACGCCTTCGCGGTGAGACAACAATATGCCCGGACCTTATCCCATCGTCGGAGCGCCCGTTACAGCGATCAAGCCGCTGTTCAAAACGCCTAAGATCAATACCGGCATCCGGCCGTCCGCCGATATCGAATACTACTTCTTCGGCTCGGACGATGAGCTGGTCATCCAGGAGACGATGTGGGGCAGCTCCTATGCCTCCTTCGAAATCCTGGGCATCGGCGGCGTGCCGTTCATCTGCCCGCTCCGCTCCATCGAGATGGTGGAAAAGATCGCGCCCACCGTCTGGCGTATCCGCGCCCATTACGAACTCAATATCACCAACCCGCAGACGGGGCAGACGGAACAAACCTTTGAATTCGGCGGCGGGTCCCAACGCATCCTGGTCGCCCAATACGGCCAGGTCGGAAGCTATGGCACCGTGCCGACCGGACTCGACAACTCGGTCGGGGTTTCGGCTAACGGAGAGGTGCAGGGGATCGAGCTTCCGCCGCCGGACTCGATCTTCACCTGGACGGGGTATTTCTCCTCGGTCAGCCCCTACACGTTCCAGACCATGGTCAACGCGGTCAACTCGGTCAGCTTCAAGGGACACCCGCCGGGGCAAGTCCGCATCATGGGAATCTCCGGCCAGCAACGCGGCTGGGGCGACTGGCAAGTGGGATTCCGCTTCGGCGTGAAACTCAACGTCGGAACCGCCGCCAGCATCTACTACGGGCCGAACAATACGCTGGGCCCGATCACCTGCGCGGGATGGGACCTGATCGATGTGCATACGCTGATGACCCTGGTGGGCAGCGGGGCGAGCGCGAGGATCAAACCGGTGGCGGATTTTGTGCGGATCATGCGGTGGGCCCTTTTCACCGACTTCGCGGCGCTGGGCATTGACGACTAACCGCCCCGGGGGGCGGCCGGAAATTCGAAATTCGAATGACGAACATCGAATGGGGTTTACCGCGAAGGGGCGAAGTCGAAGACCCGCCGTGGCGGGGGACGCGAAAAATGCAAAGAGTTTTTTGCCACTGATGGGGACCGATGCACACAGATTTTAAATTCACTGGCAACTGGCAACTAACAACCAGCAACTTCTTCCATCTGTGTCCATCTGATTTTCATCTGTGGCTAAACCACTTCATCGCGCCTTTGCGGTGAACAACTTTTTATGGAGTGATCATGGGCGACACAATCGGCGTACTCGGCAACGCCTCTAAGACGGCCATCACGGCCACGAGCTCGCCGACGGCGGACGCGATCGTGGAATACGACGCGATGAAGGGGATTACGGGAGCGGAGATTACGGCGCAGAGCGGGTTCACCAACCAGGGGACCAACTCCGTCAACCCCGCCGCCATCCAGACGGCCAACTTCAATTTTGGCAACGATACCCACGTGCCGGTGAACTGCGCCGGCGGGGCGGTCACGGGGAACCTGCCGGCGGCGACGGGGGAGACTTACGAATATATCGCCTTCGTCTATGGCAACACGGTTAACGCCTTCACCATCACCGCCACGTCGGGCACGATCATCGGGCCGACGACGTTCAATCAAGCCAACGTGGCCATCCGCTGCTTCACCGATGGAAGCAACTGGTACGTCAGCGCCGTAAGTAATCCGCCCAACGTGGCGCCGATTCAGACGAGCAACTTCAACGCGACCGGCTACACCGACTTCCCCGTCAACTGCACGGGGGGCACGATCAACGGCCAGTTGCCGGCGGCGTCGGCGGGCAAGGCGACGGTCTACTTCTACCCCTACAACAATTCCTCCAACGCGTTCACGCTGACGGCGGTGAGCGGAACGATCATCGGCAGCGTCTCCATTACCACGCCGAACAAGTGGGTGCGGGCCGTCAGCGATGGCACGAATTGGTATGTGGGGTAAAGCTGACGGAAATTCGAAATTCGAATGACGAACATCGAATGTCTCCGGAGGCGGCCTGCTGTGGCGTGGGAATTTTATTCGTCATTTAATATTCGAATTTCGTCATTCCACGCCAGTGGCCATTCCCGGCCGCGTAGGGGAAGGCAAGCTTTTTAATCGAGAGGGCCGCCAATGGCAGGCGAGGGCGATTTCAGAAAAGACCCGCGGCCGGGCGATCCTATCCGGTCTTATCTCACCGCGCGATACCTGAGCTGGCTGAACGCCGCCGCGCGCTACGTCGATGAGCTGCGGGGGAACTCGGGGGGGGGCGGGAACAAGACAACGATCAAGCCGCCGGCGCCGTCGACGGACACCGTCCTGGTCAAGAACAATTCCGGCAGCAACGTCGCCCAATTCGGAGTCCTGGGAATCTCCGGGCCGCTCATGGATTACGCCACCAACTCGGGGGCGGCATTAGAGCAGGTGGCGTTATCCGGCGTAGCGCCGACGACCAGCGGCACCAACCTTACGGGCAAGTTTGTGGTGGCGGCCGAGCCGATCGCGGCGGGGAATATCGGCCGCGCCATCGGCTCGGGGTTCGTATCGGTTCAGGTGAACTTCGCCAATGCCGGCGATCCATTCGCCGATATCAAGAACAACGACACCACGCAGCTCTCCAGCGGAAGCTCGGGCGCGGCGCAAATCATTTCCAATGTGGGGGGCAGCACGGGGAAGCAATGGGCCATCGTCCGGCTCGGCCCCGCTGCCGGAACGCCCGGCTTTTGGGCTAAGATCACCGGCAATTCACAGAATGGGTCTAATTTCCGATGGGGTTACGCATGGAGTCAGGTGGCCAAAACCGCAGCGGGATTTGGCACCAGTGCGTGGACGGTGGTTTCGGGGGGGCTGTCGGGGACGACCAGTTCCCACACGGCCTATTGCGTAACCGAGACGATTAACGGCGCGAGCGGGCTTTTCGGCAACGGCACCAATTCATCCAATTTTCCCAGCGGCGGCTCCGTGCAACCCAAGCCGTGCCCGAATGGGAACATCGTCTGGATGCGAGCCAATCCGGCGACCGGCGAATATTTGTTCGAGTATCCCAATTCCAACGACGGGCCGTGCACATGAGTCTCGCCGCTTCCCCATCCTTGTTCCCCGGCATCGGCCTACGCGACTGGTGGAATCGCCGCCGCCGTCGCAAGCCGAGGATTCTAGACGCGCTGGGGAGCGATGCGGACGCCCATCTCTCGGCTAATGCGGCAGTGACGAATTGCTGCTGTAGCGGACCATGTAATGCTTCTGGAAGTATTTGTGCTGGAAATACCCCGTTTCTGGCGGTTGAGATTTCAGGGGTTTCCGGCGGAACAAGTATAAATGGAGGCTATTGCGTCCCTTATGCAGGAATGACCGATTGCTATGAATACCTAGTGCCAGCGGCGCTCTATTTTTCGGAGAACCTTGGGCCAAACGGCGATGTACAAATTTCGCTCGGCTTAAATTGCGGCTCGACTTCTGGAGTCTTTTATGGATATACGCTATTGGCGGCACTCGAGAACGGGAAAACTTACTGCCCAGCCGACGAAATAATTTTGCCATATACGGATGGCACGGGGGCAGGCAGGCCGTTCTTAAACGACACATCCAACCATATCTCCTTTGCCTTAGACAATGGCTACGCTACGGTTTATTGTCCCCCCGGCTGCTCCATTTTCTGCCAACAAACTTCGATACCCAACTCGATCAATATCGCTATTGAATTTATAGTGACCGGCGCGACGACCGACTATAACGGGACTTTCAGCGGAAGCATTCCCGTTACATTCAATTTTAACAATTTCAACTATGAGTTTTCCGGCACCATCGGTGTATGGAATGTGGTCGGAACCCTCAATCTTACGACCTTATCTGCCGGTTGTAATTGGCAGATTGATGAATTGATAATCAACACTGGCTCCCACGAAACGATTTACGAATTTATATTTGATAGCGCCGCTCCATACCAACAAGGGCCGACCACCCCGGACCCATCGGGTTCGTATGGCCCCTGGCTTCCTGCCAATAGCTCGGTGACGTTAGGTGCGACTTGCACCATTAACCAGTACACCGGCGGGGAATGGGTAGTAATCGTGAGTGATTGAAAAGATGCCCGACAGAGTATGCGAATCACGAACGCGGTCACGGGAATCGCCAGATGGGAGAGCGAAATGCGCCCTCGGCCTTTTCGGTAGCAGTCCATCTTTGGCCCAATGCTTTAAGTGTCAGGCCCGGACCATCCCCTCGCTGCTCCGTCACACAATTGGCCCCAGAAATATTGCTTCGAACGATCCGAAGATCATCGCGCCACCCCAGCCCATCCCGCGCGATCAATGGCCCGTATGGGCAAAGGCTGTGGCATCAAAGGCAAAGAGTCCTGATAAGGGGGTGGGGGATACCGTGGCGAGGCTCATCGGGCCAACGGGATCGGCGATTTTCAAGGCGTCGTTCAAAGCGATGTTCGGAGTGGATTGCGGCTGCACGGCGCGGCAGGCGAATTGGAATATCTTATATCGCTACGACTAACTCAACTCACATCCCGCCGCCGACACCCGCGCTATGTCGCGGGTTTTTTTATTGCGCTCAATGCCCCGGGGGAATGATAAATTCCTTGGCGGCGACGACCCAATCCCGGGCGCCGTCCACGGCGAGGGCGATGCCGGGCTTGATTTTGCTGACATTTATGGTGGCGCAAAAGTGCAACTTTGGCATATCCTTGATCACTAAATGCCGCAGCGTTTCGAGCCAGCCGTCCGGGATGTCATTGTAAACAATCAACGGGCGCGTGGCGTGGGTTAAAAATTGGGCCACCGCTTTGATTTTGGTCTCGGGGCGTATGTGCATGAAGGGCGGGGTGTCGGGGATGATCGAGGCGGCCGGGATTTGGAACGTGCTGTTATTTACCGACCCGGATTTCTCCTTGATGAAATGAAGGGAATCGTGAGGCGTAAAAACGCTGAGGAAGGATATTCCGCTTAGGTCAAGGAGGCCAAAATCGTCTCGCGAGCTCGCGTCGATCCGCAGCAACCCGGCGACCTCGGCGGCGCTGCAGCGCGTGCAGGGAACGACGGTGTTGAATAACGCGATCGAACGTTTGCCTTTGCAGTCGGGGCAGATTTCCATGGGCGCACTCCTTTGCACCGTTTATCGGCCGGATCACCGGAGGAGGGTGACAGGCGCAGGTCGAATCTTGGGGTCTAATTCGAATTTCGAGGTTCGAGTTTCGTCATTCCCCGCCTCCCCCGCCTCCCCCGCCTCCCCATATTTCGCGCGGCGCCCCAGGCGCAGGATCGGGCTTTCCAGGAATCGGAACGAGGCCGCCGCCAGGGCGAGAGTGATGGCGAGGGAGACGAGAGTGAGGACCGCCCCGGGCCAATCGAGCAGCTCCGGCGGACGATGGCGGAAAAGGCCGTGCAATAATCCGCTGACGGGCATGTGGATCAAATAGATGCCATACGAGCACCGGCCGAACCAGACCAGCACGCGGCTGCTCAGCAGGCGCGTCAGACGCGGCTCGGTGTCGAGATAGGCGATCAGGATGAACGCGGCATAAAGCATCGCCAGCCAGGAATGGCGGAAGACGCCGAAATAATCCTGACGCCATGCCATGACGCCGGCGCCGGAGAGCAGGAATGCGAAAAGCATCCGCAGCGGGCCGCGCCTTTCCATGATCCAGGAGACCAGGAGCGGCCGGCGAACCAGCAGCGCCAGCAGAGCGCCGGAGAGAAGCGAATCGGACCGAAACGGGGTATCGACGAACGCGTGCAGGCCGGGGGACAAAAAGCGGAGAAGCGGCGCGGCGACGACGGCCGCGATCGCCACGATGGCAAAGGCGCGGCGCGGGAGGAAATAGACCAGCAGGGGAATGACCAGATAAAACTGCTCTTCGACGGCCAGCGACCAGGTGCAACCCAGCCAGTTGCCGCCGTAAGTGCCGCGATGGCCCATGAAAAAGTTTTGCGTGAACGTGGCGTAGGACCACAGGGGCAATCGGTTTTCAAACAGCCAATGAAAGGCGGCCGAGCTCGCCCGCGAACCCAGAACGAGGAGGAGGGCCGCATAGAGGCCGAGGACGAGGAAGTACAAAGGGAAAATTCGGCAGAGGCGCCGCAGATAAAACACGCGGAAGAAATTGGACGCGCCGCGATGATCCAGCAGGATGCCGGTGATGAGGAAACCGGAGAGCACGAAAAAAAGATCGACGCCGCTCCAGGTGATGCCGAACATCAAGTTGACGTGGGCCAGCAGGCTGTGCGGCGCCAGCCGGACCTCGCAGGCCCAGTAATGCCAGAGCAGCACCAGGAGAATCGCAATGCCCCGGACCCCATCTAATTGCGCGACTCGCTTCATGGACTGAT
>JBEKPV010000133.1:0-9519 GCA_049520395.1 Tepidisphaeraceae bacterium
CGCCGGGCAGGGCGAAGCCCTCACTCTCCGCCGCGCCGCTCACATGCAAGGCCTGGTCGAAGGCCGCAAGCAGGGTATGACCGAAGGAACCGCTGAGGGCAAAAAAGCCGGCCACGCCGAGGCCTTGGCGGAGCACGGCGCGGCCATCAAGCAATTGGTCGAAACCCTCACCAAAGCCGCCCGCGAGCTCGAAGCCAGCCGCGACGAACTTCTCGCCCAGGGATTGCAGGAAGTGGTCGCCCTCTCCTGCGCCATCGCCCGGCGTGTGACCAAGCGGCAGGGCCTTCTAGACCCCGCCGTCCTGGCCGAAAATCTCAAAGAGGCGATGACTCTCGCCGTCCACGCCGCTGAAGTGCGCATCGAACTCAATCCAGCCCAAGTGCAAAGGCTCGAAGCGGAACTACCGGGCCTCCGCGTGTCATGGCCGCAACTAAAACACGTTCAAATATCTCCCGACCCCGCTATTTCCCCCGGCGGCGTGCGAATCAAAACCCTCCACGGCGAAGTCGACGGCCAACTCGATGCCCAGCTTGATCGCATCGCCTCCGAATTGCTGCCGCAAGCCGCCCTGGAGAAGTTATGAAACATCTGGCCACTCAGCTCGAGGCCGTCGCGGCGGCGATGCCCTATCGAGTCGTCGGCCAGGTCCAGGCCATCGGCGGTTTGACCATCGAAGCAACCGACTTGGCCCTCCCCGTCGGGTCCCTTTGCCGAATCCATAGCTTCGGCGACCGAAAATCCGTCGCCGAGGTGATCGGATTCCAGCACGATCGCACCCTCCTGATGTCCCTCGGCGCCACGGGCGGGATTTCTCGCGGCGATCGCATCGAAAACATCACCGCCGCCCCGACCATCAACTGCAGCGACCGCCTCCTCGGCCGAGTCGTCGACGGCTTCGCCCGCCCAATCGACAACAAACGCCCTCTCCCCATGGGCCAGCAACGACGCATCGACGCCCGCGGCGCCAAGCCCCTGCAAAGAATTAATATCGACACCCCCATCTCCACCAGCGTTCGCGCCATCGACTCCCTTCACATCTGCGGGCTAGGCCAGCGCGTTGGAATCTTCTCCGGCCCAGGCGTCGGAAAAAGTACCCTCCTCGCCCAAATCGCCAAACACACCAGCGCGGAAGTTTCCGTCGTCGCCATGATTGGCGAGCGCGGTCGCGAGGTCCAGGAATTTCTCCAGCGCAGCCTCGGGGAAGAAGGATTAAAACGTTGCGTCGTCGTCGTCAGCACCAGCGACGACGCACCCCTCCTCCGCGTCCGCGCGGCCAAATCCGCCTGCACCATCGCCGAATACTTCCGCGATCAGGGGAAAAACGTCCTATTACTCATGGACTCCCTCACGCGACTATGCCAGGCCCAGCGCCAAATCGGTCTCTCCGCAAAAGAACCCCCGGCCACCAAGGGCTATCCCCCCAGCGTCTTCGCACTGCTTCCCGAAATTCTGGAACGCGCCGGCAAAACCGAGCGAGGCTCGATCACCGGCTTCTACACCGTCCTCGTCGAAGGTGACGATTTCAACGAACCGATCCCCGACGCGGTCAAGGGAATCGGCGACGGCCATTTTTGGCTCAGCCGCTCCCTGGCCAATCGCGGTCATTTCCCCGCCATCGACGTTTTGCAGAGCATCAGCCGCGTCAGCACTGACGTCGTTCCGCTCGAGCAAACGCGCCGGGCGCGGCGTTTGCTCTCCCTTTGTGCCGTGTACCAGGACATCGAAGATCTGGTCAATATTGGCGCCTATGTCCCGGGAGTGAACGCCGAATTCGATTTGGCCGTGCAATCTCGGCCGAAGGTGGTGCAATTTTTGCGCCAAGCGTCCGATGCGCCCCAGACTCTCCAGCAGTCGGCCAAAGCACTGGGCGACCTGGTCGCGTGGATCGAACAATTGGAAAAAACCATCAAAATTCCGGCTCCCAAAACGCACCGGCAAGCGCCGGCGCCGGCCGGCGCCAAGTAACGCTCGGATTTACAAACCATGCCCAAGTTTGAGTTCCAACTGGACGGCGTCCTCCGACAACGCAAAAACGCCGAGCAGCAACGCCAGCGCGAACTCGCCGTCATCCAGAGCCAGATGAACGAGTTCCGCGAGCAAATGCGCCAGCTCGACCTATCCGTACGCGATATCGAAAAAGACATGCGCGAAAACCGCCTCATCGGCCGGATCGATTTGACCTACCTCGCCGCCCATCGGCGTTTTGCGTTCTCCATGCAGCGCAAGGCCCTCGCCCTCGCCGAACGCATGGCCGCGGTCCAACTCAAGATCAACGAAGCCCAGAAGAATCTCAACGAAGCCGTCAAGGCGCGAAAGGCGATGGAAAAACTGCGCGAAAAGCAATTCGATCGCTGGCGCGAAGCGCTCGCCCGGCACGAAACGCTGGAGTTGGACGAAGTCACGATTCAAATGGGCCGCCAGCAGCGCGAAGCTGATCAGGAGGCGGGCATCCCATGAAAAAAATCGCCACCGTCCTGATGCTCACACTCGCCCTGAATTTCATCGCCCTCATCGGCGGTGTAGGCTGGCTCGCCCGCTCCGGGCACCTCGATAAAGACAAGGTTAAGCAAATCAAGGCAATTCTCTTCCCGCCCCCCGCGACCGCGCCCTCCCCCGAAAGCGCCAGCGATGCCGCCGCCACCACTCAACCGACCCTTCGTCTCGACGAATTGCTGGCCAAAATGGCGGGCCGAACCGCCATCGAGCAGGTCGACACGATTCAACAGACGTTTGACGCCCAAATGCTTCTGCTCGATCGCCGCCAGCGCGAACTGACCGATTTGCAGGAGCAGGTCGATCTGGCGAATCACAAATTAGCCGCCGACCGCGCCGCGTTTGAAGCGGAGAAAAAAGCGCTGGCCGATCGTGAAGACGCCTCCGCGCGCCTGGCCGCCGACAAGGGATTCCAGGACAGTCTTTCGCTTTACACCGCCATGCCGCCCAAGCAGGTCAAGAACATTTTTATGTCGCTGGACGAAGCGACGGTCGAGAATTATCTCGACGCGATGGAGCCGCGCGCCGCCGCCAAAATTATCCGCGAATTCAAAACTCCGGATGAGACCGCCTTCATCCAGCGCATACTCGAACGAATGAGACTCGCCACTGCCGACGGGAAATCACCATGAACACGACCGTTGCGACTTTACTATCCCAGCCCCCGGCCGCCGCCGCCAAAAGCTCAACCGCCGCGGGCAAATCGCCCGCGCCGGACGACACTGGATTCTCCGATCAGCTCAAAAAAGCCCATTACAAATCGGCCAAAAGCGCCAAACAGATTCCAACCGCCGCTCCCACGGCTCCCAGCAAGGACGCAAAATCCGCCAAATCCGCCGCCAAATCCACCATCGCACAGGCGAAACCCCAAACGCCTCCCACGACCACCAAAGCGATCGCCAAGCCCAAGGCTGCACCCGAGCAGTCCGAGCCGGAGGACACCGAGCCTAAGGAGCAGAACCCGGATAAATCGCCGGACGAGCAGCCGGAAGTCGCCGCCAAAGCGCCGACTCAGCCCAAGGATATTACGCCCGAAGAGGAGTCGGATCCCAAGGAACCGGTAAAGGATTCTGAATCCGCGCAACCGGAAATTATCGCCAAGACCGCTCCCAAATCCGAGCCTCCCGCGCCCCCGCCCGTCAACGATCAGTCCAAATCTTCTGGCGAAAAAACACCCAGCGGCAAACAGCAGCCCCAACAGAAAAATCCAACCCCCGACACCGATTCCAATACCACGCCATCGCAAAACACCGTGCCCGCCGTTGCACAGGCAACCGCGCCACCTCCCCCCGGCGCAGCCGCGATCTGCGGCGGAGCGGCCCTCGACGGCTCATCTCCGACCAGTACACAGTCAGCATTATCCACCAGCGTCACGCTGCAAAAAAATTCGAACAACCAGACCGCCGCAAATGACAGCGATTCGCCGTCGTCAAACGCCACGGCCTCGACATCCGTGGCGATTGCCGGCGCCGCCGATCTACCAGCACAAGCCGCCGCCGCCAAAGCGCCGGCGGCCGTCGCCGCCGCGACCCCGGTCGTCGCGCCGACCGCCACGACATCCATCACCCCCGATTCAGCAGCTGTAAAATCGTCCGCCGCGCTCCCAACCGCCGCCCCCGCCAGCCCCGCGCCAGCTCCGCCCGACACCACGGCGACCAATCTAAACTCCGTCGTCAAAGGCATCACCGGCCAGCTCCTCCCCAGCGGCGGCACCATGCAAATTCGCCTCGATCCGCCCGAAATCGGCGTATTGCAGATCACCGTCAAGGTTCAGGAAGGCGTTATCTCCGCCTCCTTCGAAACCTCCAGCGACGACGCCACCAAAATGCTCAGCCATTCGCTGGGCCAGTTGAAACAAGCCCTGGAATTGCAGGGAATCAGCGTGGACCGTTTGCACGTCCAGCGTTCCCCCCAATCCGAGGACTCCGGCGGAAAATCCTCTCGCCAGGACGGCGACGGGCGCCAGGACTCCGCCGACCAGCGCAGCAATCAGCGCGACGAGCAACGCCGCGAAATCATGCGGCGCATGTGGCGCAAAGTTTCCGGCGGGCGCGATCCGCTCGATCTGGTCGCATAAAAATTCCCCCGCGCAACTTTCGCGCAAAAGTCGCGCAAGAATAGCGCGGCGGCAAATTACCCAGTCGGAATATTAATCCGCCGTCGCCGCACAGCCGAAAGGAAATACATGTCAGCAGCCGCCTCATTGCTCCCGGGTCTTACCGACCAGATGCCCACGACGGCCACCAGTTCCTCCGGCAGCTCGTCGACCAATTCGCTTCAGTCCCTCACCGCCAGCAATTTCGTCCAGTTCCTCATCACCGAACTTCAAAATCAGGATCCGCTCAATCCGACCAGCAGCGATCAGATGCTGCAGCAGCTCAGCGAAATCGGGCAGTTGCAGTCCTCCACCAGCTTGCAGACGGATTTGACCGGAATGACCCAGCAAAACCAGGTTTCCTCCGCCGCCGCGATGATCGGCAAGGAAGTCCAGGGGACCGACCAGAACAACAATCCACAGTCCGGAGTCGTGACCGCGGTAAACGTCACCACCAACGGCGCCCAGTTGTCCCTATCCAGCGGCGCAACGATATCCCTCAGCGGCGTCACCAGCATCGCCGACGCCCCCACGACCGACTCATCAGGATCGAACACAGGTTCATGATGCGGCGAAGGATCGCCCAACGGCCGCGGCTGAGCCGTGGCCGAACGTATCCATAATCAGGAAGTCTTCGCAAAGCATCGAGAATTCTTATGGCACTGACCAGTACACTCTTCACCGGGCTCACCGGACTCGACGCAAATCAAACCTGGCTGAACGTCATCGGCAACAATATTGCCAACGTCAACACCGTCGGCTTCAAAGCCAGTTCCGTCACCTTCACCCCCCAGTTCTACACCACCCAAGCCGCCGGCACCGCCCCTAACTCGGATTTTGGCGGCACCAACCCCAGCCAGACCGGCCTGGGAACCCAATTGGGTTCCATCACCCAGAACTTTACCCCAGGCGCCATCGACTCCACCGGCGTCGACACCGACATGGCCATCGACGGCTCCGGTTTCTTTGTCCTCAATTCCAGCGCCGGCCAGCAATTCACGCGCGACGGAGCCTTCACTCTCAATTCCAGCGATCAATTGGTCTCCAGCGACGGCGCATTCGTGCAGGGATATGGAGCCGACATTGACGGCAACATTCTCCAGGGCGCGCTGACCAACATGACAATCCCCCTCGGCCAGGCCACCCAAGCCAAGGCGACCGAGAACGTCGATTTGCAGGGAAATCTAAATGCCTCCGGCAACGTCGCCGCGGGCTCGACTATCCTGACCAGCCAGGCCTTCACTTCCGGCGCGGGCGCTCCCACCGCCGCGACGGACCTTGTCGCCCTCACCGACCCAACCACCGGTGACCCACTGGTCAACGCCGGCGACGTCCTCACTTTCTCGGGCACCGTCGGCTCCGCCACCCAGCCGCCCGCCTCGCTGACCGTCACCGCCAGCACCACCGTCGGCGATCTCGAAAACTTCATCAATGAATCCCTCGGCATCAACACCAGCGTCACCGATGCCGGCCTTCCCCCACCCGGCGCCACCCTGCAGACCAACGGCGCCAACACTCAGTTGACCATCATCGGCAACAGCGGAACCGCCAACGCCCTTACCATGGGGTCCACCGGCCTCGTCGATTCCACCACCGGCGCAAATCCGTTTACCATCACCGGCGGCACCTACACCGACCCCGTCACCAGCACCGTCTATCAAAACGATCCCGTCGGCGAAAGCACCACCACCGCCCTGACCGCCTACGATTCCCTCGGAACTCCCATCACCGTTAACGTCACCGCCGTGCTCGCTTCCACTTCTGACACCGGCAACACCTGGCAGTTCTACGCCACCAGCCCCGACAACACCGGCGGCACCGGACCCGTCGTCGGCGCCGGAACCCTCACCTACAACAGCACCGGCCAATTGGAAAGCAGCACGGGAACCACCATCAGCGTCGACCGCACCGGCACCGGCGCCGGCACTCCCGTTGTTATGAACCTCGATTTCAGCGGCACAACCTCCCTCTCCAGCACCAGTTCGTCCCTGGTCATGAGTTCTCAGGACGGTTCGGCCATCGGTTCCCTCACCGGCTTCTCCATCGGCACCGACGGAACCATCACCGGCGCTTTCAGCAACGGCCTGACCCGCACACTCGGACAAGTCGCCCTGGCGAATTTCAATAACCCCCAGGGCCTCAGCGATCTGGGCGGAAATCTCTTCGTCGCCGGAGCCAACAGCGGCGTCCCACAAATCACCACCGCCGGCAGCGATAGCACCGGCGTCATCCGCTCCGGCTCCCTCGAAGAAAGCAACGTCGATATCTCTCAGGAATTCATCAACATGATCATCGCCTCGACCGGGTTCAGCGCCGCCAGCCATGTCATCAGCACGGCCAACTCGCTGCTGACCAACTTACTTAACTCGCAAGCCACATGATTATCCAATCGATCCAATCCGGCGCATCTCAACCGATCGGATCTGGCATTCGAGCCCTCGCGACAGGTGTTTATTCTGCTGTCGCGGGGGCCTTTTTCTTTTCACACGCGGTTTTCCCAGGAAGGGGTGCTGCATGATCGCGCTGACTCGTTTGAACGGACAATCGTTCGTCGTCAACGCCGAAAAAATCCGTTACGTCGAGGCGACGCCCGACACCGTCGTCTGCTGCGACACCGGCGAAAAGCTGATGGTCCGCGAGACCCTCGCGGAAGTCATGCGTAAAGCCATCGATTACGCCCGAATTATTCGCCGCCCCGTGACCGAATAGTTCTTGGCGCAACTCATTGGCACGTCCAGCGATCCCTTTTTCTTGCCGATAGTCTTAATGACCGGACTTGCGGTCTGAGTCATTATCGGACGTATCAAAGGGAAGGCAGTCGTCATGGCCGAAAAAGAGAAAGAAAAAAAGAAAGCCGAAGCAGCCGCCGACAAAAAGGAAGCCGCCAAGGGAGACGCCGCAGCCGCGCCCGCGGAAGGCGCCGCATCCGCCGGCGGTAAGGGCGGGATCGCCGCAATTCTGAACCAGACCCCCGTGCTCCTGGGCGGCGTTATGCTTATCGAGGCCATCGTCCTCTTCGCCGGCGTCAAATTCCTCGGCAGTGGCGCCAAAAACGCCAACGCCGATCTGACCACCCAGCTCTCCAAGGACTCGGCCGACGCCACCTCAGCCGCCGGCGCCGATCAGGAAGTCGAAATCCAATTGCTCGACGACAAATTCCCCAATCGCCTCAGCGGCCGCACCTTTTTATATGATGTGGCCATCTCCCTGACCGTTAGAGCGCCCGACGCCGACAAGGTGAAAAAATCAATTTCCGACCACGACGCCTTGATCAGGGACCGCGTGCGTACGATAATCGCCACGTTAGACCCGGATAAACTGGGCGGCGGCTCCGAGCCGGGTCTGGAGACGTTGCGACGTCAGGTGAAGTACCAGTTGGACGAAATCATCGGCGATGGAATCGTCGACGAAGTCCTGGTGCCCAAGTGCCTGTCGTTCCGCACGGATTATTAATCGCCGCCGGCCGCGCATGAACGCGCGGTCCGTTCGCCAAGGATGGTGACGCATGGCTGACCAAACCCCTCCCGCTACACCCGCTCCCGATCCATCGGCCGAAAAGCCCGCGGAAAAACCCGCGGAATCCGCCGCTCCACCGCCCGCGCCGAAAGCCGCAGCCGCCCCAACCGAACCAGCCGCCGCTGCTCCTGTCGCTGAAACCGGCGATGCCGAAAAAGCCGCACTAGCCGGCGATCCCGCGGCCCCCGCCCCAACCGCCGAACCAAGCAAAGAGGGCATGGATGACGTCCTGGCTCAGGCAAGTTTCGAGGACGTTTCCACGGTCGTCCCCGAAGGCGCCGCGCCGGATGCCGAAGTCTTCAAGCTTCCCAGTTTTCAGCAGGTGATCACCGACGCCCAGGTTTCCAGCATCGATCTCCTTCGCGACGTCGAGTTGAACGTCAAGATCGAACTAGGCCGCAGCCGCATGATGGTCGAGGACGTCTTAAAGCTCAGTGAAGGCAGCGTCGTCGAACTCGACAAACTCGCCGGCGACCCCGTAGACGTCTTCGTCAACGAGCGTCTAGTCGCTCGCGGCGAAGTCTTGGTGCTCAACGACAACTTTTGCGTACGAGTAAACGAGATCGTAGCCGGAGCGAAAGAAGAGGGCCTGTGACCCCTCCCGCCACATTTAGCGGCGGTGCGCAGCACCGCGTCCCCCCCCGCAAGCGCAGAACCCCTTTAACCCACATCGCCGCTGCGGCAATTTTTGCCGCTCTGCTCCTGGGCATCTTCTCACGCGCCTCGGCCGACTCCGCCCCAGGCTCCGACCCCACCGAAAACCGCCCCATCCAGCGCGACCCAAGCCCGTATACCGCAACCGAAACTCCCAAATCCACTCTCACCTCCACCCAGTCCACCGGATTTGATTCCGTCCGCGTCGCGTTGGCCCTGACCGCCGTGATCGGATTGATCCTCATCATGCGCACCGCGCTCCGGCGTTTCTATCCCGGAGCAATCCCGCATCGTTCCACGCAATCCATGCGGATTCTCTGCCGGTTCGCAGTCGCCCCCCGGCAACATGTCCTGCTCCTCCAGGTCGGAAAACGGCTAATTGTGGTAGGCGACGGCGGCGCCCAACTCAATCCCTTGTGTGAGATCGCCGCTCCCGACGAAGTCGAGGCGATTCTCGCGCAGGTTCGCGAGGAATCCGCCACTTCTCTTCGCAAATTCGATCTCTTCTTCGGAAAAGCGCGCAAGAATTACACCGAAGAGCCGATCGCGGATTCCGACAAGCTCCCCGCCGTCCCCGAACCCGATGCTCTCCCGTCCGCGCCCGCTCCCGAAGTTGCCTTTGATTCATCGCACGAATTGATGGATCCCTCGCTCAACCAAACGCGCGACGAGCTTTCCGGCCTATCGCAAAAAGTGCGCGATCTCGCCCGCCAACTCGGCCGCGAATAATTTCCCCGATCTTTTGTTTGCAAAATCCAAAA
>JBEKPV010000134.1:0-9470 GCA_049520395.1 Tepidisphaeraceae bacterium
TTCGACATAATCGCCGCGCACAATCGGCGAGGAACCGATCGGCGCCGGGCCAACATTGAACAAGCTGCACGCAATCGAAAAAAGCAAAGTAAGGTTCATCCATCACCTCGCGCGATCCAGGGCCGAGCGGTAGCACCCTCGCCCGGGGACGCATCGCTCCGGCATCACGATGTTCCCGTCCGGACCCACCACCTGTTGAGTATGATAGCACCAGCAATGCCCGCTGGGGTCCAAATAATCCTCCGCCGACGACGCGATCCGGTCCAACAGGAAAAACTTCTTCGAGCGCAATTCCCCGCAAAATGGGGTGTTTATGATGGGCTGGGCGGGTGTCTCGTTCATGATTTTCTCGTTATGCGGACTTCAGTTGATTCAGCGCCCGCCGCAACAAAGTTTTCGACAGCGGAATTTTATACGCGTTATGTTGCAAGGGCGCCGCTCCCTGCAAGGCGATTTCGACGGCCGCGCCAATCGTGTCGTCGTTCAGCGGCTTGCCGATCAAAACCGCCTCCGCCTGTGGAACTCGCCACGGAATCGGCGCCACCGCGCCCAAAACCAATCGCGCCTGCAACACACGCTTATCCGCCCCCAGTTCCACAGCCGCCGCGGCAGCCCCCATCGCAAAATCCAGTGACGACCTCTCCTTAAACTTCAAATACGTCGACCGACCCGCGAAACCCGATGCCGGAATCTGAATCTGCGTAATGATCTCCGCGTCCTCCAAAACATTTTCCCGCGAGGCGTCCTCTTCCGGCAGAATGAAAAAATTTCCAATCGGCACGACGCGCACGCCCTTGGGCCCGTGAATCGTGATCGTCGCGTCCAGCGCCGTCAGCATCGTCGCCAGATCGGACGGATGCACGATAAACGACGGACCTCCGCCCAGAATCGCGTTGTATTTATTCTCCCCATGCTCCGAATAACACGTGTCGCCCCCCTTCTTCAGGCAGACGACATGCGGCAGCCGAAAATACCAGCAGCGCGGCCGCTGGCAGAGATTCCCGCCGATGGTCCCCATATTCCGCAACTGAACCGTCGCAATCGAATGGGCCGCCTCCGCCAGGCCGGGATAACTTTTAACGATCACCGGATGCGATTCGATTTCGTGAAGTTTAGTCAGCGCCCCGATCTTCAAGCCCGAAGACGGATCCAGCGAAATTCCGCCCAGCCCCTCAATGGTTTTCAGATTCACCACCCGCCGAGGCGCCAGGATTCGCTCTTTCATGGTCGTGAGCAAATCCTGCCCGCCGGACATCGGCCGGGCGGCGTCGTTGACGTCCCGCGGCTTGATCTCCGCCAGCAGCTTCACCGCCTCATCCACGCTGCCCGGACTGGACCATTCAAAAGCCTTCACGAAAAATCATCCTTTCAGAATCACGACGTTTTCCGCCTCATCATTCCCAGGATGATTTTATCCGGCGTAATGGGCAGCTCCCGGAACCGCACCCCGCAGGCGTTATAGATCGCATTGGCGATCGCAGCCGCCGGCGGCACCGACGGCGGTTCGCCCACGCCCACCACCATCTGCCGGGGATCGTCATCGTCGATCAGCGGGAGCATCTCCACCGGCATCTCCAAACAACCTGGAATTTTGTAGTCCATGAAACTCGAATTCACCATCACCCCCAGCGTGGAATCCATCACACGCCCCTCCAGCAGCGCCATGCCGATCCCCTGCACCATCCCCCCGTTGATCTGGCTCTCCACGGCCAGCCGATTCAGCGGCAGCCCGCAGTCCTGCACGTCCAGCATGCGAATCACCTGCACATGCCCCGTCTCGGTATCGACTTCCACCTCGGCAAAACACGCTCCATGCGTGCCGCTGGCGGACAAACCCTCCTTGAATTCCCCGCGCGCCAGAATTCCCGCCGCCGGCAGCGCGGCACACGCCTGGATAAAATCCAAACTCTTCCCGCCGCCTGATATTTTCTGATTCTCAAAAACCAGACTGTCCGGATCCGCCCCGAGTAGCGGCGCAACAACTTTCGCCACGGCCGCCCTGGCGTTGATCGCGGCGTCCTTCACGGCAGGCGACAGCGACGCCGCCGTCGAGGAGCCGCCGGAAAAATTGGCGTTGGTCAGCCGCGAATCCCCGATCTTTTCTTCCACATCGGCCATCTCCAGCCCCAATTCCTCCGCCACGATCGCGACCATGTAGGTCCGCGTCCCCGTCCCCAGGTCCTGCGAACCGCACGAAACCGTCACCTTCCCATCCCGCCCCACCGCCACATCCACCACGCACTGCGCCCGCCCGCCACCGCCCCAAATCCCGCACGCGCACCCCATCCCGCGCATCAGCGGCCCCGCTCCCGAGCCCGGATTCGGATTCCGATTTTCCCACCCAATCTCTTTGGCCCCGCGCCGAAGCTGGCGAATATGCGCATCATTGGCCGGCAAATTCCGGATCCGAAACTCGACCGGGTCCATCCCGATCTTGTCGGCCAATTCGTCCATCAGCGATTCCATCGCAAAACAAGCCGGCGGATGGCCCGGCGCCCGCAGCGGCCGCGATGAATCCTCGTTGGTATGAATCGACCCCGCATGCCGAAAAATAGCCGCCGCCTTATAAATATACGGCTGCCCCGCCAAACTCCCTCTCCCGAGGCCGCCCAGCGCATATTGCTCCACTTGGACGGCCAGAAGTTTCCCCTCGCGGCTTACCCCCGCCTTGAATTTCTGCCAGCTCCCCGGCCCATTGCCCGCCATCAAAAATTCATCCCGTCGAACCAACGCCATTTTCACCGGCGCGCCGATCTGTTTGGACAATCGGCAGGCCAATTGCCCCTCGACGCCGATCCCGCCTTTGGAACCAAAACCTCCTCCCATGTACTGCACGATGCCGGTGACATTACTTTCGTCGAGTTGCAAAGCTCGCGCGGAGTCGCCGGGAATGGAAAACGTCCCCTGGGTGGAGCAGTAAACCGTCGCCGAATCCCCGCCGCGATAATCGACCACGACCACATGCGTTTCCAAACAACAATGGTGCAAAATCGGCGTGCGATATTCCGCCTCGATCGAAAAATCCGCCGCCGCCAGCGCATCCGCCACTTTCCGGGCATTGCCGCGCTCGTTTTCCAATCGCGTGTTGTTCAGCACCGTCTCATCGTCGGGATAAACCGCCGGCGCCCCCGGCTTAATCGCATCCTCCGCCGTCACTACAAACGGCAATGGGTCGTATGAAATCTGAATCGCCATGATCGCGTCTTCGGCGATTTCCGCGGTCGTCGCCGCCACCGCCGCGACGGGGTCTCCCTCGAATCGCACGATTCCCCCCACCGCCGCCCGCGCCACGGCCGCCTTCACGCCCGGAATCTTTAGCGCCGCTGACAAATCCAACGCCGTAACGGTTGCCTTGGCAAACGGCGAACGCAAAATCCTCCCATGCAACATCCCCGGCACCGAGACATCGTAAGAATATTGCGCCGTCCCGGTGGTCTTATATGGAAAATCCACCCGCGGCAGCCGAGTATTCAGCAGCCGATGCCGATTGTTCGGCCCCCAACTCAGCACCTCGGTATCCGTCGAATCGTCAGCCATGACCGATGCCTCTAACTACCGGCTTTCGCCGCTTCCAGCGCCGCCTGAAAAATCCGCGGATAAGTCCCACACCGGCAGAAATTCCCCTTACAGGCCTCGCGAACTTCCTGTTCCGTCGGATGCGGATTCGCCTTCAGCAATCCCGTAATCGATGTGACAAACCCATCCGTGCAATACCCGCACATCATTGCATCGTGTTCCCCGAACGCCGCCTGCAGCGGGCTCAAATTCTCCGGCGTGCCAATCCCCTCCACCGTCACAATCTTCCGGCCCACCGCGTCAATCGCCAAAACCAAACACCCATAAACCGGCTTGTCATCCAGAAGAACCGTGCAACACCCGCACGTCCCCATATCGCAAACCAATTTCGGCCCCGTCAGCGGCGGATCCAGATTATTCCGCAACGCATTCAGCAGCGTCGTCCGCGGCTCCACATTCACCGCCCGATCCCGCCCATTGAGATTCAGCACGATATCAACAGCCCCGCTGACGGTTTTCCCATCCCCCGCCGCCTGAGTCGCCGGCGTATCATCCGCACGAAGTATCGCTTGATCCCCAAGTACGGCCCCGACCCCAACGACCCCCACGCTTTTCAAAAATCCCCGCCGGCTCACGCCCTGACCGGAATCACGCAAATCGTTTCCTGCTCCGGGCATCTCCAACTCCAGTCAGAGCGCAAGCAAGCTAATCGATCGCTGTTTCTTGCCCCCTACAGCGCCTGCTCGTTGGTTTCCCCCGTGCGAATCCGAATCACCTTTTCCACCGGAAAAATAAAAATCTTCCCATCCCCCACTTCCCCCGACCGGGCCGCCTCGGTGATCGCCTCGGCGGCCTTGTCCACTTCTTCCGACTTCACGCAAACTTTCAGCAGCACCTTCGGCACAAACCCCACGTCCATTTTCGCCCCGCGGTAGCGCTCGGTATGCCCCATCTGCCGGCCGAACCCTTTGCACTCGATCGCCGTCACCCCCAGGATTCCCACCTTCGCCAGCGCCTGTTTCACCGCATCAATTTTGTGCGGCTTAATCACCGCTTCGATCATCTGCATGAATTCTCCTGTCCCGTCGCAAGCGTATTCTAAACGGGCGAAGGCAATTTGGATACAACGGACCAACCCCGGCGACCTTCGGTCGCCCGCTAACTAGTCCAGGGAAAAATTGCGATCAGCAAACCGCCTTCAAAACGTGCTCCGCCACATAAATCGGCACGGACGTCGCGATCCCCAGCGCAATCGCGTCGCTCGGCCGGCTGTCGATCTCCAGAACCTGCCCGTCCTGACGAATATGAATCACCGCGAAGAACGTATGATCCGCCAGATCGTTGATTTCAATCCGCTCGACGCTCCCCCCCATTTGTTCGATCACGCTGGCGAGCAAATCGTGCGTCAGCGGGCGCTGCGTGGCGATCCCCTTCAGCCGCCGGTCGATCGCCAGTGCTTCGCCGTTGCCGATCACGATGGGGAACGTGCGCTCGCCGTCGGTTTCCTTCAGGTAAATAATCTGCGAATCCTGCAATTCGCTGATGATTATCTTGCTCAGTTCCATCCGGACGGACATCGGCGGGCTCCGGGGCGGGGCCAATGGGTTCAAAACTAACCTATGACCCCGCTAAATTCCTGTCAAGAAGAAAGATAGGCGCGCCGGCGAACCGTCGGGATTTCACCCCCGCCGCGTTTGAGTTTTCCGCGCAGAATTGTACGATTCTGCCGCGATTGGCCCGGAAACTATTGTAAGCATGAGCACAACTCCGTCGACGACCGCCGCGACCCCCACCCCGATCAAAGTATCGGTGGTTATCCCCGTCTACAACGAGGAGCACACGATTCACCAGCTCATCGGGCTGGTCCTGGCCGCCCCGCTGCTGCCGGGCGTCACCTCCGAGCTGATCTGCGTCAACGACTGCTCCACCGACGGCACCGCGGCCAAGCTCGATCAATTGAAAGAGGTCTTCCCAAACGCCGACGTCCGGGTATTTCACAAATCGGTCAACGAAGGCAAAGGCGCCGCCCTGCGCGACGGATTCAAACACGCCAGCGGCGACATCGTTCTCATCCAGGACGCCGACCTGGAATACGACCCCACCGATTATCCCAAGCTCCTGCGGCCCATCGTCGACGATAAGGCGGACGTCGTTTACGGCAGCCGATTCATCGGCGAGCCCCACCGCGTTCTCTATTTCTGGCACACCCTGGGCAACCAATTCCTCACCGCCTTCAGCAACATGTTCACCAATCTGAATTTGACCGACATGGAGGTCTGCTACAAAGTCTTCCGCAAAAGTGTTTTGGACCGGATCGAAATCAAATGCGGCCGCTTCGGCATCGAACCGGAACTGACCGCCAAAATCGCCAAAATGCGCCCGCGACTTCGAATCTTCGAAGTCGGCGTCGCCTACTACGGCCGAAGCTACGAGGAAGGTAAAAAAATCACCTGGAGGGACGGAATCAAGGCCATTCTGACCATCATCCGCTTCCGCTTTTCTGACTGACACGGCCCCTTATTCAAGCCGATAAGCTAGTGATAGAATCGACTCCCACGAGGAAAGCCCGATAATGCGAATTCTGATCTCCGGCGCCGCCGGGTTTCTTGGCTCACACCTGACCGACCTGCTCCTCAGCCAGGGGCATGATCTCGTCGGAGTCGATAATTTTCTTACCGGAAAGCCCCAGAACATCGCCCACCTGCGCGGCGTCAATCCCAGGTACACCTTCATCGAAGCCGACGTCATCCAGCCGCTGAAACTCGACGGCCCGCTCGATCGCGTCTACCACATGGCCTCCCCCGCCAGCCCCGTCGGCTACGCCAAACATCAGGTCGCAACCCTCAAGGTCAACAGCCAGGGGACCTGGAATCTCCTGGAATTGTGCCAGGCCAAAAACGCCCGATTCCTGATGGCCAGCACCAGCGAGTGCTACGGCGACCCCGCCGTTCACCCCCAGCGCGAAGACTATTGGGGCAACGTCAACCCCATCGGCCTGCGCAGCATGTACGACGAAGCCAAGCGATTCAGCGAAGCCTGCACCATGGCGTATAACCGCGAACGCAAAGTCGATACCCGCATCATCCGCATCTTCAACACCTATGGCCCGCGCATGGACCCCTACGACGGCCGCGTGGTCATCAGCTTCATCCGCCAGGCGCTCAACAACGAGCCCCTGACGGTTTTCGGCGAAGGCACTCAGACCCGCAGTCTGTGTTACGTCAGCGACCTGGTTCGCGGAATTAATTTGACGATGGAGAGCGATTTCTGCGAGCCGATCAATCTGGGAAATCCCGACGAGCTGACGATTCTGCAGATCGCCCGGGACATTTTGGAACTCATCCCGCAGAGCAAGAGCATCATCACGCATCATCCCATGCCGCCGGACGATCCGCGCTTGCGCTGCCCCGATATCACGCGGGCCAAACAAATCCTCGGCTGGTCGCCCGTGGTGCCGCGCAAAGAGGGCTTGAAGAAAATGATCGATTTCTACCGGGATCAATTGATAAAAAAGTAGTCCCCGCCCGCGATCTTTTCACCCCGTCACCAGAAACATCCCAAACATCACCAGCCAGATGATATCCAAAAAATGCCAGTAAGCCGCGGCATATTTGACGCCAAGATAATTCTCATGATCGTACCGATCCTTCATGGCCTTGTAGGCGACAACCGCCAGCGCGATCACTCCGCCGATGACATGTGCCGCGTGCAGTGAGATCAGGCAGAACACCAGCCCATACATGCGCAGGCCCCCCGTTCCCATCGACCGGTGAATCGCCAGGATTTTCAGTAAGGCGGGAAACTGGATCCCCAGGAATACGAGCGCCAGGGCGAGCGTGATCAGCAGTTGGATTCGGAAGCGGGAAATGCGTTCCCGCCGCACGTTGACGACCGCCCGGTGAATGGTGAAGCTCCCCGCGATCAGCGCCGCCGTGCTGAACCAGAGCGCCGCCGGCAGATTTACCGGACCCGGCGCCGCGTTGCCGTAAACGTGCAGCCGCAGTAGCACGTACAGCAGCATGCCCGAAAAAAACAGCATCAGCAGCGCGGCCAGAAACAGCCACATCCCGATCGCCACCGCATGCCGCGATCGCGGCGTATCATACGAAGGGTTATTTACCGCCGATTTCATGACGCGCGCCGTCCGCAAACTCACGGACCCAGGGCCGCCGGCGTTTGCTTCAAGAGCGGCTGATAGGAAACCGAATCGAGCAGCGCCAGTCCAATGAACAAGGCCACGAACGTTATTGCCGTGATCAGCGCCAGCGCGTTAAACGGACTGTCCCACCGCAGGTGCATGAAATAGAGCACCACCAGCGACGCCTTGATGACCGCGATCGCCAGCGCCGCGATGATATTGAATTGTCCAAGATCGAGCCGTGAAACCGAATAGGTAATGATCGTGAAAATGACGAGCGTAAAATAAACCGTGAGGAGCAGCCGAACCGACGTAACGTGCCCCGCCGGGTGAACGCCGCCGTGGCCGTGATCCGCGTGTGAAGTTTGAGTTGCAGGCGTGCTCATCGTCTCTCTCTTTTAATGAATCAGGTACAATAATGGGAACAGGAAAATCCAGATCAAATCCACCAGGTGCCAATACAGCCCGATCAAATCGACCGGCGTATACCACTGCGAATTGAAATCCCCCCGGGCGGATCGATACAGCAGCCACGAAATCAACCCCATGCCCACCAGTACGTGCAACCCGTGCAGACCCGTCATTAAAAAGTAGATGCTGAAGAACGTGCTCACCCGCCACTGGTCCTGGTCGGAGAGGCTCCGATATCGCGCCTCGATCTGCGCGTCATTGTTGCCGATGCCGGCGGCCTCGGAAGCCGCGCCGGGGACTGCCAATCCCGTCGGTCCGTTAAACCGCGGCTGAATTTTGCTGACATCCGACCCGGCATTGGCGTCGCCGGCGCTTTGCTTAAACGGCGGCGAGGGCGGTATCGGCAATTCCGACGTCGGTGGCCCCGGCTGCGCCGGCGGCAACTGGGCATACGGATCGACGTTGTACCCGTTGTACTTGTTTACAAATCCGACAAACACGTGCTCGTCCCACTTGGCGTTGTATTCGATGGTCTTGACCACCATGAATCCCGCCGCCCCCATCAACGTCAGGATCAGGCAGATGATCAGCGTCTTTCGCTGTTCCAACTGAGCCGCGCGCACGCCCCATGCCATTGTCAGGCTGCTGGTGATCAGGATGATCGTATTGAGGGCCCCGAGCTTCACGTTCAGATACGATTCCGCCGCGAACGCAAAAACCGCCGGATGATTGTGCCGGAAAATCGAATACGCGCAGAACAGCCCGCCGAACATCAAAACTTCCGTTCCCAGGAAGACCCACATCCCCAGTTTCGCCGCGGAGTTCTGCTGCTCCGGCGTATCAAAGTGATGCGCGAGGAACGGCGGATGATCCGCCCCGTGGGATTGCGTCGTTTCTTCTGTGGTTGCCGTACTCATGCCTCTATACCACGCTTCCTAATGAGGGACCGGGACGGCCTGCGGCTGCCCAGGCTTCTTGAACCATCCCTTTTCCGCGGGGTTGTATTCCCACGCCGACAGGTTGTACGGATCGTCCGCCTCCGGGGGCTCGCCCGGGAAATTGTCGTGCGGGGGCGGGGAAGGCGTCTGCCATTCCAGTGAATTCCCGCCCCACGGATTCGCCGCCGCTTTCTTGCCCCATAAGGCGGCAAACAGCCAGTTGAAGCCGACCGTGAAGAATCCCGCGGCCATCAAATACGCCCCCACCGTCGACATCCGATGGAACGGCTGAAATTCGATTGGATAAGTCGCCCACCGCCGCGGTGAGCCGTGCGAACCCATCACAAACTGCGGAAAGAAAGTCAGATTGAATCCCACGAACACTAAAATCGCCGCGAAACGACCCACGTTTTCGTTGTACATCTTCCCCGACATCTTGGGGAACCAGTGATACATCCCGGCCAAAA
>JBEKPV010000135.1:0-16833 GCA_049520395.1 Tepidisphaeraceae bacterium
CGGAAATTCGAAATTCGAATGGCTAAATTCGAATGAGGGTTTAAATCGCGGGCGGCGATTTTTGAGACCCCCTGAACCCTCTATAGCCATGGAGGGACCATGCGCGGGTCGGATCTGCTGGGGAAATACTGGTTCGTGCTCCTTGCCGCCGCCAGCTTCCTACTCTCCGCCGGGGCCCTCCAATCGCAGGTCTGGACACTGCAGAAATCCGTCGCCGATATCCAGGCCGATCAACCCGACGTCATGAAAGAAGAAATCGCCCAGGCCCAGAGCCGCCAAGACAAACTGGAAGATCACCTGGATAAGAACCTCGAATCGATCAACAGCCAGCTGGGCACCATCAGCTCCGACGTCGCGTTCCTTCATGGACTTTTCGCACAGCCGAAGCCTGTGAAATCGGCCAACTGACTACAATTTTTTTACCGCGAAGGCGCGAAGACCGCGAAGCGGATTTTTCAGGAGAACTTTTATGCACTATCGAAATGGACGCGAACCGAAGAATGGGGACAAAATTGTCCAGATCGGCAACGACGGCAAGATCGAGGGCATCGGCGTGCTGCATGACGCTCGGCCGGGAGACGACTGTTGCAATGGGCGCGTGGCTCCAATCAGCACAGCGGTCGGGCATGCCTGTCTTTGCGATTGCCTGCATCTGGATGACGTCGCGGCAATGCTGAAGGAGAAGGGCCTGCATCAACGGGCGCCGGGGAAATAATCCCTTCGCGATCTTCGCGGCTTCGCGGTGAATCTGACCGGAGTTTTGGTGATGATCTCCGCTCTTTCCCTGCCATCACAATTGCCACGACACGCCAAGCTTTTTATCGCGCGGCTGGCGCGGGAACAGGTTGAAATCCCGCTGCAGCTGCTCGATCGGCGCTACTGGGAATGCCGGCTGGTCTGCCGGGAGGCGGCGGATAACCCGCTGGTCTGGCGCTGGTGGCTGAAAGACCTCAACGGCCAGCAACGACGCTGCCTGGTCCGAGAATCGCGAGCCCTGCGCCGATCCGCGGCGCAAGAGGCCAGCGCGATTTTGCGCAGCAAAAATTTTTCTAATCCGCATCTGAACTAGGTTTACCGCAAAGCGCGACACCTGGGGGGTCTATGGATAGAGGGACCTGCAAAGCCGGAGACGAAGAGACGGAGAGACGGAGAGACGCAGTGCGGGGGGAAAATTCCCCGGCATCATCACTTCGCAACTCCGCCTGTTCGGCTCTCGGACTCTCCAGGGCGCAGCTCAGCGCCTGCGCGCTGGTTCTGGCGCTGGGAATGACCTATCGGCAGGCGGCACGCCGGCTGCGCGTTACGGCCAATGCGGTCAAACTGCGAATCCACAAGGCGCGGGCACGCTGCCCGGATCTCGCAAAAGCATTTCCACCGCGAAGTTGAAGACCCGCCGTGGCGGGGACGCGAAGAACACGAAGAATATTTTGCGGAAGTAGCTCAGCAGGAAGAGCAACCGAAGGCATAGCCTCCGGCATACGCTGGTTCGATTCCAGCCTTCTGCATTTCCAACCCATTGAATTTACTCGCCATTGCCCGATGCGTCGGGAGTGGCCCATTTCCGAGGCTGAGAGACGATGAGCACACTCGCTTCCTATCTCGCCACGGTGATGACGATCCAGAATCACTGGCCGTTCGGCGATAACACCGCCCATGCCAGCGACGTGGTCGGCTCGAACACGCTCACCAACGACGCCGACAGCAGCGACGCCACACTCGAATCTTCTTTGCTGAATACGGTTTCGACCGGCGCGACGGCGATGAGCGGTTGCGAGTTTGAAGGCACGACCATCCCGCTTCCGGGTTCGGGATACCGCCAAATCTGGTTCGCTTTCCAAAGCGCCGACGGCGGCGGCGACAATCCGATCCTCACCAACGGCAATTTCGAGACTACGGGATTCTCGATTCTCTACAACGACCTTGAATTCCAATTGCTGGGGCCGGACGGCAGCACCGCAATCACCGGCTCGGCCTCAACGACCATCGGGCAGACCACGCTCCACTGCGTTGCCTTCAAATCCGATGGATCGGGTCTGTATTTCGAGGGCGCCACGGGAGGAACGGGAGTCAGCGTCGGCACCTTCGGTGCGGGGACGATTTCGGCGATCACCGGCGGCAATTTAGTCTTCGGCGGCGACGGGGAGGGCGACGATACGCTCGGGACCTATCAGGAGGGATACCAGGGCGTTTCCGCCACGGCCCCCACGCTCTCCCAATTCCAAACGGCGCTGACGATGGTGGGCCTGCCGGCGAGCCAGTTGGCCTGGACCGGCGCTCCGGCAAACGGATGGGCCAATGCCCCCCTGATTACATCCGGCGACGGACCGCTGGTCGTCTCGATCGAAAACTCCGATGGCGGCGTTGTCCCCAGCAGCGCGGCCGTGACCGTGACCATCTCCAGCGGCACACTCAACGGCACCACGACCGAAAATGCCGTGAATGGAGTGGCGACATTCAGCAATCTTTCGGTTCCGGCGGCGGGGTCCAGCTTTACGCTGACGGCCGCTTCCAGCGGGCTGACTTCCGCGACCACGGGCAACTTTTCCATCACCGCCCCAACCAAACTCGCCTGGAGCCAGCAGCCGACCAGCCAGTTTCCCAACGACCCGATCACGCCGGCGCCCACGGTGCTGGTGCAGAATGCTTCGGGCACGACGGACCCGTATTATACCGGCGCGGTCACCGTCTCGATCGCATCCGGTTCGGGCACGCTCGGCGGAACACTCACCGTCAACGCCGTCGCCGGCGTGGCGACGTTTAACGATATTTATCTCGCCACCGGGTCCGGATCGTTCACGCTATCGGCGACTTCCGGCAGCCTGACGCCGGCGACCTCTTCCAGCTTCGCGGATTTGGTTCCCACCAAGCTGGGATTCCCCGCGTCCATCCCGCTCCTGGGGGCCGACCCGTACGCCTACCAGCAAGACGGCTCGCCGATCTCCGTGCTGGTGCAGGATTCCGCCGGGGCGACCGTGCCGACCGATACCTCGACGGTCACGCTTTCCGTGGCCAGCGGACCGGGGACATTGAAAGGGCAGACCTCCGTGGCGGCGGTGGGGGGGGTGGCGACGTTTAATTTCCTCTCCTTCAGCGCTGCCGGCGTTTATACGCTGACGGCGTCGGATGGGAGCCTGACCAGCGCCACCACCAACAGCTTTTTCGTCCAGGTGACCGACAATCAGTTGCTCTTACCCACCGCTGATGGGTCGTGGGCGATTCAGCCGGCTCGGGCACTGACCTTTGCCGATCCGGGTACGCTCTGCTTGCTGAACCATCAGAGCAACAGCGGATCGGGGACGACGGCGCCGGACGCCACTGGGAATAATGTCGTCACGTATACCGGCACGCCGACGCTGACGACGAATCCGATTTCGCCCGCGAATTACAACGCGCAGGCGCTCAACGGGAGCAGCGAGGACATCACCATCGCCGAGACGCTGAACCTGGCGGCGCAATCGACTTGGAGTTTTTCGGTTCTCTTCTCGATCAATGGAACGCTCTCGGGGACGCAATATCTTTGCCGGCAGAATTATTCCACCGGCGATTTGTTTGAAGGAATATTTGACGGGGATACTGGCCCTTTGAGTTTTGAGCTTTTGGCCAGCGGGGCATCCCAAAGCGGATTCGGAACCATTCCGGCGCCGCAGACGTTCGACGGCAGCGGCATCTTTTCCTGGAAGAATTCCGGACCGCACCTCTACACGCTGACCTGGGATGAGCAATATTTCAGAGCCTACTTCGACGGGCAGCTGGTGGGAACCTATCTGGCGGTGGGCAATCTCACCGGAAGCCCCAGCAGCGGATTCTGCCTGGGGGCGTATCCCACGGGATCGAACTGGGCGCCGGTCACGTTCTACTGCACGGAATTCCGCAAGGACGTGCTCTCGATCGAGCAGCACATCCAGCGCTGGAAGCAGTTCAAGACGCCGACGCGGACGGCCTACACGCGTTTAAATCAAAAGCTTTACTCGACCCTCTCGTCCGGCCAGGTCATCACCGAGGAAGGGACCTGGGACACGCGCAGCAGCAGGGGGAATTACACCCTCTACGCGACCGCCAACAACGGATCGGGCACGTCGGTTATCCAGCGATTCACGAGCCCCGATCTGAAAAATTGGTCGGCGGGGACGACGGTCCTGGGCAACGGCGTGGGCGGCATCCCCGGCGGCGTCGCGGTCTACCGCTCGCGCTGGAAAATGTTTCCCGGCAGTTCGACGGTCTACTTCTACTTCCGCCGTTCGGACGCTCCGCAGAATCTATACGTGGCGATCTCAAGCGACGGCGGCAATACCTACACCGCCCAATCCACGCCGGTCGTCTCTTCTTCCGGGCAGCAATTCGATGGGTGCGAGAGCAGCGATGTCCTCCCGATCAACGGTACCTATTGGATGCGGCTGGAGGCGGACGTTGCAGGTTGGGGAGGGGTGAGCAAGGGATTCATCCTCTCCTGCTCGACGCCCAATGGCACCTTCGCCGTGGCCAACGGCGGCAATCCGCTGAATTCTCTGATGCAGTATCCGGGCGCGGCCTTCGGCTGCCGGCCGTCGATGTACCAGGTGGGAAGCAAAATCTTCGAGCTCGGCCATTTCTCCGACGTGGCCAACGAGTTCGGACCTACGGCCGGCGCTTTAGCCGTGATCGACGCTTCGGCGATAGGGACGGACAGTTACCAGCTGGTTCACAGCCGGCTGGCGCCGCTGAAGCAAGTGGATATCTGGCCGCTGGAAGCGGTTCAGGTGGCGGATATATCGCTGCTGGCGGCTTCCAATTCGGACGGGACGAACGATTGCATCCTCGTCTGCACGGGCGGCACGACCTACAACGAAACGAGTCTGGAATTCTTCGTGGCCAAAAACTGCACGCTCAATCAGCTCTTCGGCGTGGATAACAACCCGTCGCCGGTCTCCGTCTCCGTCAACCGCCAGCTGGGCCGCGCAAGGATGGTCGCATGACGATTATCTCCGTCTTCAGCGTCCGCGACAGCACCATCACCACCGGGGATAACCGGAAGACGGGGCTGACCCCGACGTTTGTCTTCCTGAAATTGCTCTCCAATGGGAGCAACGTGAGCGCGCCGACCATCAGCGAAATTGCCTATGGGCAATACCAGTTTTCCTACGATGCCCAGGCCAATGGCGAAGTGTCGGGGCAGATCGACGCGGGCGTGACCCTCTCCAATCCGTCGGATCGGTATATCGATGTGGAGATGGTGCTGGACTCCTCCAAAATCGTCCAGGCGCTGCCCAATGCGGCGCCGGCGGCTTCCGGCGGTCTGCCGACCGTCAACGGCAGCAATCAGGTGCTCGCCCTGGACGGCAGCGGCAACGCCCTGGCGACGGCGGCGAATCTGGCCACCGCCAGCACCAATATCTCGGCCGTCGAGACGCAGACCAACAAAATCGGCACCAATGCCGCCGACTCGCCCAATGCCGCGACGGCGCAGAGCACGATCGCCTCAAATCTGACCGTGGCGACGTCGACGCTGGCAACGGCGGCGAACTTGGCCACCGCCAGCACGAATATCTCGGCCGTCGAAACGCAGACCAACAAAATCGGCACCAACGCCGCCGACTCGCCCGATGCCATAACGGCGCAGAATACGATCGCCTCGAATCTGACCGTGGCGACGTCGACCCTCGCCACGGCGGCGAATCTGAGCACGGTCAATTCTAATGTGAACGCCGTCGGCTCAGCCCTCGCCTCGGGATTGACCGTCGTCGAAGGACAGACGAGCAAAATCGGCACCAATGCCGCCGATTCGCCCAATGCCGCGACGGCGCAGGGCACGATCGCCTCGAATCTGACGGTGGCAACGTCGGCCCTGGCGACGGCCGCCAACCTGGCGACGGCCAATAGCGGACTCGCCGCGATCCTGGCGGCAACGCCCACGCCGCTGGCCGTGCAGGGAACGCCGACCACGACCAGCATTCAGGGCCCCAATACGCTCTCCGATGAAGACAATTTCTTCACCACGACGGGCAACAAGGTATTTCTGTTCTTCACCTCGGGCGCGCTCGCCGGCGTTTCGGGGATCGCCATCGCCTACACGGGATCGAACCAGACGTTCTCCATCTCGCCGGCACTGCCGGCGGCGCCGGCAGCCGGGGATAAGTTTGTGATCATCGGGAGCCATTCGTGAAGCGAGGGCTTCACGAAATGACGAAATCCGAATGTCGCCGCAGGCGATCCCGGCGCGCCGGGGACGAAATTCTAGCTTCGAATTTCAGCGCGCCACGCGCTTAAGCGATGAAACGCACCAAAAAAAACATCATCCTTTGCCGTCTTCCGGCCGTTTGGGTGGGGGTAAACGGTTAAAGGGCGTTGTTAACCGCGAAGAAGCGAATGGCGCGAAGCGGGGGGCGTCTGTAGATCGTGAAAGAGAAAGGCATCGATTCATTGAGGCCGCCAAGTCCGTCGTTCGGCGCGATATCGCGCCGATCCCGGCCGTGGTCGATCCGGCACGCCGCGCCCGAGCCGAAAAAGTATTTAAGGCGTTCTGTAAGGAATATTTCCCCAAGCGATTCTACCTGGAGTGGTCGGCCGATCACGATCGAGCCGCCCAACTCATCGAAAAAGCCGTCCGCGATGGCGATCTATTCGCTTTCGCGATGCCCAGGGGCTCCGGCAAGACGGCACTGGCCGTCGCGGCCGTGCTCTGGGCCGTGCTCTGCGGATACCAGCGGTTCGTCTTTGTCATCGCGGCCAACGCCAAGAAGGCGAGCCGCATCCTGGCATCCGTGAAGGCGGAACTGCGCGGCAACCTGCTGCTGCTGGAGGATTTCCCCGAGGCGTGCTACCCGATCCGGAAGATGGAGGGGATTTCGCAGCGGGCGCATGGGCAGACCTGCAACGGCCAGCCCACCCAGATCGGATGGAAAGAGGATCAAATCATCCTCCCGTCGATCGAGGGGTCGAAATCCGCCTCGGCGATCATTTACATCTGCGGCAAGGACGCGGCTATCCGCGGCGAGCAGTTCACCACGCCGGACGGGGACTTAATCCGGCCGGGGTTCTTCCTGATCGACGATCCGCAGACGGACAAATCCGCCAAAAACCCCAATCGGGTCGAGGCGGACGAAAAACTTTTGCTCGGCACCATCCTGGGCTCCGCGGGACCGGGCGAAAGCCTCGGGGCGGTGATGACCTGCACGGTCATCTGCGAAAACGATCTCTCCGGCCGATTCCTGGACCATAATCGGCACCCGGAATGGCGCGGCGAGCGAACCCGCATGCTGCGCGGCTGGCCCAAGAATTTCGCGCTCTGGGAAGAATACCGGCAGATCCAGGTGGACTCGCTCAAATCGGGCGGCGACGGCCACGAAGCAACCGACTTTTATGCCGTGCATCGCGCCTTGATGGACCAGGGGTGCGAGGCGGCCTGGGAAGCGCGGAAGAAAAAAACGCAGCTCAGCGCCATCCAGCACGCGATGGACTGGTTTTTCCTGATCGGAAAAACCCGGTTCTTCGCGGAGATGCAAAACGATCCGATCCCGGAAGAATCGGAAGCCGATCGGCCGATCACGGCGGAGTTTATTCAGTCGAAGGCCAATGGCCTGGAGCGCGGCCTTGTGCCTCTGGACCTGACGCGCCTGGTCTGCTTCATCGACTGCCACAAGGAATTTTTGTTTCATGGCGTTGCCGCGGTTAACGACAAGTTCTCCGGACATATCGTGGACTACGGTCCCTTCCCCGGACAGAAATCGAACGCTGCCTGATCGACGCCCGCTGGGGTCCGGGCACGCGCATCGTCAAGAAATTCTGCCGCGAGTCACCCTTCGCCTCGATCATCACCCCCAGCTTCGGCGAGGGTGTGACCGCCCGCAATCTGCCTTTCGGGCATTACCGGAAGAAGCCGGGCGATCGGATCGGAACCGAATGGCGCATGCCCAACCCCGACGCGGGAAGCATCCGCCACGTGGTTTACGACACGAACTTCTGGAAGTCGTTCTTCCTCTCACGCCTGGCGCAGCCGGCGGGGGAGGGGAGCTGGACGATCTTCGGCGGCAAACAGGACCACCAGCTCCTGATCGACCACCTGCTGGCCGAAACGGCCATCCCCATCACCGGACGCGGGCGCACGGTCATGGAGTGGAAGATCAAGCCGGGGGATCCGGATAACGAGGGGCTCGACGCCTTCACCGGCTGCTGCGTGGCGGCGTCGATGTGCGGGGCTTCGCTCTCGGAAATGCCGGATGACACGCCGAAACGGAAGGTCACCTCATTCGCGGAACTGGAGCGGGCCGCCGCCGCGGCGGCGGGCAAGGAGAAGAATAAATGGCAGACCTGATCCCGAGCATTAACACCAACGCCAACGCGCCGCTCAGCGCCGAGCAGGATGGCCTGCGCGCTGAGCAGCAGCCGATCGCGGCGCAGATCCTCGCCGACCGGTACATCAAGGCCAATACGCCGACGCCCACCGGACTGCCCGGGCGCACGCTCCGGCTGAAGCCGGGGAATAATGCGGACTGGGACGTCTATGGGGACTGATCATGCCAACGGCCGTCCCTAATTGGAATCCGCCGGCACTCGCCGCGGCATTGGGGGCGCGGCCCCGCGGCAATAATGCCGCGGCGCTGGCGCCGATCGGGAAGAGTGCGCCATCCCAAAACCGGCCGGCCATCAAGGCGGCGCGCTTCGATAACCAGCTCACCACCGAAGAGAACCGGGAACTCTGGGCCTTTTCCGATCTGCTCAGCGTCGATGCCCAGGCGAATTTCATGGTGCGGCGAACCCTCCGCATGAGGGGTCGATACGCCTACCACAACAACCCGTTCATGATGGGGGCGTCCAACCGGCTATCCAAATTCGTGATCGGGTCCGGGCCCCGCCTGCACATGGCGAGCGACAACGATAATTATAACGACGTCCTCGAAGCGCGTTTCGCGCGCTGGGCCCGGGAAGTGAAGCTGGCCCGGAAGCTGCGAACCAGCCGGACGGCGCGATGCTACAACGGCGAGGGGTTCAATCTCCTCCGCACCAATCCGAAAATTAAGGACCCCGTCAAGCTGGACGTCTTCGAGATCGAAGCGGACCAGGTCAGCAGCCCGCTCTTTGGTCTGCTGCCGGCACAGTTCCCCGACCAATGGTTCGACGGCGTGGTTTTGGACCCCTGGGGAAACCCGGAAGTCTACCATGTCCTCCGCCAGCATCCCGGCGCGTTCGGGGCGTTCATCGTCATGGGTTATGAATACGACCCGTGGCCGGCACGCTACGTTCTCCACGATTTTGCGCGGATGCGGCCGGCACAGCAGCGGGGAATCCCGGAATTCACTCCCGCGCTGGATCTGCTCGAAGAAGCCCGTCGCTTCCGCAAGGCCGTGCAAGCGGCCGCTGAAACGGCCGCCGATTGGGTGGGCTCCATTGAAACCCTGGAAGCGGCGGCGGGGAATACGGCGCTGGGGGAGGGCGAGTCCGTGCCCGTTCGGCGACGGTCGCTTCGCGTGATGCCCCAAGGGTACACGATGAAGATGAATAAGTCGGAGCAGCCGACTCAGACGTACAGCGATTACATCCTTTCGCTGCTGGTCGAGGCCAGCCAGATTTTGGATATGCCGTTGTTCATCATGACCGGCGACGCACGCCTGGCCAACATGAGCAGCGCCTACGTCGCCACCCAGTCGTTCATCAAATCCGTCCAGACCGACCGCGACGAATACGGCATCCTTCTGGACAAGATTTTCGACGAGTGGCACGCCGAAGCCAAGCGGATCCCGGGATTCCTGCCCAAGGACGAACCGGACAACCTCGACCACTCCTGGCGCTGGGACCGGATCAGCAAACACGCCGACCCGCAGAAAATGGCCCAATCGATCCGCCTGGAACTGCAAAACGGCAAAGCGCCGTCAATCGTCTATTCCGATGAGGGGCTGGACTTCGATGAGAACGTCGCGCGCGGAGCGGCGGACTATGGAGTCACGGATAGCGAATTTCGGGCGTCGCTCTTCCAATCGATCATGGCCCAACGCGGCAACCCGCCGCCGATCTCCGAGCAGCCGGGGACGGGCTCGGATAATGCGCCGGATCAGGACCCGAATGAGCTGAACGAAGAAGGGGAAGAATAACCGCGGCGTCGGCCGCGGAAATTCGAAATTCGAATGTCGCCACGGGCGACCCGCTGTGGCGGGACGAACATCGAATCCCGGCGCGCCGGGGACGAAATTCGAATGAGGGGATGGGCCGCGATAGCGCCAAGTCGAAGACCGGCCGCGGGGGCGGTTAGGGGTTTTTAATCGTCCGGATGATCAGGCGATCGCGCGCCCGACCCGCGGCGGCGCCGAGTCGACGCATCCGCTTGGACTGCTTTTCGAGCAGGCAGGCATCGCAAATTCTTCTCTGCGGATCGAACGGCTCGAAACAGGGGCGTCCGCATTTTTTGCATTCGATGATTGCTGGCTTTTCACCGGGCACGAGCCCCATTTTTATGAAACTTCGCCTCAATCGCAAGGGGCTGGTCTGCCTGCATGACCTGATCAAATCGGGCCAGTATGTGGACAAGCCCTGGTCGTTCTCCGCCGCCGACTCCGACGCCCTCCTGGGCGACGGTGAGAACTGGGCAGAATACGCGCGATGGTTCCTGGGCACCGATCCCACGGCGAAATCGGAAACCAAGGCCTATTGGGCCTATCCGTTCGGCAAGGGGGACAAGGTCTACCTCTCCGCCCTGCGCGACATCGCCAGCCGAGCCACGGCCAACGGCGATGTCGATATCGCCGAGGCCGCCAGCGAAGCATTGGAGGGGGCGGAGGACAAAAACGCGGATAACAAACTCGCCAGCGGCGAGGCATGCGATCTGGACATCGCCTTCACCGCCCCCGTCGACATCCAGGCGGCCGCCGGCAAGACGCCGCCGGCGTTCATGATGGACGCCTATACCGGCGGCCCCATGGAACTGGATGGCTGGGATTACCCGGTCGTCGTGGATTACGACGGGATGAATCTGACGGCCAAGAGCCGGCCCATCCTCCGCGATCACAATCCCGAAAAACCGCTGGGGCATTCCACCAAGCTCTATGTCGAAGACGGAGTGTTCAAAGCGCAGGGACTGATCAGCGCCAGCGGTCCGCATGTGGACGAAGTGGTCGCCAGCGCCAAAAACAAGTTCCCCTGGCAGGCGTCGATCGGGGCGAAAGTTCTCAAAAATCAATTCGTGCCGGAAGGCCAGTCGGCCCGGGCTAACGGCAAATCGTTCGACGGGCCTATCAATATCGCGCGGAAAACGTTGCTGCGCGAGATCAGCTTTCTGTCACTCGGAGCGGACGACGATACGTCCGCCACAATCGCGGCCAGAGCCGCAGGAGATTCTGCCATGAAATTCAAAGCCTGGATGAAGGCTCGCGGCCTGCAATGCGATGGCTTGGACGCCACGTCGCTCAAATGCGCCCGCGATTTGTTCCGCGCATCCGTGAAGGATGGGTCGTTCGACGCCGACGACGGCGCGGATGACGACAAGAAACCAACCGAGGCGGCCGCCGCGGAGCTGGATATTCAAGCCGCCGCCGCCGCAACCTCCGCCAACCAAATCGCGGCGGGGATGGCCGCAGCGCGGAACCAAGCCACCGCCGAATCCGTTCTGGCGGATATCAACGCCAGGGCCCTGGCCAACGTCGAGCGCCTCGACGCGATCAATGCCGCACTCGACCAATATCGGGATCAGATCGAGCCTGAAACCTTCAAGGAGATTCGCGCCAAGGCCTTTACCGGCAAGCTGGACCAGAACGGCGTCGAGCTGGCCCTGATCAAGGCGGCGCGGCCCAATCCCAATACGCCCAACGGCGCATTCGGCATCAATACCGGACGCGGCGGACAGGCGGACGGCACGATCATCGCCGCGGCCGCGGCCCGGTCCCTGGGCTGCTCGGAAAAGGCGGCATTCGCCGGACTCAATGAGCAGCAGGGGAACATCGCCGCCAGCCTGCGAATCGGTGCCAGCATCCATTCCATTATCGCGGCCTGCGCGCCGCAGGTGGGGATGCATGCGGCCGCCGGCGGCATCGACCGGGATTTCCTGGACGATTACCTCCGCAAGGACCGCGAATCGCATCGCCGGCAGATTCAGGCGGCCAAGGCGTCCGGAGTCATCTTCGCCAGCGTCTCCTCCGGATTCTCCACGATGTCCCTTACGGGCATCACGGAGAACATCCAGAACAAGATGATGCTGGAAGCCTATGCCCTGCAGGCCACGGTCGGCGGGGACATTTGCTTTGACCGCGACACCAACGACTTCAAAGCCTTTAAGGTCTATCGCCTAACCGCCAGCGGCGATTTTGAGCAGATCACCTCCGCCGGCGAGATCGCGGCCATCAGCCTCCAGGATGCCAGCTACAGCAACCAGGTGGTCAACCGGGGCGCGTTGCTGGTCCTGACCTACGAGAACATCCTGAACGACGATATGGGCGCTTTGGCCCAATCGTCCCAGATCCTCGGACGCAAGGCGTCGCTCAATCTGGAAAAGCTGACGATCGCCACCTTCCTCAGCGGGTTGAGCACGGTTGCGCCAGGTCCGTCCATCGGGAAGGCCGCCAACGCGTTTAATTTCTGGTCGGCCGGCGCGGCCAATTACCTCAGCGGCGGCTCCTCCGCCCTGGGCATCACCTCACTCACCAGCGCGGTGACCAAATTCCTGCAGCAGGTGGACGACAACGGCGATCCGATCGGGCTGATGCCCGACCGGCTCCTGGTCTGCCCGGAACTGAAGGCCACCGCCGAAAACCTCTTCAACGGCGCGAACCTGACCGTCTCCGCCCTGGCCACTCCCGCCAGCACTTCGGGATCCGCCGCGGCTCAGGCGGCTTCGCAGACCGTCAATCTGAACCAGCACAAGGGACTCTACCGCCCGCTGGTCAGCCCCTTCCTGGGCGGGGTTTCCAAGGTGACCGGCGCCAGCGCCACGCAATGGGCGCTGCTCACCAACCCCACCGGCGGCTCGGCAACCGTCCAGCGCGGATTCCTGCGCGGGCAACGCTCGCCCATGATCCGCCAAGTGGACACCGACGCCAACGTCGTGGGACTGGCCTTCCAGGTGCTCTTCCCGTTCGGGACGGCATTGCTGGATTGGCGCACGGGCGTCTACTCCGCGGGCCAATAACCCGCAGTCCGCGCTTAAAGCGATCGCTCGCCGGCGGCGGCGCATCACGCCGCCGCCGGCCATACGAAATTCCCCGGGGTACCGGGTTAACCCCCAGTCTCCAATGCGGTACTCGGCATTGGAGGATTTGAGGATTTGCCATGAACTTCAATCCTGTTACGTCGAACATCAAGGGCAGCGGCCGCGTCCAGGCCATCGATTACGTTTCGTCCGGCGGCAATAACGCCGGCGACGTGGTGGTGGTCAACGGATTGCTCTACTTCTGCATCACCGATATCGCCGCCGGAGCCCGCGGCTCGGTCGCCCTTGAGGGCGGAGTCTGGGCCGGGGCCAAGGATACGACCGTCTGGACCATCGGACAGCGGATCTATTGGAATCCCACCGGCAACCCCAACGTCGGCACCGCCGGTACCGGCGCGTTCACCAACGCCTACGCGGCCGGCTACATCTTCGCCGGCATCTGCGTGCTCAGTAAAGATACCGGTCTGCCGGCCGCGACCGGCGATCAATACGGCTACTTCGCCAAACTCAACGGCAGCAACTCCAATCTGAAGACCGTCGCCAACCAGGTTACCACGGTCACCGGGTCCGACACGATCGTCACGGGGCTAACTGTCGTCGTCGCGGCAATCGCCAACCTGGATAGCGCGCCCGTGCTCACCTGCGATCGAGCAACCGCGTCGATCGGCAACCAAGCCGGCGCTCCGGCCGCCGGCAGCATCCTGATTCAAACCTGGATGCCCACCAGCAACAGCAACCCGACGCCCATCGAAGCGACCACGTTCTCAAAGAATGTGAACTATGTCGCGGTGGGATACTAAACCCTCTCCGTCGCCATCCCGATTGACCGGGAACTTTTCGCGATGGAGGCCTGGGAGTGGTGCGTGGACCAGTTGAATTCAGCCGCCAACTGGCTGGAATCGGTGCGGCTCCAATCGGAGTCGACGCCGGCAACCTACGTGCGCGCGGGAATCTCCCAATCGCCGCAGGTGAATGTCACCTGGGGGGCGACGCGGTCGGAAGTGGAAATCTCGGAGGGCATCGGCGTCCGTGCCCAGGTGCGCGACGCACTGGTCTCTCTGGCCGATCTCGTCGCCACCGGGATGAACCCGCCTTTCCCAAAGAGCGGCGATCGCATCGTCATGGCCGGAGCCCCCGCCTACCAGGTCATGGAACTGGGAACCGAAGGGGCATGGCGGTGGAGCGATAACCTGCGCACCCGGCTGAGGGTCCACCTCAAAGAGGTGGGGAGTTAAGCGGGGGGGCGGTGCGAAATTCGAAATTCGAACCCCAAAATTCGAATTTGGAACATTGGATTTTCATTCGAGGTTCGAGGTTCGAATTTCGAATTTAAGGCTATGGCGAAGCCATGAGCACCGTTTATTTTCCCTTCTTCGTGCCTTCCGGGCCGCAGGTGATGTCGGGGACCTATATCACCGACGTCGCCGACGCCGTGGTCGCCGATCTGAACGCCATCAACTGGGCGGCACTCGTGCCGTCTTCGTTTGTGCCATCCTATACCGCCGAACGACTCTATGTCCCCATCAAGAACGACGAGGAACTGGCGTCGTCCGACGAACTGACCGTCCTGGTGCGATCGCCGATCGAAGATGAATTTTTGCTGGACGCCATCAGCGGCGAGGAAACCAGCGAAGAAGTGGTCGTGGCCGTCGGCGTCATCCAGCACCTGCCCGACTCGGTCGATTTCGAAAACCCGGCCACCTGCAAGCCTCTGGACGTGCTGGTGGCCCTGACCCGGTTCATGGGAATGATCTACGACTGCGGCGATACCGCGGGACCGGGCATCTGGTTCGAAACCAAAATCGTGCCGTATCGCGAAGAGTACCTGCGGATGCACCGCTGCTATTTCGGGGAAATACATTTCAAGTTCAAAATGCAGGTGGAATACGACAGCACGCAGTAGGGCTGCGTGCAATGACGAAATTCGAACCCCGGCGCGCCGGGATTCGGACATTCGGGCATTGGAGTTTGATTCGAATTTTGTCGTTCGAATTTCGTCATTAACCACCCACCGCAGTCTCAGAGAAACCCAAAAAAGACCCCACAGTCATTTGATTGTCGCCGCGGCGACGGAGGAGTTTTTATGCGTCTCGTCCTTACGGGCGCGGTCTATTATCTCACCACGGGGACCCGGGCCACCTGGGCTTCCACCGCCACCAATGGCCTTTATACCGCCGCGCCGCCCGGCAGCCTGGCGAAGGTGGGAGGCGTCATGGAATGGCAGATGGACGTGGAGAAGAATCCGGCCGATACCACCTCGCTGGATGATTACGATACCCAAACCGGAGCGGTCTGGGATTCGGCCGTCGGCTCGACCATCAAATCGCCGATCAAAATCACGCTTAAGGAAAAAGACGCCGATGGCGGACAAATCGCCATCCAACAGGCCTTCTACCAAATAGGGATCGTCGTGCCGCTGCTGCTGCTCAACGGACTCTCCACCGCCAGCGGAACCGGAGTCAAGGGGATCTGGCTGGATGCGGAAATCCTCAAGATCGGACAGCCGCGCAAGATCAAGGATATCGTGAAATTCGACGTCGAGGTGCAACACTCCGGCTGGTCCAGCATCCCGCCGCAATGGGTGGCGATCACGTAGCCCCGACTCGTCGGGACTAGAGAGTCGAGCAGTAGAGCAGTTGAACAGTAGAGGGGATTCCCAATTTCAAAAGGAGCTTTCCATGGATCCACTACCAACCGAATCCGCGCCCATCACCCCCGCATCGCCGGAGGCGCCGGCGCCCGTGGCGCCGGCCGCCGCGGATCAGACGCAGCTCGTTTCGGCACTGACTCTGGCCCACCAGAAACGCGGCGAATTGGCCAAGCTACACGCCGCCGCATCAGCGGAAGCTGAAAAGCTCCGCCTGGCGCTCTCGAGCGCCGACGTGGAACTGGGAAAGGCCGAAGCGACGTTAAAGAGCTTCTTCGCGAAGCTCTAAGCGGAATTGCCGCGAGGAAGAAATTTGCCACCGATGAAAATCAGATGGACACAGATGGAAGAAGTTGCTGGTTGTTAGTTGCAAGTTGCCAGTGAATTTAAAATCTGTGTTCATCGGTCCCCATCGGTGGCAAAAAAGCATTTGTATTGCTTCGCGGTAAAAAAATCTTGGAGGCCCGGTTATGCCAAAATTCAAAGACAGCGCCGGGACCGAATGGTCCATCGTCCTCAACCTGGGCGCGATCGATCGCGTCTTCAGCGAGACGGGATTCCACCTCCCCTGGCTCTTCACGAGCGACCAACGAGCCGCGCAAATCGAAACCAAATTGTTTGCGGTGTTCTGGTGTCTCTGCGAGCCGCAAGCACAACGCGCGGGGATCAGCCGCGACCAGTTCGGCGAGCGGATCTGCGATCTGGACGTCGCCCAGGCGGCGACGGAGGCACTCAAGGAAGCCCTGATAAATTTCTCCCCGAGCCGACTCCGCCCGGCTCTGAAAAAAGTGACGGAGATCACGGGGAGGCTCTACAACGGGATATTGGACCAGGCGGCGGCGGGGGTGATCAACCTTCCGGAAGTGGGGGAGCCATCGATCTCTTCCAGCCGGGAGCCCTCCAGCGGCTCTGCTGGCAATACGGCGGAATCGTTGGCGTCGACCCCCGGGCATTAACCCTGCGCGAGCTGGCGTGGGCGGCGGAGGCCAAGCAAGACGTACTGGCGGGGGTCCTCAAGACGCTGCGCCTGCTGACGGCCTCGATCATCTGCCACATCGTCAACTATTCGGCCATGGCGCCC
>JBEKPV010000136.1:0-9196 GCA_049520395.1 Tepidisphaeraceae bacterium
ATGGAATTCAGGATCGTTTCTTCCGGATCATCGCTGAATTTCATCAAAAACGGCTCAACGCCCCACGGGAGCAACAGTTGCCGGAATAGAGCCTCGTTATCCGTGAAGGCATAGATCGGTACGCCAACGGCACGAAGCGCCCCGAGCGTATATCCCAAAAAACCGCTGCGCGTGAAGACGACAATTCCCGAATGCCCCAGTTCCTGCGCCAGCACCGCCGCCGAACGCAGCATTTTGGCTTTCGGTTCGTGCAGCTTGATGACTTCGTTAATCTTTCGCTTCTCCGTCGGCTCAATCGTCTTCAGGATATTCTTCATCACCTCGACGCATTCCAACGGATAAATGCCGGTCGTGGTCTCCCCCGACAGCATGACGGCGTCCGCCCGCTCGCGCACGGCCGTGGAAATATCGGAAATCTCCGCCCGCGTCGGCATGGGCGCCGAGATCATCGACTCCAATAAATGCGTCGCGATGATCACCGGCTTTCCCTCGGTCAGACAAAGCTCCACAATCCGCGTCTGCACCAGCGGCAGCGTGTGATAATCGATTTCGATCCCCAGATCGCCGCGCGCCACCATCACCGCGTCGGTGACTTTGACGATTTCTTCCAGATTCCGCAATCCGCCCTGGTCTTCGATCTTGGCGATGATTCGCGCTTTGGACCCAAGATGATCCAGCAGACTGCGCAAAACGATGATGTCTTCCGCTTTTCGAACGAAAGACATAGCCACGAAATCGATCCCCGCCGCCACGCCGACTCGGATATCCCTCTCATCCTTTTCGGTCAGCGACGGAAGATTGACATCGACGCCAGGAAGATTGATATGCCGCCGCGAGCCCAGTTTTCCCGGCGTCAGCACGCGGCAGCGCACGTGAATCGCGCTTTTTTCCAGCACTTCCATGCGGATCAATCCGCTGTCGACCAGCACCGTCGCCCCGACCATGACGTCGTGCGGCAGCCCCGGATAATTGACCTGAACCCCGTGAACGCCCTCGCCCGGGGGATTGACGTGAAACTCAAACGATTCGCCGACTTTCAAATCGATCGGCAGCGGAATCGCGCCGGTGCGGATTTCCGGACCCTTGACATCCATCATGACCGCCACATGACGCTGCACTTCGTTTGACACTTCGCGGATGCGCTTGACCAGGGAAGTGACCCAATCGTCGGAGCCATGCGCCATGTTCAGACGAATGACATCGACGCCGCTGAGAATCAGCTTGCCCAGCATATCGTGGCTCTCGGTCGAGGGCCCGACGGTGGCGATGATCTTGGTGTGTCGATAATGACCGCGCATGAAGTCTCACCGAAGTTGCTGCAAAGCGCGGATTGGTTCTACATCAACGGCGGCAAGCGATGGAGCGCCCGTGAGTCTAACCGATCCAGCCGTAAGGGGCCAATGGAACCGGATTTGATTCGCCATCGCTCATCCGATAGCTTGCGGACGTGGATGCGCGATTACCGCTGACCCTCAATGGCTGGGCCTGGTTTGGCTGGTTGGTTTACTGGATAGTCGCCGCATCCGATACCCATCGCACCGTCAAAATGGAAAGCCGCCTCAGCCGACTTCAGCACGGCGCGCTGATGTTCGGCGGGTTTTACATGATCTTTCATCATGGCAATCCGTTTTTCTACGGACGGTTTTACCAGCTCGAATGGATGCGATGGCTCGGCGATGCCTTCACGGCCGCGGGCTTGCTCTTTTCAATCTGGGCGCGCGTGCATCTGGGCAAGTACTGGAGCGGCGTGATTACGCTCAAGGAAGGGCACAAACTCATCACCACCGGCCCGTACGAATGGGTGCGGCATCCGATCTACACCGGCCTCATCACCGCCGCAATCGGCAGCGCCATGGCCGCCGAAACCGTCGACGGATTCGTCGGCCTCGTCATGATCATCGCGGGATGTCTGGTCAAGCTCCGCCGGGAAGAGGCGCTCCTCACCGGCCAATTCGGAGACGAGTACGCCAAATTCCAGCGCGATGTGCCGATGCTCCTGCCGATTCCGCGGCCCAGTCGCCCATAAACGATTCCGTCAGTTTGCGCATGCGCCGCGCCCGAGATATAATCCGCCGCCGTGTCGAATCCCGGTCCTTCTAAATTCCGCAAACGCATCGCCGGAGGCATTTTCGCGCTTCTGGCATGCCTGGCGTTAGTGATGTTTCCCGGTTGTCTGGTCGGCATGAAGACGGTGGCGGCGCTCTATGAGCCGCAAGCCGATCAATTTCGATTCTTGAGCGTGTTTCAGCACATCGGCAGTGATAAGCCGGAGAATGAACCGGCCGATCAGAAGTGGCTGACCGCCCTTTACGAAAACCGGCAAAATCTGGTCATCGCGCCCGACCCGATGTTTGAGGATTGGGGCCTCTGGGCGGCGCTGCGATTGCCGGATAATCGCTGGTCCGACATTCAACTCACGCAGCTGCCGCCGGAAGGGTTGAAATCGCGGGACGACGAAATCCCCCTGCGGGACATTCAAATCAAGCCGGGCCATTTTTTCCTGCGCGGTGCGGATAATCTGTGCTATTACCACGAAGTGATCGTGCCGGGAAAGACCGCGGACGCCGTGGTTTCCTACTTCAATCGACAATTCGCATCCCCCTCAAAAAACGCGCCGGCGGATTGGCTCGGGCAATTAATTGAGCAGCGTCGCAAACAACTGGCGGCCATCTCCTGGGATGATTTCACGCGCGATCGCATCGAGCAGGTGCTGGCATCCATCGACAACGGTTCACCGGCGAATCAGCCCGCCACGGAACCATCCGGCGCGGCCAAAATTCCGTTCGATCTGGCAACCCTGCAAAGGGTTCACGACGATCTCCTGGCGGGAAAACTACCGCTGGTTCGCCAGGGGGATAAGCTCGTTGCCACCGTCGAAATGACCGAAGCGGACGTAACCGGCGCGGCTAATTTCGCCGATGCGTTTCGTTCGGCTGTGGAAGACGGTCTGACGCAGGAAACGCCCGACGAAAAGCCCGATGACGCGAGAATGCGCGCGCAATTGGCCCGCCTGATGAACTGCGCCACCGTTACCCCGACCGACCCAACTCATTTGCGGCTGAGTATCGACTTGATCGGTCTGTTCAATTCGTTCGACGACCCGGTCCAGACCAATCCCGACGTGGATCAGGACCAGCGCGATGCGGGGACGCGCATGGCCCAATTCGCGGCCGCCAGCCTCGACCTCGATCAGAATCTGACCGTGGAATCGATCGAACAGGATTTCAAAAACGGCACGCTTCAGGCGTATCCGCCGACCCAGCTCGCCGCGCCCGGCACCGATATGGGCCCAATTTCCCCGGCAACGCAGCCCGCGAATTAGCGACGGTTTGCCGCTGCATTTTGGGCGCGGCCGGAGTTTATGCTAAATTTCACTTCATGCCTCGGTTTTCCATTATTCTCATCCACTATCAGCCCACGATTCCGCACGCGATTCTTTGCCGGGGTTTGGATTCACTCAAGGCGCAGACCTATCAGGATTTTGAGTTGCTGGCCTACCACGACGGCCCCTTGACCGACACATCAGTTCAAATGCCGGTGCCCATGATTTGTTCCGACCAGCGCTACGATGATTGGGGCCATTCGCTGCGCGATATGGGCATCCGCCGGGCGACGGGCGATTACATTATCCACTTTAATGCTGACAATATTCTCTATCCCAATGCGCTGGAGGAGATATCCCGCGCGATCGACAGGCCGCCGCGAGTCTTCGAGCAGGGGACGCAGCGGGTCCTGGATACGAGCGCGATCATCATATTCGCCATACTTTGCCGGGGCTTGCAGCGCGTGAACAACTTCATGATTTGGTTCAGGGATCACCCCGAATATACGCTGCTTTTGACTGGCAATCCCCCCCGGCAGAACTTCATCGACGCCATGCAACTGGTGATGCGCCGCGACCTCTGGCTCGCCGAGGGAGGCTGGTACGACAAAAGCACCGCCGGCGACGGGCCCATGTACGAGCGATTCGCCACCAAATACGGCTACCGTTCGGTGGACCAGGTTCTGGGAGAGCATTTTTGAGTCGTAGCTTCGCGCGCCGCCCCTCATGGCGTCTTCACAAATCGGCGATATAATTTAGCCGCGGTTTTTCCCTTTAATTTTGGAGCCGACGCTTATGAACATCAGCCTGCCGCGCCAATTAGTCGTCTGCATCGCCGTACTTCTAGTTCCGCTGTGCGCCCATGTCATGGCGGACACCCCGGCGACCGGTCAGTACCAGGTTACTAAAACGATTCCCATCGGCCTCTCGGGGAAATGGGATTACGCGACGTTGGACGCACAGGGCCAAAATCTTTATGTAACCCGCGGAAAGCACACCATCGTCGTGGATACGGCCTCCGGCAAAGTGGTCGCCGATATTCCAGGCGGCAAGGGACTGCATGGCGTGGCGCTGGTGCCGGATGTCGGGCACGGATTCATTACCGACGGCAAAGGCGCCGCGGTCATCGTGTTCGATCTGAAAACCAACGCGGTCCTAGGGACGATCTCCGGCGCCGATGATGCCGACGGCATTATCTATGATCCGGCAACCGCCCACGTTTTCGTCTCCTGCGGCGACTCCTCCGAGTTGCTGCCGATCGCGGCGAATGTCGATCCCACCAGCGGCCAGCCCGACGCGGCGATCGACCTGGGCGGCAAACCGGAGTTTCTCGCCTCCGACGCACAAGGGAAAATCTTCGTTTGCATTGCCGACATGAACCAGATCGCGGTGGTGGACGCCAAGGCGATGAAGGTGATCGCCAAATATTCGACCCTGCCCGGCGAAACGCCAACCGGACTCTCGATCGATCGCGACAAGGGCCGGCTGTTCATCGGCTGCCGGAATCAGAAACTGATCGTGATGGACGCCAAGGACGGCTCGATCGTTTCCGATTTGCCCATCGGCAAAGGCGTCGACGCAACGGCCTTCCACGCCGGCGACGCCCTCGCCAGCTGCGCCGACGGCACCCTGACGGTCGCCCGCGAAACCTCTCCGGGGAAATTCGAAGTCGCACAAACTCTCGACACCGCGCCGGGCGCCAGAACCATGGCGGTTGATAGCCAAACCGGAACGATCTATCTCCCCACCGCGGATATGATCGCCACCACCAATCCCGATGGAACGATGGGCAAACCCAAGGCGGTTCCGGGAACTTTCAAGATAATTGTCGTCTCCGAATCGGCGAAATGAACGGGTTCCGATTGCAACGCCGGGCCGGAGCGTTAAAGCTCAGTCAATAGCTGTAGCTTTGCAGATAATCTCTTGCGAATTGGTTGTAGCTGATGGCGTTGATAATGCCGGTGCCGTCGTAGTCCAGAACCGCGTTGTAGTTGGCGTCACCTGTTTGTGCGAGATAATCCTGTGAGAACGCGCGGTAGTCCACGGAATTGACAAAACCCGAGCCCGTTAAGTCCCCGAACAGGACGTGGAAGTAGGGCGACGTCCCCGTTTGGGTTTCATCGGATGCAAAAATCGCCGGCGTGGATGCGCCGCCATCGAAGTTCGCCGTTCCGGTGCTGTCGGTAATGGCGCTGCCATTTAGAACGAGTTGATAGATTCCATTGACGAAAAAGCCGGCGTCGTTTGCCCCGGTTCGGTCCAGCGGCCCGCCGGGCGTGACGGACAAGGTCAGGGTCGTCCCGTTGGAGGACTGCGTTGCGGTCATGTCGGCCGTTACGTTGTTCGGGGCTGCGCTCGTGTTGATGGAGCCGTCCGGGTTGAGGATTTCCTGGTAGAGCGTATAAGCGCCACCGCCGAGGATGACCGGCTCACTGAAGGTCACGCTGATCGAACTGATCGTCGATCGCTGGGCAGAGCCATCGCCAACCTGTGTGCTGGCGACAGTCGGCGCGGCGACGACATTGAAGCTATTGGAGATGGCCGCCGTGAAGCTTCCGTCGGTGGCTTCCAGTGTGTACGCGCCGGGCGTCGCCAGGGAGAGGGTGCTGAATGTGGCGACCCCGCTCGAGGCGGCCACCGTCGCGGTACCGGCGAGCGTCGCCCCAGATGGGCCGGAATAGATCGACAATGTGACGTTCGAGCTATTGCTCGTGGTAATCGCCCCGTTGGAGTCTTCGACATCAACGGTGATTGTCGGAATCACGTTCCCGGCAGCGATGTTGGGCGGAGGCTGAGACGCGAAAGCAAGCTGCGACGCCACGTTATATCCCGCCAGCGCCGGAATGAGCAGGTTTGCCACCGGCGAGCCGATTCCCGTCGCCAGATCGTAACCGACCGTCGCCGGCTGCCCGTTGCTCCCCGTGGTAATGTCGTGGAAATTGGCCGCCGAGGCGCTGTAAAGCGCCGGCAAAGTCTGAGTGGTTCCATTGAGCGTCCCAAGCCCCTGCAGCACCCGGCCTTGGTCGGCGATGCTGATCAGTGCCGCCCACATCGGAGTAGCCAGGCTCGTCCCCCCGACCTCCAAATACGAGCCGCTCACATAAAAACTGTCCAGCACATACACCCCCGTGTTGGGATTCGCGTCCATCGAAACATCCGGCGTGGCGCGCCGGGTCGTCGTCAATCCGTTCACTTTCCCGACTTGATACGACGGCTGCGACTCATACGCGCTCACCCCGCCTCCTCCATCCGACCAGGCCGATTCCGTGTTGTAACTGCCATTGCTGTTGAGGGTCAAACTAGTCCCGCCGACGGAGATGACATTCGGCGACTCCGACGGATAACCGGGGATATCACCGCTGTCACCGGCCGCAACCAAAAACGTTACCCCCTGATGGCCCGAAGGCGTCGTGAAAATCGAGTCGCTACTGTTTTCTCCCGAATATTCACCCCCACCCCAACTCATCGAAATCGTCGAGACGCCGGCGTAATCCGCGGCCGTCGAAACCGCGGCGTAGAGATTGCCGGACGAATTGTTGGTGGCTTCGAACAAGATGATGTTGGCTTGGGGCGCAATGGAATGCGCCCATTCCACGTCGAGGGATTCTTCCACATCCCAGCCCCCGGGCGCCGCACTAGCCGGCAAAGATGTACCGCCCGTTTGATTCAGCACCTTCAGCGTCGGTCCGCCGGCATTAAATTGCGGCAAACTAAACTGCGTGCTGAAGGTAGCGGTGTCAGAAATGATGTCCGGATCGTTAAATGCGTCAACAATCGCGATCGTCTGCCCCGCCCCATTACCGGCCGTTCCATTGAACGAAATCAAATTAACCCCATACGCATCATCCATCTCGGCAGGCGTATAAGGCGCGTTAGCGGTTAGAGGGCTTGCCGCCGGACTCTCCAATGCCGAAACCGGCCCCAGATCGATAAACGTCGGCGTTTCCGAACCCCGGGATTGCGAACTCAAGATGTGGCGTGTCAAACTCGCCGACAGCAGAACGCGCGCCTCCAGCGTCTCAGCCACCGCGAGAGCCTCCGCGACGATTCGATTTCTGCGCGGTGAATCCGCGTCTTTCAGCCTAAAACCCATCTCATTCCCTCCCGCCGCGGCAGAGCCCGTCTCCATCACGCCGCCAGATACTGAAGCCTCGATTCTCCCAAGTTTTAGCCCAATGGCAACGACAAATTACCCGCGGAACCCCCAATTTCCGGCGGGCGAAAGAAACATCCCCAAATCACACCCCGGCAAGCGGAATTCGAGATGACTAAACGATTTAATACGTAAAGCCCTGCAGATAATCCATCGTAAATTTGCGGTAACTGACGGCGTTGATGATGCCGGTGCCGTCGTAATCCAGAGCCGGATTGTAACTGGCATCGCCCAATTGCGCCAGATAGTCCCGCGACAAGGTTCTGTAATCGATCGCGTTGACAAATCCAGATCCGCTCAAATCGCCAAACAGGACGTGAAAGTAGGGCGAGGTGCCCGTTCCGGTTTCATTGGAAGCGAAGGTGACCGGCGTGGAGGCGCCCGAATCGAAATCGACGGCACCGGTGGAATCGGTAATGGCGCTGCCGTTCAAGACGAGCTGATAAATTCCGTTGACGAAGAAGCCTGCGTCGTCGCCGCCGGTCCGGTCCAGGGGACCTCCCGGCGTGACCGACAACGTCAGGGTCGTCCCATCGGGCGATTGAGTCGCAGTCATGTCGGCTGTCACGTTCTTCGGGGTTGCGCTGGTGTCGATGGAGCCATCGGGGTTGAGAATTTCCTGATACAGCGTGTAGGCTCCGGAACTCAGGATGACCGGCTCGTCGAAGGTTACGCTAATTGAGTTGATGGTCGACCGCTGGACGGAGCCGTCGCCGACTTGCGTGCTTTCTATCGTTGGAGAGCCCACGGTGAAACTATTCGAGATCGCTTCGCTGATGTTGGAATTGGATGCATAATTGGCGTCAAGTGTGTAGGTGCCTGCGGCGGGAATGCTGACCGAATAAAACCAAGCAATCCCATTCCTCGCGATCGCCGAAACGAGCGGGCCACCATCGTCGCTGGGGACGAGGCTTATTGCCGATTGGTCTGTAGTTATGATCGAGCCATAGGCATTTTCCACGGCAACCTCGACAGGGGGCTGGAAGCTTCCGATCGCGGTATTTGTCGGTTGCTGAACGAAGGCCAGGTGAGGGGCTTGCAATTCGAAGGCCTCGCCGTCTCCGAGGATGTCGTTGATCGGGTTGAAGGAGCTGGTGCCGCCGAATTCGGTAACTCCGAACAAGTTTCCGCTTCCGTCCATCGCCAGCGCGGTCGGCCAGCATCCGTTGGGTCCATTGAACGTCGCCAGCGTGCTCACGGTGCTTGAGCCGTGGACGATTTCGAACACCGTGCCGGTGACCGTGTAATTGGCGTTTATAGTGTCAATCGGAATCCCCGTCGTAGTTGTGCCGAAAAAGTTGCCGTTGGCGTCGAGAAGAGGCGCGAGAAGGTCGAATCCGGCGGGGAAAGAGGCAACCGTCGTAATCGTCGAGGACCCTTTCGCTAGCTCGAACACGGAGGCGGTGTCGTTGGCGGGATCCAGTTCGGCCTCGCCGAAAAGATCGCCTTGGCTGTCCATGGTCATTTGGCCAGACGGGTAAGCGCCGTCAGCGCCATCGAACGATGCTAGGGTTGCAACAGCGCTGGCGCCCTTAACAAGTTCCATAATAGCGCCTTCAGAATACGTTCCCCCAAGACTTACGACGCCGTACAAATCACCGTTATTATCGGGAAGAAAGGTGCCGGGGTAGTTCGCGACGGCTGATGTTAACGACGCCAGGCTCGTGATGGTTTGACTATTTTTGACGATTTCGAAAATCGTGCCGTAACCGTGGGTTCCG
>JBEKPV010000137.1:0-9135 GCA_049520395.1 Tepidisphaeraceae bacterium
AACGCCCGTCGCCTCCCCGCCTGCACGACCTGATTATACTCCGCCGGATGTGCCAGGATTCGATCCAATTTCTCCACCATTTCCGAACCATTTCTAAACGCCACGCATTCCTTGTCCGGCTCAAAAAGCCCCGGCAACTCCCGATTGTAATGCGTAAACACCAATCCATTCGATGAAGCAATTTCATACGGCCGCAGCGGCATCCCCGCGTGCACGCACCCGCCGTAAAGATTCAGCGAAACCTTATGCGACGCGTAATAAGCTTTCCCCCCCGGCACACCCGTATGATTCTTTTGGGCCCGAAGCCCCAGCTTATCCCAGTCTCCACCGACGAGCGTAAACGATTCCCCCAATTTCGCGGCAATCGTCTGCACCGCCGCCCCTCGCTGCCCCTCCATCAGCATCGCATCCAAAATAAACCACCGCCGAAAATCCCTCGCCAGCGCATCCTCGTCGCTCGTATTCACTTTCGCCGCCGCCCGATCCTCGATGCAATCCACAAGCCCCCGGTCCAAATCCGCCAATTTCTTCCCCGCGACATTCTTCGCCCAGGCCGCCATCTCCGGCTCAAACCCCGCCCTCATCTCCGCCGTCACATAATGACAATTCCCCAAAAAACAGGCCGATTTTGGCCGATCCTCCATCGGTACAAACCCTTCCTCCCAAATCTCCGGCGTCGTCGCGATCGGAACGTGAATCGAATTCTCCACCCCCAGGAATTCCCGCATCTCCTCCCGCACATCCATATCCCAAATCACATTCAGCGACCGCTCGTCTTTAAGAAGCGCCACATAATCCACCAGCGAAATCCCCCGCCGCGCCATCGGCGGCGCCGTCCGCGGCTGATCCCACCAAAAATTCACCGCCGCCACTCCCGCCGCCCGGTGCAGCGGCTCCTTCGTCCGCGGATGCGGAACCATCACCGTCGTATTCCCCCCGATCACGCAAATCACCTTCCGCTCGCGCAGCGTATTCACCCACATCGAAAACTGGTTATCAAAATCCCTCCACCAGTTCTCGTCCGTCCAGAATCCGAACCAGGGAACCGCGAAGATCACGTCATATCCCAGCCGCAGCAGCGCCAGCCCCATCAAATCCGTCCAATAGATATGGCTGCTGACCAGAACGCACTTCCCATTCCCCCCCGGCGCCGCGAAATATTGATTCGTCCCCGGCTTGCGATTAGCGAAGAATTGCCCGATCTGCATCTGGTTAACGCCAAAAAAATTCAGCGATTAAACTGCGCGTCAAACGCCACGGCGGAAGGTTTAAAATCCAGCTTCCGCACAAACGCCGCCGCCTCCGCCGCCCCGTGTTCGCGATCCATTCGGCTATCTTCCCACTCCACGCTGAGCGGACCCGGATACCCCACGTCATTCAGCGCCACCATAATATCTTCAAACCGAATATCCCCCCGCCCCGGACTTCGAAAATCCCAATATCGCCGCGCGTCCGCAAACGTCGTATGCCCCCCGAATACCCCCACGCTCCCATCCCCGTGTCCCCACCACGCATCCTTCATATGCACATGAAAAATCCGCGGCCCAAACCGCCGGATGAACCGAACATAATCGACCCCCTGATACCCCAAATGAGATGGGTCAAAATTAAATCCAAACCGCTTATGCCCTCCAATCGCCTCCAGCGCCCGCTCCGCCGAGGCAATGTCAAACGCGATCTCGGTGGGATGTACTTCCAGCGCAAAATTCACATTCGCCGCATCGAACGCATCCAAAATCGGCCTCCACCGCGCCGCAAAATCGTCAAATCCCCTTTGCCAATATTTCTGATCCGTAGGCGGAAACGCATAAATACTGTGCCAAATGCTCGACCCCGTGAACCCGTTCACCACCGGCGAAAACCCGCTCCCCCGCGGCCCCGCATCAAAGAATTTCCGGCACGCCTTCGCCGTATCGATCATTCGCTCGGCCGCCCGCCGCCGCACGCCCTCCGCCTCGCCGTCCCCCCAAATCTCGCTCGGCAAAATCGCGCGGTGCCGCTCATCGATCAAATCGCAAACCGCCTGCCCCACCAGATGCGAACTAATCGCATAAGCCGCCAGCCCATGCCCGCGCAAAATCTCCCATCGCCCCTTGCAGTAATCCTTCTCCCCCAGCGCCTTTGGCACATCAAAATGATCCCCCCCGCAGGCGATCTCCACCCCGTCATACCCAAACTGTTTCGCCTTCCGGCAAACTTGATCAAACGAAAGATCCGCCCACTGACCGGTAAACAATGTAATCGGGCGCGCCATGCGGAAATCTCCGGAAACCCGATCAGACATCCCACCTCCGCGCTTGTCAATTGCCCTTCCGCCCCGCCGTCCATAACATGACTCGAATGCTCGCAACCACCACGCTCCCCGACGCCACGGGCCATTTCGGCCCCTACGGCGGCGTCTTTGTCCCCGAAACCCTCGTCGCCGCTCTCGACCAACTCTCCGAACATTACGCCAAAGCCAAATCCGATCCCTCCTTCGCAAACGATTTAGACTACTACCTCCGCCAATTCGCCGGCCGGCCCAATCCCCTCTATTTCGCCCGCCGTCTCACCGAAGCCTTCGGCGGCGCCAAAATCTACCTCAAACGCGAAGACCTCAACCACACCGGCGCCCACAAGATCAACAACACCCTCGGCCAAGCCCTCCTCACCCTCCGCATGGGCAAAAAACGCGTCATCGCCGAAACCGGCGCCGGCCAGCACGGCGTCGCCACCGCCACCGCCGCCGCCGTCTTCGGTCTCTCCTGCGACGTCTACATGGGCGCCGAAGACATCCGCCGCCAAAGCCTGAACGTCTTCCGCATGCGCCTCATGGGCGCCAAGGTCATCGAAGTAAACAGCGGCAGCAAAACCCTCAAAGACGCCACCAACGAAGCCATGCGCGATTGGATGGGCTCCGTCACCCACACCCATTACATCCTCGGCAGCGTCGTCGGCCCTCATCCGTTCCCGATGATCGTCCGCGATTTCCAATCGATCATTGGCCGCGAGGCCCGCCGCCAATGCCTCGAAGCCGAAGGCCGTCTCCCCGATTATGTCCTGGCCTGCGTGGGCGGCGGCAGCAACGCCGCCGGAATCTTCGCCCCCTTCATCCCCGACTCCTCCGTCCAACTCATCGGCCTCGAAGCCGGCGGCCGCGGCACCGCGCTCGGCCAGCATGCCGCCGCACTCTGCGCCGGCAAACCCGGCGTTCTCCATGGCTCCATGTCCTACGTCCTTCAGGACGACGACGGCCAAACCGCCGACGTCCACAGCGTCTCCGCCGGCCTCGATTACCCCGGCGTAGGCCCCGAACACGCCTTCTGGAAAGATTCCGGTCGCGTCCAATACCAAAGCATCACCGACGCCCAGGCCCTCGCCGCCTTCCAGCAAGTCGCAAAATTAGAAGGAATTCTCCCCGCACTCGAATCCGCTCACGCCTTCGCCTATTTAGCCGAGCTAGCCCCAAAACTCCCCAAGGACAAAATCATCATCGTCAACCTGAGCGGCCGCGGCGACAAAGACTGCCAGGAAGTCGCACGCCTCATCGGCAAGTAAACCCCGTTCCCTTCTTCGGGGCGATCCGGCGACACCGGCAAAGCTTACGTCTTGCGGTTCCTAAGACACTCGGAATACGATCGCCCAAACTGGAAGGAACAATTATGAGCGCCGTCAAATCCAAATCCTTCACCCAACCCAATCGGCGCTACCTCGACCTAATCCGTAAATTCCCCCTCCGCCCCATCCGCACCAAAACCGAAGCCGCCGCCGCGACCGCTATTCTCGACCGCCTCTTCGGCCGCGAAGATACCGACCCCGGCGAAGCCGCCTACGTCGACGTCCTCAGCGACTTGCTCGATGCCTTCGAAAAGAAAACCGATCCCGATGAATCCGAGGCTACCGGCGTCCAAGTCCTCAGGGCCCTCATGCAGGAACATCGCATCAAACAAGCCGATTTAGCCGCCAAACTCCGCCTCTCCGCCCCCACAATCTCCCTCATCCTCTCCAGCCAGCGCCCCATCACCGTCGGCCATGCGCGCAATCTCGCCAAACTCTTCGCCGTAGACCCCGGCGTCTTCGTCACGCGCAGCTAGCAGGACGCTGCAAAAGTCCCGCGCGCCGATGCGCCGGGGATTTGGGCCGGGATCGAGGCGGCCAGACGCAGCCTCCTCCAGGCAGCTTCCGCAGGATCGAGCAAGTCTGGCCAACGAAGAGCCCGCTTCCATTAGTTTCGGCACGAGGGCGGCCGCGCGACTTTTGCAGCGTCCTGCCAGCCCGAGTTATCTCCCCCGCACAATCTTGATACAAGCCCACCAAGCCTGCAGCGCCGGAATCGACAAAAAAATCGCCCCCAGCAGCGGCACAAACAGCAGCATCAAATCCCCATTCGCACGCCCCCCCATCACCGTATAAATCGCCTCGACAATCAGTCCCGTACAAACCAGCGCCACCGCCAACGGCGGCAGCAAACTAGCCACCATTCCGCCGCGACGCGGCGAATTCTCCTCCGGTTTTGCGCGTTTCTCTCGCTCCATTGCCATCGGCTTGACCAGTACGTCCTCGCGTTTATGATCGCCTTGCCGAAAGAAAGAATCAATGCCGTCCGTCAGAGCCGCGACACGACGAACTCTCGCCGACTCCTTCGCCGCGATCCGCGATCGCGGCATCGGCCTCATCCCATTCGTCCCCGCCGGCTATCCGGACCTCGCCACCACCGCCGCCGTCCTCGAAGCCATCGACGGCCCGCGCGTCGCCGCGATCGAATTAGGATTCCCTTTCTCCGACCCCATCGCCGACGGCCCCGTGATCCAGCAAGCCTTCACCGCCGCCCTGACAAAAAAAATAAAAGTCTCCGAAATCCTCCAGATGGCCAAGACCATCTCCTCGCGCGTCTCCGCTCCGCTGGTCGCCATGCTGAGTTACAGCATCGTCTTCCGTCACGGCCCCGAAAAATTCTTCTCCGAAGCGCGCTCCGCCGGCTTCTCCGGAATCATCATCCCCGACCTCCCTCCGCCCGAGGCGGAAAAAACTTGCCGCCTGATCCGAGCCGCCGACCTCGACACCGTTCTGCTCGTCGCCCCGACAACCCCCACTCAGCGCCGCCGAGAAATCGTCAGCCTCTGCAGCGGCTTCGTCTATTACCTAAGTGTCTCCGGAATCACCGGCGCCCGCGACCAGATCCCCCCGAACCTCGCGGAAAATGTCCGGCAGTTAAAAGAAATGACCGATCGCCCCATCGCCGTGGGCTTCGGAATCTCCAAATCTCAGCACTTAGCCTCCCTCGCCCCCTTCGCCGACGCCGCCATCGTCGGCAGCGCCATCGTCCGCCAAATGACCGATTCCCTCCCCCAGGGCCCCCAGGCAGTTGCCCATTCCGTCGCCGATTTCTGCCGCAACCTATTATCATATCCCAGATAGTTTCTAACCCCCAAAATCCCCAGCGCCCCCCGCCCCCATCCATCGCTTAAAGACGGTACGGACACCCTGCCAAACCCCGTTTTTGCAGGGATTTCCGCTTGTTTCGTCGCACCAGCGGCTGGCGATTCCAAAAAGTCGCCCCCGTTCTAACGACAAGGCGGCTAAAGTGTCTCTGCTTATGAATACCAGGGCGGCTGATTTCCGATCCGATCGGCAACCGCCCCCAATAACCGACGGCCAACTGGTGCGTCTCACCCTCGACGGCGACCGCGCCGCCTTCGATCAACTGATCAAACGCTACCAGCGCCAGGCGATGGCCGTCTCCTATAGGCTTCTGGGCAACCCCCAGGACGCGCAGGAGGTAACACAAAACGCCTTCCTCAAGGCCTTCACCAGCCTCGGAAGTTTACAAAAACACGATGCCTTCGCCGGCTGGCTCATGCGGATCGTCTCCAACCTTTCGCTCAATTTCCGCCGCGGACGAAAGAAGTGGCAATCCCTATCCTTGGACGATGCCCCGGGAACCATGGAACACGCCGCTCAACATTTGGTGGCCGCCGGCGAATCGACCATCCGCGACGGCGACCCACTCCATCACCTCCAAAGTGAGGAGATGGGAAAAAGCCTGCGGCAGGCCCTGGACCAGTTGCCGGAAAAACAGCGCATGGCGATCATCCTGTTCACCATCGAACAGATGTCCCAAAAACAGGTGGCCGCCGCCCTCAAGTGCAGCGTCGAAGCCGTCAAATGGCACGTTTTCCAGGGACGAAAAAAATTGAAGGAACTGCTCAAGGAGCATCTATAAAAAAATGATGTCGCCCCAGGACCAATTGGAATTCCTCATCAGCCAATACTTGGACGGCACCCTCTCCGCGCCCGAGCAAAAAGCACTAGAAGCCCGTCTGTCGCAGGATCCCAGGTTACGCGCCCGTCTCGACGAATATGCGCGCCTCGACGACCTCCTCCGTACCGGCCTGCCCACGCCCCCAATGGATTGGAACGATTTCGCCAACCAGATCTCCTCATCGCTGGCAATGGCGCCTTCTCCCGCCCGTACTCACCGGCTTACCGGCGCGTTCGCCGCCGCCGCCGCGCTGGCGGCTTGCGCCCTCCTGGCAATAGGAATCACCTTACGCCAAACCCGCCAAACGCCGCCCACCATTTCGGCCGTTGTCCCATCCACGTCGCCCGTCGAAGAAATTGCCCGCGCCGACGTCGTCGGACCCGCCGCCGAATCCCCCGCCGGAACATCCTGGTCCCAGGTCGGCCTCGGCCCGCCCCCAAGCGACGCCAATATTTTAGCCGACTCAGACGCCCCTCTCGTCGCCCAGCCCTCGCACGTTTATATCGTCAGCGCCATGCTGACCGCCGATCACCCAACCCACTAGGAAAAATCATGCGGCCGCTCTGGAAATTCTTCACCGCCGCCTCGATCTCCATCCTGATCGCCGCCCCGCTACAAGCCGAGCAAACCTCCGCACTAATCGCCCAAGCGCTCGACAGACAACTCCCAAAAACCGAAATCCATTTCAACGGCACATTGCCCCAGATCATCCAGCAATTCGCCGATACCACCGGCGTCCGCATCGAGGCCGACGAGTCCGTATACGACGCCCTCCCCTGGGGCGATTTGACAACGTTCCACGCCGAGTTCCACCATGAAACGCTCCGCCAAGCCCTCTCCGCCATCTGCCAGAAACTTGGCCTCCAATATGAACTGCAAGATCAAGCGGTTCAGCTACACCTTCTGCCCCCCTTGCAGAGACTAGGCCGCCGCTGCACGGTCGATGAATTGCAAAGCCTCGATTTCCTTGCCAGCACGCCGCTCCAAGCCAGGCAAACCAATTTCACCGCCGATCAATTGCTGGCCACCGTCGACTCCAAACTGGAAAAATCCGCCTACGCCATTGAGAACCGCGCGTTCGATCCCCAGGACAAAACCCCCGTCAACGTCTCCCGCCACGCGACGTTACTCGACGCTCTGGAAGAAATCTCCCTGCAAACCAATTCCACGTGGTATCCCTGGGGCGACAGCCTTGTCGTTCTCAAAAAGGCGGATCAAATTCGCCTTCAACTCTCCAAGCGCATCACCCTGAGATTCGACGGCCAGGACATCGGTTCCGTGCTCTTAGATCTATCCAACCGCAGCGGCGTCGACTTCCAAATCCAACCCGGCTCCCTCCAAAAAATCCCCCCCGCCTTCCGAACCGTCCGTCTCGTCCTCGAAAACGCGACCATTGAGCAAGCCCTCGAAAGCATCGCCGGCTTCACCGGCCTGGGCTATTCCATCACCGACCAGGGCGTCAGCCTCTTCACCGCCACCCCCGCCACCGCATCAACTCAAAATAACTGAATTCTGGTTCTCGAATCTCCCTTAATTTCCCAAATTCAATTTTCAAGAGCCTTCATTGCTCCTTTAAAAGCTGCCGATGAGCACGAATGGAAAGCCGAGCGAGCCAAGGTTATTAATAGCGTCGGCCTAACAAGAGAACCAATTTGATCACCGCAAAAAGCTGGAAGCCAGGCATGGACCTCCCATACGTCGTTTCGTTCGGCAAGGATTCGATGCTGGCAATCTCCCTCCGCGCTGCCTGGCTGAAAGCGGACCGAACCGGCCGGCCCCTCTTGCTCCCGCCGGCCGTACGCGCGCTGGATCGCCTGCGGGCGATCTTCACGAATCAGGCAAAGATGACGCCGGGATTTATTGTGAGCCTCCGCGAGGCGTTGGGTCTGACTCAAGAAGAGTTTGGTCGCAAGCTCGGCGTGACCAAGATGACCGTCAGCCGCTGGGAATGCGGCCGCACGCGGCCGAGCCCTCCCACGACCGCCGCGATCCGCCGATTGCAGACACGATCGCGACACGAAGGCGTGAAGATCGACGGCGAAAAACGCCCGCATACGACGCAGGCGGCATAAGACCCATCGCGGAGCACGCCCCACGCAAAACAACTGAATTTATTTCATCACCAAGGCGACCAGCGCCACGTCGTTCGGCGATTCGACGTCTTCGTAATACAGCATATATATGCGGATTTCCGAAGTGGGCGTCGCGCCGCCATCGCTCCCCTCGGGCATTAACCCCTCAAATGCCCGCCCGACCATGGTCATCGGGCCGCCATACAACACCGTTTGGCAATCCGCCTCCGGAAGCTGCGTCAATTCATATCCATTGGGCGCAACGACATTGCCGACAACGCCAACTCCCATCTCCACATTAAAACTTGCGTTCGGATCGGCGGGATGATCCGGAAATATAAAAATCACCGGCCCGCGAGTCTGAATATGCGCAACCCCGATCGCCTGGAACAGCTTCGGTATTTCCGTTTTGCCCACGTCGGCGATCGTGGCGCGCGTGACCTGTCGCTCGACGTAGAGATAATTGAATCCCTTCAGATTCAATTCGCGAACGGAGCCAACCGAAAGATTCTCCGAACCGGGCGTCTGCCCCAGCACCACCGTCGGAAAAATGATCGCCGCCAGCGCAATCTGCAACGCCACGAATTTCATAGTCTGCTCCGTGAATAAAGGGTTTTGATTATCGCCGCGGCGCGTCGTGCTTCCCGCGAACCAGCAACGCCAGCAAGAATGCTTCCATGCAGACCACCAGCACCCCCATCGGGACCAGGTGGCTCCAACTAACCGTGGGCATGTGTGGATCGTGATCCATGATCCGCAGCCAGACGGCCATACGCCATTTGGCGATGATCAACGACACGCCGCCCGAGATCGGTATAAAAA
>JBEKPV010000138.1:0-8982 GCA_049520395.1 Tepidisphaeraceae bacterium
TCCATCTCGACGAGGATGGCATTGAGGGTCTGCTCGCGTTCATCATGTCCGCCGCTGGAGAATCCGCTGCCGCGGCGGCGTCCGACGGCGTCGATTTCGTCGAGGAAGATAATGCAGGGGCTGTTGTCCTTGGCTTGCTTAAAGAGATCGCGGACGCGGCTGGCGCCGACGCCGACGAACATCTCGACGAAATCCGAGCCGCTGATGCTGAAGAAGGGGCAATCGGCCTCGCCGGCGATGGCCTTGGCGAGGAGGGTTTTGCCGGTGCCGGGCTCGCCGACCAGCAGCACGCCGCGCGGAATGCGGCCGCCGAGGCGCTGGAATTTCTTGGGGTTCTTGAGGAACTCGACGATTTCCATCACCTCTTCCTTGGCCTCTTCAATTCCGGCGACATCGTCGAAGGTGATATTGGTGTGATCCTTGGCGGTGATTTTATGTTTGCTCTTGCCGAAGCTGCCGAGCATTCCGCCGCCGCCGGCGCTATTGCGCAGTTGGCGGAAGACGAAGAACCAGATGAAACCGAAAATGAGGAGCCAGGGGACGAGGTTCAGGATCATGGGTAGCCAGAGATTGTTGCTGTTCTCGGCGTTGACCTGGGCGTCGCCGTGCTTATCCATGATCTTGGCGAGATATCCGCTGCCGCCGCTGAAGGTGCCGGCGGGGTAGGTCACGCGGAAGCTGGTGACCTTGACCGAAGTGTTGGGCGGCAAGGTCTGGGCATCCTTGAAATCGCCGGCAATTTCATCTCCGTCGATCGTCAGATCCTTAACCTGATTCTCCGCCAGCTTGGTCTCAAAATCGGAGAGTGGAATGTACGGCTGGCCGCGGTGGGAGTTCTGCACGAACATCACGAGCAGAACCAGCAGGGCGGCAATGAGCACCCAGCCGAAGACCCCTCGCCCGACGCCCCGGAGGGGGCCATTGGGATTGGAGCGGCCGGTTTTACGAGATTGACGATCGCCGGGACGTTGTTCAGACATAACTATCCTTCAAACGGCACGATTCACTTCCGCCGCCCCTCTCGCCGGCGGTTGGAACCAAGTTACCGTCATCATACGGAGTTACAACGCTTTATTTCCAGCCCGCAAAAAACTTATCGCCCAGTGGCGACGTAAACTTTTACATTACTGGCCATTTATACGCTATAGGGCGTGTCCGGAGGCCTGGTAACGCGTTACCACGACGATTGCATCTCGTGCACGATACCCAGGGCCAATCGGTCCGCGGCGGTCAGCGTGGCCACGTTCTGATCCTCGCCCAAAATGCCGTAATACGTCGAAGTCTGCTCAAAGTTCTGGCGGCTTACCAGAATCTTCCCGGTCCGGAGGTCTTTCCACGTGAAATTCACGATGATCGAGTACTCCTGCTCCTGCGGGGTATTGGTGTTCGGGTCGAGCACCACGGTCAGCGGCTGAACGGAGACAATCTCCCCCTCCAATATGGTGTCGGCTTTCTCGCGGCTGGTGACCTTATAGGGCGTGTATTCCTCAATTTTCGTCACCAGGGCGTCGGAAACGTCAAACTCCACACCCCGGTGGTAATCCTTGGAAGTAAAAATGGGTACGGCGACGGTCGATATGTCCTGCCGATAGAGCGAACTCCAGTGGTATCCACCGCCGGAGCTGCAGCCAAGCAGTCCCAGCGCGAGCATCGGCCACAGGATGGTCCAGCGGTAGTTCATCCAGTCTCTGCCCATTTATTATGGAGGATCGGCGCCGACCGTCGGCTGGGTGGCTGGGGCATAGCCGGGGGCGAACGGCGGATTTGCCTCGGCCAGGACCGACGGCGACATGCGGCTTAGCTTGTCCCGAGCCTCGGCGGCCTCGGGGGAATCCGGATACGTCTGAACCAGAAAACGATACTGATAAACCGCCCCCCGGGGCTGGTGCGTCCGGGCATAGAAATCTCCGGTCTCCAAAATCTTTTTGGCAAACGCGCTGTCGATTTGATCGACCACGGAGGGGAGATTTTCCTCGGCGGACATTTCGGGATAGGTTTTTTCGATATCGATCAGTTGGGCGCGGGCGTCGATAATGCTGGTGGCGTCGAATTTCACGCCGCGGAACTGGGCTAAACAGGAAAAAGCCGCCCGGAGCTTGATGCGGGGAATTTCCGGGCTGCGCGGATAACGCTGCGCGTAGGCGACGTAGGCGTCGTACGCCAGATCATAGTCTTGATCGTTGAAATAGTAGTCTGCGGTGTGCAGCAGGGCTTTTTCGGCCAGGGGGGAGCCGGGGGCTCGCTGCTGGATGCGAAACATCATCATGATCCCCTCGTCGGTGGAGTCGAGGACCTTGAACCAGAGGAAAGTTCGCTTGTATCCGTTGAGAAAATCGAGCGCGATGTCGTATTGTTTTTGCAAGGCCGCCTGAAACAGGAGGCTGGAGGGGTACTCGTCCATGAGTTCATCGCAGTAGTAGAACGATTTGATGCGGCTGTCGTCCTGAAAGAAGACCTCGGCGAGGAGGAAGATACAGCGATCGCGAACGCGGGATTTTTTGTGGGTTTTTTCCCAGGCGAGGAGGATTTTCTTTGCCGGCTTGTATTCCCCGCGGGCCAGGAGGGCCTCGGCCTCATCGAGCGCCGGCTCAACAGCGGGGGGGGCGTAATCGGGTTGGGGATTTACGTCGACCCATGAGCCGCCGTGGAACTCCCAGGTCCGTTTCTCATCGGCCCGAGCCGCTGTCGCCAGGAGAACCGCCGTTAGCCCGACCGCCGCCATCCAACGCATAGGGCGGGATTGTAAGTCTTCAGCCGGCGGTTGCCAGTCGGCGGAAGGGGTTTCTCGCCTCTTTTTGAGGGTATAATCGGGGTCCATGTCAGCCCCCTCGGCCGATCTGCCCATTCGCCCGCGCCGCTTGCGCCTGCACGCTCCTTTGCGCGGCGGGTTGAGCGAAGTGCGGCTTTCGCGCGGCGATTTTATCGTTCCGGTCTTCGTCCGGGACGGGTCGAACGTCAAACGTGAAGTTTCGTCCATGCCGGGGGTTTTCCAGATGTCGGTGGATGTCGCCGCGGATTGGCTGGGGGAATTGGCGGAGCAGGGGTTTGCGGCGTTCATCGCGTTTGGGGTGATCGATCCGCAGCGTAAAGACCCCGCCGGCTCGGCTGCCCTGGACGAAGGGAACGTGGTCTGCCGCCTTCTTCGCGAGGCCAAATCGCGGAAAATTCCGATGGCGGCGATCAGCGATTTGTGCTTCTGCGAATATACGAGCCATGGCCACTGCGGGATATTAAAGGCGGATCAATCCACGGTGGACAATGACGCCACGTTGCCTCGGCTGGTGCAGCAGGCTCTGAACCACGCCCGCGCCGGCGCCGATTTAGTCGCTCCCAGCGGCATGATGGACGGCGCTGTGGGTGCCTTAAGGCTTGGACTGGATGCGGCGAAATTCTCCGACGTCGCGATCCTGTCGTATTCGGTCAAATATGCCAGCGCGTTTTATGGACCCTTCCGGGATGCGGCCGAATCCGCGCCGCAGTTTGGCGACCGGCGTTCGTATCAAATGGACCCGGCTCGCGGAATTCGCGAAGCGATCTACGAGGCGGAACTGGATGTGCGGCAGGGGGCGGACATGGTGATGGTGAAGCCCGCCGGTCCGTATCTGGACGTGATCGCGGCGGTGCGGAAGAAAGTGACGGTGCCGCTGGTGGCGTATCAGGTCAGCGGGGAATTTGCGATGCTGGAAGCCGCGGCTAAAAATGGGTGGCTGGATCGGGACGCTGCCGCCATCGAATCGCTTTTGGCGATCAAACGCGCCGGCGCGGACTTGATCATCAGTTATTTTGCGCCGCTCTTATCCAAAATCCTGCCCAGATGACGCCCCTTTCAACCCAGCAGATTTTCGATGAGGCCGTCCGGCTGCACGGCCGGGGTGATTTTCCCCGCGCCGAATCCCTCTATCGCCAGGTGCTGCAGAGCAATCCCGATCACAGCGACGCCATGCACGGGCTCGGCGTGATTGCCGGCCAATCCGCCCGGCCGGCCGAAGCGCTCGAATGGATTGGACGCGCCATCGCCGTCAATCCGGACGTCGCCGACTACTACTACAATCTTGGGACGATTCTCTGCGGGCTGGGAAAAGACGCCGCCGCCATCGACGCCTTCGAAAAATCGATCCATTTGCGCCCGGACTACGCCGACGCCTGGTGCAGCCTCGCCACGGCCCGTCGCCGCGGCGAAGACTACGACGGGGCCATTGCCGCGGTGCAGTCCGCTCTCAAATTCCAGCCGAATCTGGTCAAAGCGCACAACAACCTGGCCTCCTACTACCGTGCTTTGGCTCGTACGGACGACTCGCTCGCCTGCTACGATCGCGCTCTGGCGATTGACCCCGCGCAGGCCGCCATCGCAAGCAATCGGCTCTACCTGCTCAGTTTTCATCCTGGTTTCGGCGCCGAGGCGATTCTCGCCCAGTGCCGCGCTTGGAACGATCATTTCGTTCGGCCGCACTGCGGAACCCTCCAGCCGCACCCAAACGACCGCTCGCCCCAGCGCCCTCTGCGGATCGGATTTGTATCGCCGGATTTCAAAAGTCACTGCCAATCCTTCTTCACGCTCCCTTTTTTTACCCATCACGACCGCAATCAATTTCAATTCTATTGTTACGCCGACGTTCCTCAGCCGGACGCGGTCTCCGAGCGCATTCGCGCCGCCACGGACGTCTGGCAAAGCGCCGTCGGCATGACCGACGAAGCGCTCGCTGAGCTAATCCGTGGCGACCGCATCGACATCCTGGTTGATCTGGCGATGCACATGGCCGGCGGCCGACGCCTCCTCTTCGCCCGCAAACCCGCGCCTATTCAGATCGCCTGGCTCGCCTATCCCGGCACCACCGGCCTCAGCTCCATCGACTATCGCCTGACCGACCCCTATCTCGATCCGCCCGGAGATTTCGACGCCGACTATTCCGAACGCTCCATCCGCCTGCAGGACACTTTCTGGTGTTACGACCCTGGGGGCGATCAGCCCGCGCCCAATCCGCTCCCCGCCTTTAACCGTGGCTACGTCACCTTCGGTTGCCTCAACAATTTCGCCAAAGTGTCTCCCGCCACGCTCCGACTCTGGTCCCAGGTCCTTCGCCAAATTCCCGATTCCCGGCTAATTTTGCTCTGCCCGCCGGGCGAACATCGGCGTCATGTCCTGGAGACTCTTGCCGTCGGAGCCTCCCGCGTTCGCTTCCTTCCCAAGCAGCCTCGGCAGGATTATCTCAAGACCTACCATGAGATCGATCTGGCTCTGGACACGCTTCCGTACAACGGGCACACTACCAGTTTGGATGCGTTTTGGATGGGCGTCCCGGTAATTACCCTGGTGGGACAGACGGTCGTCGGCCGCGCCGGCTGGAGCCAGTTGAATAACCTGGGCCTTACAGAACTGGCGGCGTTTCAGGAAACCGATTTCGTCCGCATCGCCGCCGAGCTGTCGGGGGATTTGCCGCGCTTGGCGGAACTGCGCGGCGGATTGCGGCGCCGAATGGAACATTCGCCCCTGATGGACGCCCCCCGATTTACCCGCGGCATGGAAACCGTCTTCCGTGAGTTATGGCGCGATTTTTGTAAAACCCCGGGTTCCGCCTGACCGATTATTCCCTTTCCCCATGTCCCGGTGTGCCGGGACGCGCCGAAGAGGGGAAAAATTCATGAACGATCCATCCGTTGATCAGTTGTACGATCAGGCCGTCCAGCGGCACCAGGCCGGGCAATTGCACGAGGCGGCGGCGGCGTATCGCCAGATTCTGCGGCTGCAGCCGGATCACGCCGATGCGCTTCATCTGCTGGGCGTAATCGTGGGTCAAAACGGGCAGCGCGACGAGGCCTTGAAATTGATCCGCCAGGCGATCGCCCTCAATCCGAAGCAAGCCAATTACCAATACAACGTTGGAATTGTGCTGACCAAATCCGCCAATTTCGCGCTGGCGGCGGATGCTTATCGCGAGGCGCTGAATATTCGCGAGAATTTCCCGGAAGCCTGGCACAGTCTGGGGGACGCGCTCTATGCGATGGGGAAATTCGAAGAATCGGTGGCCGCCTATCGCAAGGCGCTGAAACTGAAGCCCCGGCACATCGAAGCACACAACAATCTGGGCATGTCCCTGCTTTCGCTGGGCAAATATCCCGAGGCGGCCGAGGAATTCCGCGAGGCGCTGGCGTTGCGGCCGGAATACCCCCGCGCCTCGAACAACCTGGGGATGGCGCTGCAGGTCCTGGGACAATGGGAAGAAGCGATCGTTCATTTCCGCAGGGCGGTGCGCTTTCAGCCGGATTTCTCCGACGCTTGCAACAATCTCGGCAAAGCGCTGATGCATGAAAGCCGATACCTCGAAGGCCAATCGGTCTTTGAGAAATTGGTGGAACTGCGGCCCAGCGACCCGGAGTCGTATTTCAATCTCGGCTGCGCCCAGCGAATGAATTACCGCCACGAGCAGGCGCTGGACTCGTTCACCAAAGCCATTGAACTGGCCCCCCGGGCGCTGAGCGCCCGGAACAATCGGGCGGCGGCTTTGAATCATCTGGGGCGACTGACCGAATCCATTGAGGAGTACGATCGAATTCTGAAACTCGACCCCGATTTCATTTCCGTCGACAGCAATCGCATCTTTACGTTCATGTTCCATCCTGGGTACGACACGGCCAAGATTCTCGCGGAGGCGCGGGGGTTCAACGAGCGCCATGCCCAGCCGCTGGCGAAGCAAATTAAGCCGCACCTGAATGACCGGAATCCGAAGCGCCGGTTGCGCATTGGATACCTGTCGCCGGATTTCCGGAACCATTGCCAGCAATTTTTCACGTATCCGCTGCTGAGCCATCACGATCGGACGGAGTTTGAGATTTACTTGTATGCCGACGTGGAAAAGCAGGACTCGACGACCAAAGACATGCGAAGCTATCCGGCGGTTTGGCGCGAAATCGACCAGATATCGGACAAGCAGGCGGTCGAAATGATCCGCGAGGACAAGATCGATATTTTGATGGACCTGACGATGCATATGTCGGACTCGCGGCGGCTGATTTACGCGCGGAAACCGGCGCCCATTCAGGTTGCCTGGCTCGCTTATCCGGGCACCACGGGCATGGCGACGATCGATTACCGGTTGACCGATCCTTATCTCGATCCTCCGGGGGAGAACGATGCGGATTACAGCGAGCGGTCGATTCGTTTGCCGCATACGTTTTGGTGTTACGATCCGCGGACCAGCAAGCCATCGGTGAATCCGCTGCCGGCGCTGGCGAATGGGTTTATCACCTTCGGGTGCATGAATAATTTCGCCAAAGTCAGCGAACCGGCGCTGCGGCTTTGGTCCAAAGTCCTTAAGCAAATTCCAAATTCCCGGCTCATCCTGATGGCCCCCCTGGGAAGACACTGCGAGCAAATTCCCCAGATGCTTGAAGTCGATCCGCAGCGGGTGGAGATTATTTCGTTTCAGCCGCGCGAGAGATATCTGCAAACCTATCATCGCATTGATCTCGGCCTGGATACGACTCCTTATAACGGGCACACGACCAGCCTGGATTCACTCTGGATGGGAGTTCCGGTGATCACGCTGGTGGGCAAAACCGTCGTGGGGCGTGCGGGTTGGAGTCAGTTGAGTAATCTGGATTTGAGGGAATTGGCCGCGTTTAATGAAGCGGATTTCGTGCGCATTGCCGTGGATTTGGCTGCCGATCTTCCGCGGCTGGCGGACTTGCGAGCGGGGCTTCGGCCGCGAATGGAGAAGAGCCCGCTGATGGACCAGCCGCTGTTTGTTAAGGGGCTGGAAGAGATTTACCGGAAGATCTGGCGCGATTTTTGTCAGACCCCGCTTTCGTGAGTTAACGGGAGAGGGGAATCAATCATGAACCAGCCGACCTTGGAGCAGTTGTACGATGAGGCGAAGCGGCATCATCAGGCCGGTCGTCTGCCGGAGGCGGAGGGTCTTTATCGGCAGATGATTTCGCGGGATGCGGACAACGCCGATGCGCAGCATTTGCTGGGAGTGATCGCTTTTCAGTCGGGCCGGCGGGACGAAGCGCTGGAGCGCATTGGCCGGGCGATTCAGATCGATCCGCGCCGGGCGGAATTTCATGCGAATCTCGGCTTGGTGCTGGCCGATTCCGATCCAGAGCAGGCGATCGCCGCCTTCCGGCGGGCGATTGCCATTCGGCCGGATTTCGTGGCCGCACTGAAAAATCTGGGGACTTATCTGGGAGATCTGGGACGCCTGGACGAAGGCGCCGAGATTCTTGGGCGGGCTCTGAACCTGGGCGGCGACGTCGCCGAATCGCTGAGCCAAATCGCTCTTTCACTGCGCGCGATCGCCCGGGTGCAAGAATCGCTGAAAATTTACGATTCGATCCTGGCGGCCCGCCCGGATCATTCCATCATTCACGGCGACCGCTGCTATTTGCTGCAGCTTCTGCCCGAATACGACGCCCCGGCGATTTTACGCGAGCACTTGGAATGGAACCGGCGCCACGCTGAGCCGCTGGCCTCTAAAATTGTGCGGCATAGCAATGACCGAAATCCCGACCGGCGATTGCGCGTGGGCTACGTTTCGCCCGATTTCAAATACCATTGCCAGCAGTTTTTTATGGCTCCGCTGCTTTCCCGGCACGATCACGGACAATTTGAGATTTATTGTTACGCGCGAGTGGCCGAGCCGGATGAAGTGACGCAGGAGATGCGGACGCGCTATGCCGATGTTTGGCGCGACACGGTGAACCAATCCGATGAAGAGGTCGCCGGGCAAATCCGCGAGGATAAAATCGATATTCTGGTGGACCTGACGATGCACATGCCCGCCGGGCGACCGCTGCTTTTTGCGCGGAAACCGGCGCCGGTTTCAATTACATGGCTCGCCTACCCGGGTACCACGGGGATGCCGGCGATCGACTATCGCCTCACCGACCCGTATCTCGATCCGCCGGGTCAGACGGATTCTTATTACGCCGAAAAATCCATTCGCCTGCCCGACACGTTTTGGTGCTACGATCCGCGCACCAGCG
>JBEKPV010000139.1:0-8898 GCA_049520395.1 Tepidisphaeraceae bacterium
CGTCACCGCTAATTCCCCAGAAGCCGAATCCTATTTCAAATTTCACCCCACCATCGATTTTCACAACTGCGGCCCGGAGGGAAATCTTTCCCCCGCCTCCAGGCCGCCGGGCGGCGGAACCTGACCGATCATGTACAACATTCGCCAATTCAAATCCGCCTTGTACCTCCTCCTGCTGCTCGGCATCACCGGCTTCTGCATTGCCAGCGACTCCCCCGGCCTTTGGCTCCTCGCCACCGGCGGAATCCTCCTCAACGCCTGGCTTGTCAAAAGCGGCCGCTTCGTCCCCCTCCCTCGTCTGCTCGCCAACGCCATCACTCTCTTCGCAACCGCCATCGTCGTCATGGAAATCTATCAGGGCGACAACACCCCGATCCTCACCATTGGCCAAGTCCTCGCCCTCCTCCATCTCGTCAAACTCTTCGAGCAGCGCGCCAATCGCGATTACGCCCAGCTGCTCATCCTCAGCCTGTTGCTCATGATCTCCGCCGCCATCAGCACCGCCAGTCTGATATTCGGCCTCATCTTCATCACCTACCTCTTACTCTCTCTCTACTGTTGCCTCCTTTTCCACCTGAAAGTCGAGGCCGACTACGCCCGCTCCGCCTTCGGCATCAACGACCGCAGCGCAACCCCCGCCACTCTCCTGCAGGATCAAAAATATCTCTCCCGCTCCATGCGCCGCCTCACCACTCTCGTTGCCACCGCCGCCATCGCCATGGCGGTCGTCGTCTTCCTCTTCTTTCCGCGCAGCGGCGCCATTATGTTCGCCCCTCCCTCCCTTCGTCCCTCCCAGGCGATGACCGGTTTCAGCGACGAAGTTAGCTTTCAGAAACTCGCCCAGATCACCGAGAGCAACGCCGTAATCGCCCGCGTGGAAATCGCCGAGAACGACCAGCCCGTCACCCACGCCGATGCCCCGATCTATCTGCGCGGCACCGCCCTGGACATCTACAGCGGCCGCGACTTCGACCACGGCGGGCCCTGGACCTGGACCCGCAACCGGCCGCCCGCCGGCGAAGACGAAACCTACAACGTCAGTTCGGATTTGGTGGTCCTCAACGACACCATCGGCCCCGGCCCCATCCGCCAGAAAATCTCCCTCGATCCCACCGGAACCCACGCTCTCTTCGCCATCGCCGGCGTCGTCAGCATCGACGCACCCAATACCCTCGCCGTCCGCTACGCCCACCGCGACGGAATCGTCGAATCCATCGAACCCCTTCGCAGACCCATCCAGTACACCGTCTACTCCACCGGCGCTCTACAGCAATCCGATCAAGCCGACGGCGGCGAAGACGACTGGCGCCTCTCCTCCATCGACCCCCAGGTCGCACAATTCGCACGCCGACCCGATGTCTGCGGCGCTGATACGAACGGCCGCACCCTCGGCGAAAGACCCGCCTCCGGAGACCATTCCTACGACCGGCGAATCGCCCTCAACATCCAGAACTATCTCAAAAATAATTACAAATACACCCTCGACCTCACCGACGCCGCCTCGATCGGCGATCGCGATCCCATCGCCGCTTTCCTCACCGATTTCAAAAAAGGACATTGCGAATATTTCGCCGGCGCCATGACGCTCATGTGCCAGAGCCTCGGCATCCCCGCCCGACTCGTCGTCGGATTCCGCGCCGACCCCAATGAATTCAACACCCTCGGAAACTACTTCCTCGTCAAGGAATCCGACGCCCACGCCTGGTGCGAAGTATTCACCGGCTCCCAATGGGAAACCTTCGACCCCACCAGCAGCACTCTCGCGCCCGGTTCCCGCCTGCCCGGCGTCTTCGCCAAATTATCCAATGTCTTCGACTACCTCGAGTTTAAATGGGCCAACTCCATCGTCGCCTACGATCGCGACCAGCGCGAAACCCTCGTTGAATCCCTCAACTCCGGAATCAGCCGCGCCGCCGTCGCCGGCGGACAAAACATGGGCCAATGGCCCGACCGACTCAACAAGTGGTGGGAACGAATCCGCGCCTCCCTCCTCGACGCCACCATCGTCCTCATGATTCTCTGCGGCGTCGCCTCCGTCGTCGGCTTCCTCCTCGAACGCCGAAAAATGCGCCGCCGTGCCCGCCGCATCGGACTCACCGCCCTCCCCACAGCCCAGCAACTGCGCCTCGCCCGCCAGCTCGCCTTCTACGACGAACTCCTCACCGTCCTGGACCGACACAAAATCGTCCGCGCCGACCACCTCACCCCCCTCGAATTCTGCCGCTCACTCACCTTCCTCCCCAACGCCATCTACGACGACGTTTGCCGCCTCACCGAACTCTTCTACCGAGTCCGCTTCGGCGGCAAAGAGCTGAATTCCATTCGTCAGCGCCACCTGACCGCCGCCGTCGGACGAGTCGAACGCGCCCTCACTTCCGTCCCCACCAACCGTCCCGCATACTAAACGCATGAGAGCAATCATCCTCTCCATCGGCGACGAACTCGTTCTAGGCCAAACCATCGACACCAATTCCGCCTGGCTCAGCGCCCAACTCGCCGCCCTCGGCGTCGCCGTCCTCCAGCACATCACCCTCCCCGACAACCAATCCGCCATAGAATCCGCCATCCGCTCCCTCGCCCCCACATGCGATCTCCTCATAATCAACGGCGGCCTAGGCCCCACCCCCGACGACCTGACTCGCCAAGCCCTTGCCGCCGCCCTGAACGAGCCGCTCGAATTAAACCAGGAGTGGCTCGATCGCCTGCAAACCTTCTTCCGACGCCGCGCCCTGAGAATGCCCGAAATGAACCGCATCCAAGCCATGATTCCCCGCGGCGCAACGCTCCTGGAAAACCAGGCCGGCACAGCCCCCGGCATCGCCGCCATCCTCCATTCTTGCCGCATCTACTCCATGCCCGGCGTCCCCAAGGAAATGAAATTGATGTTCGAAAAATCCGTCGCCCCCCACCTCAAAACCACCGGCCCCACCATCCTCTCCCGCACCCTCCACACCTTCGGCCAGGGCGAAAGCACCATCGCCGAAAAACTAGGCCCCCTGATGGACCGCACCCGCAACCCCTCCGTCGGCACCACAGTTTCCGCCGGCATCGTTTCCCTGAGAATCACCGCCCGCTTCGAAACCCCCGCCCAGGCCGCCCGCGAACTAGATCAAACAACAGAACTCTGCGCCGCCGCCCTCGGCCCCCTGATCTACGGCCGCGGTGATGAAACCCTGCAATCCGTCACCGGCCAACTACTCGCCCAAAAATCCCAAACCGTCACCGCCGCCGAAAGCTGCACCGGCGGCCTACTCGCCAAAATGATCACCGACATCCCCGGCTCCAGCGCCTATTTCCAACAAGCCTGGATCACCTACGCCGATTCCGCAAAAACCGATCTCCTAAACGTCCCTCCCGACCTACTCAAAGAACACGGCCCCGTCAGCGAAGCAGTCGCCCTCGCCATGTCCCAAAGTGCACGCCTGAAAAGCGGCGCCGATTGCGCTCTCTCCATCACCGGCATCGCCGGCCCCGACGGCGGCACCCACGCCAATCCCGTCGGCGCCGTCTGGATCGCCCTCGCCAGCGCCGATTCCAACTCCGCGCGAAGATTCCTCTTCCCCGGCGACCGGGAAATGATCCGCGATCGCGCCGCCAAAACAGCCCTCTCTCTTTTGCGTTTCCATCTCCTCGGTCTCCGCCCTCCATTCTGATGAACGCCCGCGCGATCACCCCCGCTCCCCGCAGCAAATGGCTCCCCGCCATCCTCTCCATCTTGATAATCCTCTGGCAATTCGACACCCAATACCGCACCCCCATCATCCCCACTTACCCCATGCGCGCCAGCATCGGCCTATACCCCGAACTCATCGCCGAAGTCTGGCCCTATTACTACTACGGCGTCTTCCCCGTCTGCTCCATCGCCGAACCCCCTCCCTCCAAACCCCAGGCCGACATCTTTATCCGCGACCACGCCAACCAACTCGCCATGGACCTCAACCTCCCCTGCAGCATGATCCGCCACGGCGATTTCGGCCGCCTCTGGCTGCTCCTCCCCTCCGTCTATCTCACCGGCGACCCCGTCGTCCCCTCCGTAGTCCGCCTGGACCAAACCCTCTTCATCGCCGCTCTCCTCTGCATCCTCTGGTCCTTCTGGCGCGAACAAAAATTTCTCCTCGGCATCCTGATCATCCTTTTGGTAGGCTCTGATCCCTTTCAACAGGATCAACTCGCTCAGGAAAACATTTTCTCCTTACCCATCACCTTCGCGCTTTTCACCCTGGCCGCCAATCTCCCCCTCATCACCGGCCGCCTGGCCCCCAAAAAATCCGCCTTCCTGATCGCCGCCGCCAGCGCCGTCTTTCTAGCCACCGCCCGCGACATCCGCGCCGAAGCCGCCATGGCCATCGCCGCGCTCCCCATCATTTACTTAACAATTCCCGATACCCCCTGGCTCCGCCGCCTGGCGCTGATCGCCACACTAACCGCGTCCTATTTGCTGACGAGTTTCGCCTGGACAAAATTCTGGAATTACAAAATCGAACAAGCAACCCAATGGGTCGCCGCCCACGGCGGCCACCCCTACGACGGCTACCGCACCCCGCACCACACCCTCTGGCACGTCCTCTGGGAAGGCCTCGGCGACTTCGACCACAAATTCTCCTACGCCTGGGACGACAAACGCGCCTTCACCTACGCCGCCCCCATCCTCCGCTCCCAATACCACCTCAACATTACCTACACCGCCGGCTACCATTCCGACCAAACCTATCCCCCCGACCATTACTATTGGATCAGCCCCGAAGACCTTCCCCAGTACACCGACCTGATGCGCGCCAAAGTCCTCCACGACATCACCCACCATCCCCTTTGGTACGCCGGCATCCTCGACAATCGTTTCTGGGCCATCCTCGGCCAAGCCGTCCCCGCCCGCCTGGCCCTCGGCCCCGTCGTCCTGGAAACCCATTACCTCACCTACTTCACACCCCTCGCCTGGCCCCTCCTGATCTGGCGCCGCAAATGGCAAGACCTGAAAATAATCCTGATCTCCCTCACCCTGAGCCTTACTCCCCTGTTCGTCTACACTGGCCAAGGCACAACCTACTGGGGAATTTTCCATTTGGTAACACTCGCCGTAATAACCAATTGGGCCATCGCCGAGCTTTTGCCGAACCGGCATCTTGGCGGTTTAATACCCTCATGCCCTCCGCAATCGAACAGCGCATAAAAAAACTCCGCGCCGAGATCGAGCACCACAATCATCTCTATTTCGTAGAAGCCAAACCCGAAATCAGCGACCACGAATACGACCGCCTCATGCGCGAGCTGGTCGACTTGGAAACCGCCAATCCCGATCTGATAACCCCCGATTCCCCTTCCCAGCGCGTCGGCGGCCAGCCCATCGAAGGCTTCCGCACCGTCGAACATGCCGTCCCCATGATGAGCATCGACAACACCTACGATGAATCCGAAGTCCGCGCCTTCGACACCCGTGTCAGAAAACTCCTGGGCGACAACGAGCAAATCCAATACGTCCTGGAACCCAAAGTCGACGGCGTAGCCGCCACCCTCCGCTACGAAAACGGCCTCCTCGTCCTCGCCGCCACCCGTGGCGACGGCCGCCGTGGCGACGACATCACCTCCAACGCCAAAACCATCCACTCCATCCCCCTCCGCCTAACCCAAAAAGACTTCCCCAAAATCCTCGAAGTCCGCGGTGAAATCTTCATGCCCAGCGCCGTCTTCCAAAAACTAAACAAAGAGCGAGAAGCCGCCGGCGAAGAGGTCTTCAAAAACCCCCGCAACCTGACCACCGGCGCCCTGAAACAACTGGACCCCAAAATCACCGCCTCCAGAAAACTCCGCTTCGTCTCCCACGGCCTGGGCGAAGTCCAGTCCCTCTCCGTGCAAAGCTATTGGGAAACCCTAAAACTCCTGAAAACCTGGAACCTCCCCATCGGCGAGCACCTCATCCTCGCCAAAACCATCCAACAGGTCATCGAAGGTATAGAAAAATTCGCCGAAATCCGCGGCAAACTCACCTACCAAACCGACGGCATGGTCATCAAAGTCGACTCCCTCTCCCAGCGCGACCGCCTCGGCTTAACCAGCAAAGCCCCGCGCTGGGTCATCGCCTTCAAATACGCCGCCGAGCAGACCCAAACCATCCTCAAGCACGTCGATTGGCAAGTAGGAAAAAACGGCACCCTAACCCCCGTCGCCCGCCTCGAACCCGTCTTCCTCGCCGGCACCACCGTCTCCAACGCCACATTGCACAACCTCGACCAAATCCGCAAGCTCGATCTCCACCTCGGCGACACCATCGTCCTGGAAAAAGCCGGCGAGGTCATCCCCTACGTCCGCCAGGCCGTAAAAGAAAAACGCCCCAAAAACGCCAAAGTCATCGAGCCCCCCACACGTTGCCCCTCCTGCAACACTCCCGTCGAGAAGGACCCCGACGGCCCATACATTCGCTGCCCCAATCCCGCCTGCCCCGCCCAACTCCGCGAACGCCTCCAATGGTTCTGCGCCAGAAACCAAATGGACATCGAAAACATAGGCGAAGCCCTGGTGGATCAATTAGTCGAAACCGGTTTGGTAAAAACCTTCGCCGACCTCTACCGCCTGAAAGTAGACGACTTACTAAAGCTGGAAAGAATGGGCGAAAAAAGCGCCCAAAACGTAATCGACGCCATCGCCGCCAGCCGCACCCGCGGCCTGGACCGCCTCCTGGCCGCCCTGGGCATCCGCCACGTAGGCAATCGCGTCGCCACCGTCCTGGCCCAAAACTTCACGTCCCTGAAATCCCTGCAAGAAGCCACGGCCGACCAGCTCTCCAGCGTCCACGAAATCGGCGAAGTCATCGCCCAATCCGTCCACGACTTTTTCACCAGTCCCGCCGGCCGAAAAACCATCGAATCCCTCATAAACGCAGGCATAAACCCCAAACAAGAAAAACCCGCCACATCATCCCACCAGCCCCTGGCCAACCAAACAATAGTAGTCACCGGCACGCTGGAGAAGTTCAAGCGCAACGAAATAGAAGAGTTGATTAAAACCCTAGGCGGCCGAGTAGCCGGCAGCGTCAGCAAAAAAACCACCTTCGTCCTGGCCGGCTCCGACGCCGGAAGCAAACTAGACAAAGCCAAGGACTTAAAGGTCCCCGTCTTAACCGAAAAAGAATTCCTGAGCCGAATCGGTAAATAGTAAACCGCATTTCCATTTCCCCTTCGCGCCCTCCGTCCCGGCGCGCCGGGTTTAAAACAAATTCTATGAAGACGCCAAGCGCACGAAGAAGAAAGGGAACTTGGGAAACGCTCCAAATTCCGGTATCATTTGGCTTCCTTTCCCCGGCGATCCTACGGGTCGCACAGTTCAAGGGAGATCCGATGATGATGCTTCCGCATCGATTCCTGGCTTTTCTCATCATCCCGATGTTGTGTCCCCTCGCATGCCGCGCGGACCAGGCGCCCGCCACCCAACCGGAAGCCGCCGGCGTGGAGACCTGCCTTGCCGCCGCGTCGGACGACACGCCGATTTATGCGTCGGACAAGTTTCCTCCCGCCAGGGAGATGAACGCCACGTTCCGTCTGGGCAGCGCGCAAGCCGCCGAATTGGAGTTCAGTTGGGTGGCGGTTGACGTCGGCGACGCCGCCCCGCCCAATTTCACCATCGCCTCCAGCACACTCGACCTTCACAACGTATCTAGCGGCACCATGAGCATGAACGGCATGGAGCAGCCCATGCCCCTTGGCAAATACCGCCTCGATGTCTCGCTTGATCACCAGCCATGGAAATCCGTCTCCTTCTCCATCGTCCCCGCCCCCGACGCCCCCAGCGTCCCAACCCCGCAAGACCTCATGCCCCTGGTCCCTGGCAAAAAATGGACATACCGATTCGTTCAGGAAGTCGCCAACGGCGCCGGCCTCAGCGGCCCCGGCATCAAACTCGACCCCGACGGCAAGCTCCGCGCCACCGTCCAAATTACCGAAGCCGGCGACGACGACAAAGGCTCCCACCTCGAAATGCGCCGCAACGGCCAACTCGTCTTCGAGGAATGGTGGCGGCTCACCCCCGACGGCTTAGTCTCCACCCAGCGCAAAACGTCCGATGCGATCATTCCCATGAAGCCGCCGCAAATTCTCTGGCCATTTCCCCCGCAACCCAAAACCTGGACCTACGATCCCGACGACCACACGTACTCGCAAACCTATCAAATGTGGGGACCCCTCCCCGTCGACAGCCCCGACGGCCCCGTCCCCGGCTACGTCGTCATGATCGATCAATCCGACGCCCTCTCCAAAACGTCGGTAGAACGCCACTTCATCCCCGGCATCGGCCTGGCCAGGGAAATCATCATCATGTCCATCAACCACAAAATGGTCAGTCGCACCGAGATGACCCTGGAAAAAATGGAATAAACACCGTCGACCGGAAGCCCCCCATCCAAACTATTTAGCGGGCGACCGAAGGTCACCGTCTTTCCCCACCATCTCGCCCATCCAGACGATCTAAAGCCGACGCGCACGAACGTTTATTCCATTCACGTCCTGGCCCTCTCCGAAGCAGGCGGCAAGCTAGACAAAGCCGAAGACCTAGACGTTATCATCCTGACCGAGCAAGAATTCCTCCGCCGAATCGGCAGGGATTAGAACCTGTCCGCGCGAAACGCCCACCGTTTACCCCCTTCGCCCGGCACGCCGGGAGAGGGCGGGGGTGAGGGGCTTCTCTGGCTCCATTGACGAGCGTCCCTTTTCGGTCCTCTTTCGGCATCGCCAGTCGAATCAAGGTGTTCACCAGTAGTTCGCGCAAAGTTCCGCCGATGCTTTGGCACTTCAGGACATTCATGCATATCGTGGTCTTGAGATGATCGAACGAGGTCTCGACGCTCCAGCGCCAAGAGCTGCGCTGTTAATGCTTGTAAACTTTTCGAATATTACATTTGGATTACTCAGTCTT
>JBEKPV010000140.1:0-8891 GCA_049520395.1 Tepidisphaeraceae bacterium
TGCGGTAGAAATCGAGCAGATTGGTGCAGCAGCCGAGCAGGACGTGCTGGCAGTTATCGAGGGTTTCGCCGGTTTGCGGGTCTTCGAAGGAGCCCGCTCGGCCGCCGAGGGTTTTGCGCGCTTCCAGGAGGGTCACGCGGCGCCCGCGCGATTCCAGCGCCACCGCGGCGGCCATGCCCGCCAAGCCGCCTCCCACGACCACCACGCGCTCTTCCGCCATGGACCGATTTACCTCGACCGCGCCGCCCGCCAGGCAATGCGCAATTTGGACAGCGGCGACAGGGAAACACGCTCGCGCAAGACGCGCTGCGGAGTATCCGAGATTTTTTCCAATAACCCCCGGTAGATTTGCGTCATCGCCCTCAGCGTCGGTCGGCTCGAAGGCTCGATCCGCGATTCCAGCGGCGAGGAACTTTCATAAAACGCCCGGGCCCGGTCGATTTGCCGGCGCATCAGTTTCAAAAATGACTCGGAGGATTTCCCCGCCAGCAGATCCGCCTCCGCCACGCCGGCTTCGCGCAGTTCGCTTCGGGGCAAATAGATTCTTCCGCGCTGCCCGTCTTCGCGCAGGTCGCGCAGGATGTTGGTCAGCTGAAACGCGATCCCGCGCTGCACCGCGAGTTCAATGGTCTCCTCGCCCCCTTGAAAACCGAAGACGTGAATGCTCCCCACGCCGACAACGCCGGCGACGCGATAGCAATACTGTTTCAGCGGCTCGAAATCCTCGAAGACCGGCCCCTGCAAATCCTGCCGCTGCCCGGCGATCACTTCCTCAAAGACATAAGCCGGTACGTTGTACCGCCGCGTCATGTCGATAAACGCCGGCCAGATCGAGGCCGATTCGTCCCCCGTTCGCCCCGCCAGAGCCTCGCGCGTATTTTGCGTGAGCACTTCCAGCGCCTGATGCCGATCGGCCACGGATTTGCCGGCTTGTCCGTCGGCGATGTCGTCCACGATGCGCATGTAGGCGTACATCGCGAACATCGCCGCGCGCCGCGGCTGCGGGAGAAGTTTCAGCCCGTAATAAAAATTCTTCGCCTGCGTGCGGGTGATCTGCTGGCAATAGTTATACGAATGAGCCAACGTGACGGCGGACCTGGACGGAAATCGGGTCGGCGTCGTCAGATTCATGCCGCGCCTCCCGCAACCCCCGGCTCCTTTTTCCCCGTGAAAACCCGCCCCGCCATCCCCGCCAGGGCGCTGGCGATCAGCCCCCCCTTTTGCCATCGGCTCAGCGCCGGGCGGCGCGAAAGTGTGTCGTAATTTTGCCGGCGAATGGAACTCAGAACCAATCGCCCCCCCTTGCCGAAAAGGGAAATCTGCGCCCGCACCGCTGGACGAAGCAGCGGCAACAGCGCTTCGCCGCGCCCAAACATCTCGGCCGCCCGATCGACTTCGAATCGCATGAGCCGCCGGAAATTCTCGTCGCAGCGCCCGTCCCGGATTTGCGATTCGCTGACGCCGAAACGATCCATGGAATCCCTGGGCAGATAAATGCGGTCGCGCTCAAGAATATCCCGCCGGACGTCCTGCCAGAAATTCGCCAGTTGCAGGGCGCTGCAGGTTTGGTCCGACAGATTTTGGCGGTGCTCGTCGCGATACCCGCAGAGATAGAGCACCAGTCGCCCCACCGGATTGGCGCTGCGGCGGCAATAATCCAGAACCTCCTCAAACGTCGAATAGCGCAACACCCGCTGATCCTGCTCAAAGGCGTCGATCAGATCCAAAAACGGCTGCGACGGCAGATCGCGGCGGCGAATCGTGCCGGACAGCGCCACGAAGACCGCCGTGGTGGCGCGGCCGTCGAAACATTCCAACGTCTGCCTCCGAAAATCGGCGAGCAACTCCAGCGATAGGTTCCGGTCCCCGGTTTCATCCCCCAAATCGTCCGCGACCCGGCAAAACGCGTAGATGTTGCAAAAATCCTGCCGCAGATGCCGCGGCAAAAGCAGAGACACCACCGAGAAATTCTCGTAATGCGACCGCGCCAGCCGGCGCGTCTGCACCTCCGCCTCCGCGACGGTCGCGGCCCGCTCACTGGCCATTTGTAAGGTGGCTGTCTTCACCGGCGGGCTATTGTGTCGATTGCGGCCATTTCTGCCAAGCGCGAACTTCCCCCGCCGCCACTTAAGCGATAACTGCCTCCCGCGGCGGCGAATCCAGCATCGCCCGCGCCCGCGCCTCATCAAAGGCGTTCTCCCACCGGGCCACCGCGATCGTCGCGACGCCGTTGCCGATCAAATTGGTCACCGCGCGAGCCTGATTTACAAAACTTTCGATCCCCAGAAGCAGCACGATTCCCCCGACCGGAATTTTGTCCATCGACGCAAGCGTGGCCGCCAGGGTCACAAACCCCGAACCCGCGACGCCCGCCGAGCCCTTGCTGGTCAGCAGCAGAACCGCCAGCACGAGCAATTGATCGCCCAGCGAAAGGTGGGTGTCGGTCGCCTGGGCGACGAAGATCGCCGCCATGGTGAGGTAGATCGATGTACCGTCGGCGTTAAAGGTATAACCCGCGGGCAGCACCATCTCGACCAGCGATTTTTCGCACCCGAGCTTTTCCATTTTGAGCATCATCTGCGGCAACACGGCCTCGGTGGAACAGGTGCCAAAGGTGACGGCGATTTCGTCCTTGATGTACGCCAGGAATTTCCAGAGCGAAACGCGGCAACTGGCCGCGATGATTCCCAGAACCCCGAAGATAAAGACGATGCACGTCAGATAGACCCCCGCCATCAGTTTGCCGTACGACGCCAGCGTATGCGTGCCGTACTGGCCGATGATCGCGGCCATCGAGCCGAACGCCGCCAGCGGCGCCAGGTACATCACGATGCGCACGACGCCAAACAGAACGTGCACGAACAAATCGAGAATTTCGATCAGTTGCTGCTTGCGCTGCCCCAGGCGCGACAGGGCCACGCCAAACAGGACCGACAGGAGGATCACCTGAAGCATCGTCCCCTCGACGAACGCGCCAACCGCGCTGGTGGGGATGATGTTGATCAGGAAATCCTGGGCCGTCTGTTTCTTCCCCGCCGCGGTGTAGGCGTCAATCGCATGAGTATTCAGCGTCGCCACGTTCACGTGCATCCCCGCCCCGGGCTTGACGACATTCACAACCACCAGCCCGATCACCAGTGCGAAGGTCGAGACGATTTCAAAATAGATCAGAGCTTTAAGTCCCACGCGGCCCGCGGTTTTGAGATTCCCCATCTTGGCGATCCCGACCGCGACGGTGCCGAAAATAATCGGCGGCAGCACCATTCGAATCAGCCGAATGAAAAGATCGGCCAGAATTTTCAACCCCGCCGCGCGCGGTCCCGCCGCGCAGCCGACGGCGATGCCCAGCAGCAGGCCGATCAGCAGTTGCACCCACAACTGCCCCAGCGGGTTTTTCCTGCGCGTGGCCGGGGGCATTGGGTTATTCCGCAAGGGCTTTCATCTCGCGATAGAGGTCCGCCTTACCCTCGAATCCGATGCCGACCAGCGCCGGCAGGTTGACGTATCCCGATTCCACCGCCGTCCCGTCGGGGAAACCGCCGAAGGGTTGGAACAGGTCGGGATAGGATTCATTGCCGCCCAATCCCAGACCGGCGGCGATATTCAGGGACATCTGATGTCCGCCGTGCGGGATGCACCGCGAGGGAGACCAGCCGTTTTCCTTCAGCATTTTCAGTGTTCGCAGATATTCGACCAGTCCGTAAGAGAGCGCGCAGTCGAATTGCAGCCAGTCGCGATCCGCGTGCATCCCCCCGTGGCGGATCAGATTTCGCGCGTCCTGCATCGAGAAAAGATTTTCGCCCGTCGCCATGGGCAGTGAATAATGCTTGCCCAGTTCCGCCTGCAATTGGTAATCCAGCGGATCGCCGGCTTCTTCGTACCAAAATAAATTGTAAGGGGTCAGCGCCTTGCCGTAAGCGATGGCCGTCGGCAGATCGAACCGGCCGTTGGCGTCGACCGCCAAGCGCTGGCCGCGCTCCAGCACGCTCAGCACCGCTTCGATCCTTCTCTGGTCTTCTTCGAGCGTCGCCCCTCCGATTTTCATTTTCACGACCGTGTAGCCCCGGTCGGTGTAGCTCTTCATCTCCGACTTCAGCGATTCCAGGTCTTTGCCCGGATAGTAATACCCCCCGGCGGCGTAAACGAAGATGCGCGGGTTCACCCTCCCATCCCCATATTGCCGCGCCAGCAATTCAAACAGCGGCCGGCCCGCTATCTTGGCGACCGCATCCCAGACCGCCATGTCGATCGTCCCCACCGCCACCGAGCGTTCCCCATGCCCGCCGGGCTTTTCGTTGGTCATCATGCACGCCCAGATTTTCGCCGGATCGAGATTCGCCCCCCCCTCGGCAAGCAGACTTTCGGGCTTCGCCTCCAGCACGCGCGGGCGAAAACGCTCGCGGATCAGGCTCCCCTGCCCATATCGTCCGTTGGAATTGAAGCCGTACCCCACCACGCGCTTGCCGTCGCGGACCACATCCGTCACCACCGCGACCAGACTCAGGGTCATCTTCGAGAAATCAATATAGGCGTTGCGAATCGGCGAACTGATCGGCCGCGTCACTTCCCGGATATCGACGATCTTCACGGAATTCGCTCCTCGAAACCCATCGTACCCTACGGCTGATCCCGCAGCGACACAGCCGGGAAATACATCCCCACCTCCTCCCGCCGCCACCATGCCCCGGTGCGCCGGCGCTCCGCGCCATCGGTAAAATGATACTCATACAAAACCGCCCGCAAATACCGCGGCGGCCGCGCCGCAAACGGATCGTACGCCAGCAATTTCGTCACCGGCGGCGAACCCTGTAACAAAGCAATCATCAAATTCTCAAACCACGGATTGTCCTGCGCGCTCCCCAACGCCGCGAACCACATCTGCCAATCCAACCTCGGCATATGCGGCGTCGTGAAAACCGGCGCCCGATCCACATCCCCCGGCTTATATTTGAATTCATACTCCTTCCAATTCATCCCGTCGGCGCTCCCCTCGATCACAATTTCCAGCCGCCGCGTCGTCATCACGCGAAAAAGCCCATAACTGTTGATGGTTCGCAGTGGATCGATCGCGCTTTCAATACGGAGCAGAGGCCCCGGCCAGTTGACCGACCAGCCGACCGCTTCCGACCCTTGCATCAGCGTGATGCACAAAATCAGCACCGCCAAAGTCGCGGTGATCCAAACCGGCCACCGCCGCCACCATTTCGGCGACCGCCAGCGCGACGCAGTAAGTCCGCGACTCAGCCATCGCGGCCAAAGCGCATCATCAGCCAGCAAAATGCACAAAACGATCGTCAGCAAATTAAAAAACCCAAAATTCCCGCTGACGGCGATCAGCAATTGAAACACAATCGTTCCGAACATCGCCGCCAGGCGCAATCGCCGAGGCGCGAAATAAAACGGAGGCAAAATCACCTCGGCAAAAAATGTGACCCCCACCGAAAACCGCTCGAACCATCCCGGAGCTTGCTGAAAATACCAGCTCGTCCAGGCCGGGATCGGCTGCGTAAAGTAGTGATATTGCAAAGCCGTCCAGTCGCGCCAGGTGGGATCGCCGCTGGTCAGTTTCAAAACGCCCGACCAGAACATCACTCGAAACAGCAGCCATTTCAGCAAAAACCGCCCGATCCACGGCGGCGCGTTTTCATTTTTCGTCCGCGAAAACAGCCGCCACGGAGCGAAAAAAATCGAGATGAATCCCGCCTCCAGGATCAGGCAATCCCACTGGAACGAAAGAAAATCCTGCCCCGCCACCACCAGCGACAAATACGCCGCCCAAAGAAGCGCCAAAACCGGAACCGGCGCGATTCCCAGGATCAGCAAAGACGCCAGCACCATTCCCCCGCCGCACAGCGCATGCAAAAACGCATCCGAGGAATTCAGCCAGCAAAGCGTCGGCGCCAGCGCATATTTTTGCCCGGGGTATTGCTCCGCGATCGCCTGAAGATACGCCGAGACCGGCAGAATTCCCCTGCTGCCGATCAGCCCATCCATCTGCACCCACAACGACCAGAACGCGATGAGAAACGTCAGCCCCAGCCCGCGCAAAAATAATTCCCGGCTGACGACATAACTCGCCGGCTCACTCCGCCGACCCGAAAAGAGCCATTCGATTTTGTCCGCCGCGTCGCGATGATCCGCGACCACCCGATACGCCCCGCCCATCACCCACTTAAACGGCGGCACATGCCGATCCATCCAAAAAAGCCACCCCAAGCGCCCGCAGTGCGCCAGCGCCGCGAATGCCGCCGTCGCCCCCCGATAAACCTCTCCCGACGGCTCGATCAAATGCACGGCCCTGGCGAACTGCTCACGCGGAATCTCCGGAAATCGATCCGCCGCCGATTGAAACGGTTCGCTATCGACTGCCTCCGCCCCGCCGCAGCGCCAACGATTCACCCAGCGTCGGCAAAACGAGCAGTCGCCGTCGAAAACCAGGAGGGGTTTAGTCAGCCGAGTCACCGTCAGTCCCGCTCGGCATGATACATCCCGCCCCCGTCTCAAGCTCTCTCATCTCGTTTCACCCGCGCACCAGTTTTCCCACATCTGTCGAAACGCCCCCTCGATCTCCCCGGCAAATCCCTTTTCGTCCCTCAGCGCCGAACCCTTAATCCGCTCCCGCATCGACTTTCTGATCTCCTTCAATCGCCCAAGGTCCCCCGCCAGCTTTTCGGCGATGGAGATATACTCCCGCTCGCTGCCGGCGATTAGTTCCGGCAGGCCAAGGTTTTGCAGAATGCTCACCCCCCCGCGGCTCGCCGCGGTCGGGCCGCTGAGCGTCACCACCGGAGCCCCCATCCACATCAAATCCAGACTCGTCGTGTGCCCGGGATAAGGAAACGGATCCAGCCCGATATCCACCTGCCCGCACAATTGAACGTAATCCACCCATGGCAAACGCCCGGAAACCAGTACCCGCTCCTCCGACACCCCAAAATCCGACAAAATCCGCCGAGCCCGCCGCGCCGTCTCACCCGGCGGCGTCCGCAGCAGCAGCCGCGAATCCGGCAAGCGCGCCAGCAATTCCCCCCACGTCTGCAAAACGACCGGCGTCACCTTGCAGAAATTATTCAAACTCCCAAACGTAATCTGCCGCCGTTCCCCCGCCGGCAGTTCCCCAACCGGCTCCCCTCCTCCCGCCCACTTCCAGCAAAGATACGTCCGCGGAAGCCGAATCGTCTTCTCCGTATAAAACCCGTCCGTCCCCGGCGGATCGAGCCACGGATCGCTCAGCCGGTAATCCATCGTCCCCAGCCCCGTCGTTCCCGGATACCCCAGGTAAGTCACCTGCACCGGCGCCGGCTTGCGCGCAAACACCAGCATCCGATTCAGCGCCATATGCAACGATAAATCCACCAGAATGTCGATCTGATTCTCGCGGATCAAATCCGCCACTTTTTCATCCGTCATCCCCGCGATAACCTGCCAATGATCGGCCACGCCGCGAATCCGCCGCGTCACCGCATCATCCGTCGTGGAATTCGAATAACAGAAAATCTCAAACTGCCGGCGATCGTGATTCCGCAAAACCGGCTCAATCGCCAAACCCACCGGATGCTGCCGAAAATCCGCCGAAACATACCCGATCCGCAACCGCCGCCCCGGCGACCGGTCGTTGGCGTGAACCCGGATCTCCCCCGCCAGCGACTTGGCGTATTTTTCATTCCACTGAACGTGTTCCTCCAAAAGGCTCGCCGCGTCATACGCCGGATGAAAATGCAACATAAACAGCCGATTGCTCGCGACCGCCGCGTTCTCCGGCTCCCCGCCGATCGCCTGGTTGATGCACTCCAGCGCCTCGTCCAATCGTCCCGTATCTTTCAGTGCCGCCGCCAGGTTATTGCTGGCCGCCACATCGCCCCATTTAAATTCCAATGCCTGCCGATAAGCCGCGATTGCTTCGTCCCAGCAATCGATTTTGCGAAGCACGAACCCCAGCGAATAAGCCGCGGCATACGACCTCGGATTCAAATCCAAAACTTTTTGAAACGTCGCCGCCGCCTCTTCCAGTTTTCCCGCCCCGCACTGCGCATTGCCCAGTTGCAAATAATCATCCAGTGAATCCCCCCGGAAAATAACCGCCCGCTGATGCACTTCGATCGCCTCATCCCATTTCCCCATCGCTTGAAGTGAAACCCCCCATCGCCCCAAAGCCTCCACAAACTCCGGCTGCAATTGCACCGCCGCCTCAAACGATCGAGCCGCCCCCGCATGGTCCCCCGCATCGGCCTGCATGATCCCCAAATGATAATGACAATCCGGAGCCGCCGGCTCGATCTTCAGCGACCGCTCCAGAAATTCCCGAGCCTCTTTCTTCTCACCCCGTTGAAGACAAAGAACCCCCAGGAGTTGAAGCACCTCCGCATCCTCCGGCCGCTCCACCAAAATCCGCCGATAAATCTCCCCAGCCTTGGCCAGATCACCAGCCGCGTGCAAAGCATAGGCGGAATCAAAAAGCTCGTCGGCGGACATGCCCGACATTGAAACATGGAGAAGCCGTTTTGAACACCCCGGCAAGCCGGCTTCCAAAATCCCGCGTCCGGCACGATTTCGAAACGGGATTATGCACTTGAAAAACTGGACCCCTAATGCTCGCGGCGTCGGTGATAGGCCGCTCCCCCAATCCAACACATGACCCCGATAATTCCGACCGGCAGTCCAATCATCGTTATAGTTAAATCGCGCGACACCTCCGATTGGATTTCCGATTTTTGGCTGGCAGCCCCCGTTTCGATCGCGTGAACATTAATTCGCTGGAATTAAAGGTGACGCGAACGAATGCCATTCAGATAGTTCATAAGTCCGCGCAGCTGCGCGCGTTGTGACGCTGGCGCGAGTAGGCGTCTTGTGCGACGATGGTGTGGTTCGACCACACCTTTGCATGGGAGGCC
>JBEKPV010000141.1:0-16429 GCA_049520395.1 Tepidisphaeraceae bacterium
CGCCATCGTCGAACCCCAAGCCAAATGGCGCGATTATCTTAGCCTCCTGAAAACCCCCTCGTACGTTCTCGACACCCTCGGCATGGCCGCCATGACTTTCGCCGTCGGCGGCATCTCTTTCTGGCTCCCGACCTATTTTCACCAAGTCCGCCACGCCGGAAGTCTCGCCAACGTCAATCTCATCTTCGGCGCCATCACCGTCGTCGCCGGAATCGGGGGCACCCTTATCGGCGGAATCGTCGGCGACAAACTCCGACCCCGCTTCTCCGGCGCCTATTTTCTAGTTTCAGGAATCAGCATTTTCCTCTGTTGCCCCCTCATTCTGATGATGGTCTACCTCCCGTTTCCCTGGGCATGGGTCGCCTGCTTCGCCGCCGAATTTTGCCTCTTCTTCAACACCGGGCCCTCCAACACCATTCTTGCCAACGTCACTCACCCGTCGGTGCGCGCTTCCGCCTTCGCTCTAAACATTTTGTTGATACACAGTCTGGGCGACGCCCCTTCGCCCCCATTGCTGGGTCACATCGCCGATATATGGGGATGGAACGCCGCCTTCGGCCTGGTCACAGCGACGACAGGCCTCGCCGGAATTTTCTGGCTACTGGGAACAAGACATCTCTCCTCCGACACCGCCTCAGCCATCGCACCCCCGCGCCCCCGCGCGATTTAGCTCAACCCCAATATCGAACCAATCGGCACACTCGGATCCTTCAGCTTCTCTTCCTTCCCCGCCACCTGCACCCTTCGCCGCACCAGTTCCACCAGTTCAAATCGCTCATTGCCCGGTCCAACCGCAATTACTTGAGCGATCCGCCCATCGGCCGCCACGCCTAATTCGATGAAGTTCGGCGTCTCACCCCCATTGCCATTCGATTCGCGCCGAATTCGCCGATCCACGACTTTCGCCTCGCCCCAAACATCCACCCGCAGATCCATGACCAGCGTATGAAAATGGCTGACCGAATCGTAAAACGCCGATCCGCCGGCCATGTTCACTCCCGCGATCGCGCCCGTCTCGGTCGCGCTTTCCCAATGCGAAAGCAGCCGATGTTTCCCAAAGAGCGGATCATAAAGCGCCGCGCAGTCGCCCGCCGCGAAGATCGACGGAATATTGGTCTGGCACCGCTGATCCACCAGCACGGCCTTCTCCGCCGCGATTGGCGTCGAGCGCAAAAATTCCCGGTGCACATCCAATCCGATCGTCGCCACGGCGAAATCGGTATCGATCGACCCGCCGGACGCTAAAACGACGCGTTGCACGCGCCCATCCCCGTCGAGTCGCGTCGCCCGGTTCCCGACATGCACGCCGACCCCCTGTTTTTCCAGAGATTTCGCCACCCATTTCCCCGTCGATTCGCTGGCGATGTTTTCCCACGGCTCATTTCCCGCCGTCACCAAATCAACATGCACCCCCGCCATCGTTAGCGTCCCCGCCAACTCCACACCCAGCAGCCCGCCCCCGATCACCACCGCCTTCCCGCGCCCGTTCGCATGCTTGCGCCCCTCGCGCTTGGCTTTGTCGATGGCGTGGCTCAGTCGCTCCGCGTCTTCCAGCGTCCGCAAATAAAACAAATTCGGCAAATCCGCCCCCAACACCCTCAATTGCCGCGGCGACGCCCCCGTGGCGATGAGTAGCCGATCAAACGAAATCTCCTCGCCATTATCCAATGTGACACCATGCCGATGCGCATCCAAATGCGTCGCCCGCTGCCCGGTGCGCAACTGAACATGGTTCTGCACGCACCAATCCGAAGACAAGGTAAACAGTTGTTCGTGATCCCGTTCACCCAGCAGATATTGCCGGCTCAGCGGCCGACGGCGGTAGGGGCGCTTGATCTCCTGCCCGACCAGCAGCAAATCGCCGCGGGGATCGATTTTTCGAATTTCCTCGGCCGCCTGGCTCGAAGCCATGCCAGCCCCGACGAGCAGATACTTTACGTGTAAATTGCTCATAACGGACGCTCCGATTCTCCGTACATCACATCATTAAGACGCTTAAAGAACATCCATGTTCATACGCCTTTGCCGCCGTTTTGAGCGGTAGACTCACCATAACTAATCGTTTGAAACGTCAACTGGCAATCCCCATACCGAACGCACTTCCTTCAAAATATTTGCCTGCCAATCGATCTATGAGTATCATTCCATTCGGATATGCGGATGGAAGAGCCCGCCCAAACCGAAGATATCGTCGATCTCATGGGGTCGCTGGCTGATCCTAAGAGGTTGCGGATACTGCATTTATTAGAAGGCCACGAGTTGGGGGTGGTCGAACTCTGCGACATCTTACAGTCGCCCCAATCGACCATTAGCCGGCAACTGAAGGTCCTGGGCGATTGCGGCTGGGTCCGCAGCCGCCGCCAGGGCACTACGCATTTATATCGAACGATATTGGACGAACTGGAACCCTCCGCGCGCCGTCTCTGGCTGGTTGCCCGCCAGCAGACCCGCCAAACCCCGGCCGTTCTGCAAGACCAATTGCGCCTCGAGCGACGTCTCCGCCAGCGCACCCGCGACAGCCAATCCTTCTTCGCCGGCGCCGCCGCCGAGTGGGACAAACTCCGAGGCGAACTCTACGGCGACAAATTCTCCCAAGCCGCCACTCTCTCCCTCTTACCCAAAACGTACCAGGTAGCCGATCTAGGTTGCGGCACAGGCCAAATCGCCGGCACGATCGCCCCCTATGTCAAACAAGTGATCGGCGTAGACAATTCCCCCGCGATGCTCAAAGCCGCCGCACGTCGCCTGACTGGAATCGAAAACGTCGAACTCCGCCGCGGCGAGTTATCGGCCGTCCCCATCGACTCCGCGACCTGCGACGCCGCCGTATTGGTATTGGCCCTCACTTATCTCCAAGACCCGCAAATCGCGCTGGCCGAGATGGCCCGAATCCTAAAACCCGGCGGCAAAGCAGTTATCATCGATCTCCTCCCCCACGACCGCGACGATTTCCGCCGCCAATTGGGCCAACGCTGGCTAGGATTCGAACTGGAGAAGATCAATCGCTGGCAATCGCAGGCCGGTTTTAAGTCAATCGAATCCAGGCCACTACCGACGGAATCTGGAGCCAAAGGCCCGGCGCTATTTTTGGCCGTAGCGATTCGCGGAGAGTGAAGGACACCTAATAATGCAACGCCGATGCGTTCAGTCTGATAAACAATAAAGGAGCCACCCATGACCACCGTCCTAGCCGAACCGAAGAAATCCAAAAAAGCCCCCGAGCAATTGGAGTTCAAAGTGAAGGATCTTTCGTTAGCCGAATGGGGCCGAAAGGAGATCCTACTAGCCGAGCAAGAGATGCCCGGCCTAATGTCCCTGCGCGCCGAATATTCCGCCAAGAAGCCCCTGGCCGGCTTGCGCATCATGGGCTCCCTGCACATGACAATTCAAACGGCCGTGCTGATTGAGACGCTCACCGCGCTGGGCGCTGTCGTCCGCTGGTGCTCTTGCAATATCTTCAGCACGCAGGATCACGCCGCCGCCGCGATAGCGGTGGGGCCCAAGGGCACCGCGCAGAATCCCAAGGGCGTCCCCGTGTTCGCCTGGAAGGGCGAAACGCTTGAGGAATATTGGTGGTGCACCGACCGCGCCCTGGATTTCGGCAACGGCCGCGGGCCCAACCAAATCGTCGATGACGGCGGCGACGCCACCCTCCTCATCCACAAAGGTTACGAGTACGAAAACGCCGGCAAAGTCCCCTCGCCCGAGTCCACCGACAATGAAGAGTTCAAGGAAATCCTCAAACTCCTCGCCCGCAGCTTTAAGAAGGACCCCGAGCGCTGGCACAAAGTAGCCGCCGAGGTCCAGGGCGTCAGCGAAGAAACCACCACCGGCGTCCATCGCCTCTACGACATGCAAAAAGCCGGCACGCTTCTCTTCCCCGCCATCAATGTCAACGACTCCGTCACCAAGAGCAAGTTCGACAACCTCTACGGCTGCCGCCACTCGCTGGTCGACGGCCTCATGCGCGCCACCGACGTCATGCTCAGCGGCAAAGTCGCCGTCGTCTGCGGCTACGGCGACGTCGGCAAAGGGTGCGCGCAATCCCTCCGCGGCCAAGGCGCCCGCGTCATCGTCACTGAAATCGACCCCATCTGCGCCCTGCAAGCCGCCATGGAGGGTTATCAAGTCCTGACATTGGAAGATGTCGTAAAGACTGCCGATATCTTCGTAACCGCCACCGGCAACCACAACATCATCACCGCCGAGCACATGGCCAAAATGAAAGACAAGGCCATCGTCGGCAACATCGGCCACTTCGACAACGAAATCGACATGGCCGGCCTTAAGAAAGTAAAAGGCGTCAAAAAGACCAACATCAAGCCCCAATACGACATGTGGACATTCCCCGACGGCCACTCCGTTTTGATCCTCGCCGAAGGCCGCCTCCTCAACCTGGGCTGCGCCACCGGCCACCCCAGCTTCGTCATGAGCAACAGTTTTACGAATCAGACCATCGCCCAGATCGAGCTGGCGACTAATCAGTCAAAGTACGAAAAGAAGGTCTACGTGCTTCCCAAGCACCTCGACGAAAAGGTCGCCCGCCTGCATCTGGATCAGATTGGCGTGAAACTGACCAAACTAACCAAGGACCAGGCCGATTATATCGGCGTCCCCGTGAACGGCCCCTACAAGAGCGAGCATTATCGGTATTAACCGGAATTGCGGCCCATGGACCGACTCGAGAAACGCATTTCCAAACCGAAACTTCGCCGGGGCTCGATCCGGAAAACGATCGAAACGGCACAGATGGTGGCGATTCTCGACGTTCCGGTCGTTTACGCCGCTGAAATGCCGCAAGAGCCGCTTTTAGATGCCAAGACCGTCAAATTCCTCGACGAAGCCCGCCGGCGCACAAAAGCGGGAGATAAAAGATGGTTAAAGAGGCACGGAGCCGAGATTTTTGTCAGCGCGCCTGCCGCGTAAACGTCGACGCCATAAAGCGCTCGGCCAATTTATCGGCGAGGGACGAAAGACCCCTTAAATCCAGCGCCCTTGACGGTCGGAACGCAAGACCTTATTCTTTCCCCACTTCCTAACGGCGGCAACGTGCGGCCTGGAAGCCCGTTATGACCTTTTGGCCGGAGCGTCTCCGAATGGTCGGAGGCCTTTTCTAGCCAACCAGGTGTCTGGGAGTTTGTTTTCATGTCCGTCACGGCTGAGCAGAAGTCTCATATCGTCCGCGATTTTCGCATTCACGAGAAAGATACCGGTTCTCCCGAAGTGCAGATCGCGCTTTTGACCACACGGATCAACGAGCTGCGTGCCCATTTCGACGCGCACAAAAAAGACCATTCATCGCGGCGAGGACTGCTGAAGATGGTCAGCCAACGGAACCAACTTTTGAAATACCTGACGCGGGAGGACCGCGTTCGATATTTGCAGATCATCAACAAGCTGGGCCTGCGTAAATAGCGGCCCGCCACTCGGCAGCGGCGTGGCCGCTCCCGAATCGATGATTCACACGCCTTGCGATTCCCCCGCCATTCGGTCCCGGCGGTTAGGAGTCCGGAGGTCGGAGCCACAGATGCACAGACCCGGGGACGAAATTTGCGCTCCCGCAAATTTCCTCCTTGGATCTGTCCATCTGTGGCCTTTGATATTCAACAGGGGCCGGCAGAGGATAAATATTTCATGCAAGCCATTCGAGTCGAACGCCAGATCGGCGGCAGGACCCTGGCGATCGAGACCGGCACCTACGCCAAACTCGCCGGAGGCGCTGTCACTGTCCAATACGCTGATACCGTAGTCTTCGGCGCCGTCGTCCGGGCCAACCCGCGCGAAGGCATCGATTTCTTCCCCTTGCAGGTGGATTACCGCGAACGCCGCGCCGCCGCTGGAAAATTCCCCGGCGGTTTCATGAAACGCGAAGGCCGGCCCACCACCAAGGAAATCCTCACCGCCCGCCTCATCGACCGCCCCTTGCGGCCCCTCTTTCCCAAAGGCTTTATCGATGAAGTGCAGGTTCACCTGAACGTCCTGGCCTTCGACGGCCAAAACGATCCCGACATTCTTTCCGGAATCGCCGCCAGCGCCTGCATCGCCCTGAGCGACATTCCCTTCCTCACGCCCATCGCCCACGTCCGCGTCGGCCGCGTCGAGGGGCAACTCGTTCTGAATCCCACGGTCGAGCAGTTGGAATACAGCGACATGGACCTGGTCGTCGCCGGCACCAAGCATTACGTCAACATGATCGAGCTCGGCGGCCGCGAAGTCGCCGAAGACGCCGTCGCCGACGCCATCGAATTCGCCCACAAAGCCATCATCGAAATCGTCGGCATGATCGAGGAACTTCAGTCCAAGGCCGCCAAGCCGAAGGTCGGCGACATCAAGCAGCCCGACCCGCAGCTTGTCGAAGCCGTCCGTTCCCGTGTCACCGATAAAATTCGCGAAGTTAAAGGCAAAGCCGGCAAGCACGATCGCTCCGACGCCGTCGAGGCCATCCGCGATTCCCTTCTGGCCGAACTCGCTCCCCCCAATACCGATCCCAACGCCAGCTATCAAACGCTTCTCGCCCTTCGCGAAAAGCAAAAGCAGATCAAGAACGTTTTTGTCGAAGTCGAGGAGCAGGTCACCCGCGAGGCGATCCTCAGCGGCGTCCGTCCCGACGGCCGCGATTATCACAGCATTCGTCCCATCACTTGCGAAGTCGGCATTCTGCCGCGCGTCCACGGCTCCGCCGTCTTCACACGCGGCGAAACCCAGGCTATGTGCACCGTCACCCTCGGCACCAGCAGCGACGAACAACTCGTCGACGGCCTCATCGACGAATACAGCCAGAAATTCATGCTCCACTACAACTTCCCCAGCTACAGCGTTGGCGAAGTCCGTCCGATCCGCGGCCCTGGCCGCCGAGAAATCGGCCACGGCGCTCTCGCTGAACGCAGCCTGGTCGCGGTTCTCCCCGGCATCGATGTCTTCCCGTATACCGTTCGCATCATCAGCGACATTCTCGAATCCAACGGCTCCAGTTCCATGGCCAGCAGTTGCGGCGGATGCCTCGCCCTCATGGATGCCGGCGTCCCCATCACCAAACCCGTCGCGGGCATCTCCGTCGGCCTCGTCAAGGAAGGCGACCGCACCGCGCTCCTGACCGACATCATCGGCGAAGAAGACCACTTCGGCGACATGGACTTCAAAGTCTGCGGCACCCGCGACGGAATCACCGCCATCCAGCTCGACATCAAAACCGAGGGCCTCGATCACAAAATCATCCGCGACACCCTCCATCGGGCCAAGGAAGCGCGCCTGACCATCCTCGATAAAATGCAGGCCGTTCTCCCCGCCCCCAGGGCGGAAATCAGCAAATACGCCCCGCGCCTCCTCACCGTCAAGATCGATCCCGAAAAGATCGGCAAACTCATCGGCCCCGGCGGCAAGAATATCAAGAAGCTCCAGGAAGAGACCGGCGCCCAAATCGACATCGAAGACGACGGCACGGTCTTCATCAGCTCCGTCGATCAGGCCTCCGCCGAAAAGGCCCGAGACCTGGTCGAAGCCATCACCGCCGAAGTCAAAGTCGGAAAAATCTACGCCGGCCGAGTCGTCAGCATCAAGGAATTCGGCGCCTTCGTCGAAATCGCCCCCGAAACCGACGGCCTATGCCATGTCTCCGAACTCTCCGACCGCTACGTGCAAAACGTGACCGACGTCGTCAATCTCGGCGACGAAGTCCGCGTGAAAGTAATCCTCATCGACGATCAAGGCCGCATCAAACTCAGCCGCAAGGCCGCGATGAAAGAAGAGGGCCTTAGCGACCCCGAACCCGTCGGCGCAGCCGCCGGCGGTGGCGACGAACCCCAGCAGGGCGGCCATGATCGCGGCGACGACCGCGGTAATCGCGGCGATCGTGGCGGAAATCGACCCCAGGGTGGGGGCGGCGGCCGACACGGCGGCGGCGGCGGACGCGGCGGTGACCGCGGCGGTCGCGGTGGCGGACGCGGCGGACCACGCCGCGAAGGCCCCTTTAACGACTAATTAAACACAGGCACATAGGCACAAAGGGTAGAGGCGAGGAACCACAATTTCCTCGCATCTACCTTTGTTCCTCCGTACCTTCGTGCCTTCCCCAAAAGTATTGACGTTCTGTTCATTCCCCTCTCCCGCCTTCCGGCGACGAAGCGCTTGTGTAATATTCTCTTTATGGTTTCTGTCCGGCTCGACCACGTCGGCAAACGCTACGATGCCGCCATCGCTCTTTCCGATATTGATCTCGAAGTCGCCGACGGCGAGCTGTTTTTCCTCCTCGGGCCCAGCGGCTGCGGCAAAAGCACGCTCCTGCGTCTTATCGCCGGTCTTATCGACCCGACCGAAGGCCGAATCTTCTTCGGCGGCCGCGAAGTCACGCGTCTCCCGACCCAGCGCCGAAACGCCGTCATGTGTTTCCAGAATTACGCCCTCTGGCCCCACATGACCGTCCGCCAAAACGTCGCCTTCGGCCTAAACCTCCGACCCCTCACCCCCGATCAGCGCATGGAGCGGGCCCAGGAAGCGCTGCATCTCGTCCAACTCGACGGCTTCGGAGACCGCAAACCCGCCGGCCTCTCCGGCGGCGAGCAGCAACGCGTCGACCCACGATCAAACCGAGGCGCTCAGCATCGGCGACCGCATCGCGATCATGCAAAAAGGAAAAGTCATCCAGATCGGCAAACCCGCCGAACTTTACGACCGACCCAAAAATAGTTTCGTCGCCGATTTCCTGGGCCAGACCAACCTCATCAAGGATGCCGCCGTCATCGGCCGCGTCGGAGACATCGCCAGAATTCAAACCACTCTGGGCGTCCTCGCTGCCCCCGCCACCGGCGATCTACCGCAGAAAGTCGTTCTAAGCGTCCGCCCCCAGCGAATCCGCTTCGCCCGCTCCAATCCGGCGTCCAATTCCAACGTCAACAGCATTCCAGGCCAAATCATCGAGTCCCTATACCTGGGCGAGGCCACCGAATACATCGTCCAGGCCGGAGATCAAAAACTAAAAGTCGTCCATACTCCGCCCATCTCCGATTCCCGCGTAATTTTAGAATGGGACATATCCGACACGATTTTGCTCCCCGAATAATTTCCGTGGAAGACGCTCACCAAAAATCCTCCGCCCGCGCAAGCCTTATTAACCCAGCGCCCGGCACGCCGGGTGAGGGCCGCCCCCAAATACTGCGTCGATTTCCCCAAGCCACGTGGAGAACCATTTTCCTGCTGGCATTTTTTCTCCTGCTCGCCGCCCCCTTCATCATGCGCACTCTCGCCAGTTCCGGCCGCTCCGACGAATCCCAAATCGACGCCTCCACCCCGCGCCTTGTCGTCATCACTCCTCACGACCAGGATATCCGCAACGAATTCCGCTGGGCCTTCGCCGACTGGCACCGCAAAAAATATGGCCAGCCCATCGAACTTGAATTCCTCGTCCCCGGCGGCACCAGCGACGTCCGCCGCCAGCTCGAAACCCTCTATAAAACCATCCGCGCCGCCCACGCCGGAGCACTCCCCCCCGAAGACCAGGTCGACAGCGGCATCCAAATCGCCTGGGGCGGCGGCGACGTTTTCTTCGACCGCGAACTAAAACCCCTCGGCATCCTCCGCCCGCTGGATCTCAGCCCCCGGCAATTAGCCGAAATCTTCCCCCAACCCGCCCTAAGCGGCTCAAACCTCTACGACCGAAAATCCACTCCCCCTCAATGGGTCGGCGTCTGCCTCAGCAGCTTCGGCATCGTCTATAACGCGGATGTCTGTTCCGCCCTGGAAGTCCCGCCCCCGCAAACCTGGGATGATCTCACCGACCCGCGGTTCATCGGCGCAGTCGCCTTATGCGATCCCACGCACAGCGCCACGGCCACGGCGATGGACATGCTCATCCTCCAGCGCGCCATGGCCGACGCCGAAACAAAATTCTTGGACGATCCAATCAATCGCGGCAAATCCGCCAAAGTTTTGAAAAATTGTCCCGCCTACCAGGCAGCCCTGGACGCCGGCTTCGCCGCCGGCATGAGCACGCTGACCCGCATCGCCGCCAACGCCCGTTACGTCACCAACGATTCCACGCGCATTCCCACCGACGTCGCCCTCGGCGATTCCGCCGCCGGCATGGCAATCGATTTCTACGGCCGCGTCACCGAAGAAACCGTCGGCCCGCGCCGCGAACAATTCGTCCTCCCCAAAGACGCCACCGCCGTCAACCCGGACCCCGTCGCCATCCTCTACGGCACGCACGGCCCCATGCTCGATTACGCCAACCACTTCGTCGAATTTCTCCTCAGCCCCGAAGGCCAGCGCCTATGGATACTAAAAGTAGGCCAGCCCGGCGGCCCGCGCCGCCATGCCCTGCGCCGCCCTCCGGTCCGACAAAGCGTCTACGCCGACCGCACCGGCTGGGCTGACGATATCAACTATTTCTCCGACCTTAACGGCTTCAAGCAGCGCCCCGATTGGGTCGCCATGCTTCCAGAACTCCGCCCCATTTGGGCTGCTGCCTGGGTCGACGACGGCGACGATCTCCGCGACGCCTACCGAAAAATCCTCGCCATCGATGATCCCAATCGCCGCGAAAAACTGCTCGCCGATCTCGTCGAGCCTCCCATCACGCGTCAGGAAGTCCTCCAAGCCGGCCACGACCGCCTCAACTCAATCCCTTCTGATCTGGATCGTGCCCGCCAGCGCCTCGATTGGGCCAAACGATTTTTAGACCATTACCGCCAAATCGAAGATGACGCCGCGGATTAACGTCTAATGGCCGCCCACCAAACTTCATCCTCCCGCGGATCCACTGGCCACAGGATCGCCGCCGCGATCATCTGTCTATTCTTTGCCGCGTTTTTAATCTGGCCGATCTGGCAAACCCTCCGCATCGGCTTCACTCAGGACGGCCATTTCAGCGCCGTCTACATTCAAATGATCGTCTCCGATCCCCAGCTCATGCGCGGTCTTTTCAATGCCGCCATGATCGGCATCACCGTCATGTTCCTCTCCCTGGCCATCGCTTTGCCCCTCGCGGTGCTTTCCGTCCGCTACTCCTTCCCAGGCCGAGATTGGCTCGCGGGCCTTTTGCTCGCTCCCCTGGTTCTTCCCCCATTCGTCGGCGCCATCGGTGTGCGCCTCCTCCTCGGCCGTTTCGGACCCCTCACCATGCTCCTCGGACTAGGCCACGGCGCAGGCTTTGATTGGATCGGCCGCTACCGAATGCTCGGCATCATCGTCGTCGAAGCCCTCCACCTCTATCCCGTTATGCTCTTAAATTTGCAGGCCGCCCTGGCCAACATCGATCCCGGCCTCGAGCAAGCCGCCGCCAACCTGGGCGCAAGTCGCTGGCGCGTCTTCAGAAAAATCACCCTCCCTCTCCTCCGCCCCGGCCTATTCGCCGGCTGCACCCTCACCCTGATCTGGAGCTTCACCGAACTCGGCACTCCGTTAATTTTCGATTTCAACACCGTCACCCCCGTTCAAATTTTCTGGCAGATCACGCAGGTCGCCTCCAATCCGCTCCCCTATGCCTTGGTCGTCGTCATGCTGGCCGCCGCGGGCCTGCTCTATCTCCTCGGTAAAGTCCTCTTAGGCGGCGGCGCCGAAGCGTCCGCCAGCAAAGGCATCGTTGGCGCCAGCGTCGCCCAACCCCTCCATGGCCTTCCAGCCCTGGCCGCCTCCGGCCTCTTCATCGTCGTCCTGATTTTCGCCCTCCTTCCCCACGCGGCGGTCATACTCACCAGCGTATCCGCCACCGGCCAATGGTACCGCTCCGTCCTGCCCCGAGAATTCACGCTCAACCATTACACCGCTGCTCTCCTCGACGACCTGGCCATCCCCAGTGTGCGAAACTCCGTGATGTACGCCACCTGCGCGACGATCGTCGCCGTGGCCATTGGCTTAACCGCCGCCGTCGTCATCGTCCGCAGCCGCCTCCGCATCCGCGGCTTCATCGACGTCCTCTCCATGCTTCCCTTAGCCGTCCCCGGCCTGGTCCTCGCCTTCGGCTACCTCGCGATCGGAATCTCACTAAAACAAAAATACGGCCCCTCCCTCCCCGTCTGGCTGGATGTCCAGGAACGACCCACAATATTCCTGATATTGGCCTACGCCGTCCGCCGGCTACCCTACGTCGTTCGCGCCACCGCCGCCGGCCTGCAGCAAACGCCGCGCGATCTGGAATTAGCCGCCGAAAACCTCGGCGCCAGCCATGCCAGGACCCTTTGGAAAATCACCTTTCCCTTCATCGCCGGCAATCTAATCGCCGGCGCTCTCCTGGCCTTCGCCTTTGCGCTGCTGGACGTTAGTGACTCCCTGATCCTCGCCCAAAAAGCCGCCTACTACCCGATCACCCGCGCCATTCTAGAACTAGCCCAGCGCATGGGCGACGGCCTCTACATCGCCAGTGCCTTAGGCGTCTGGGCCATGCTCTTACTCACATTCTGCCTCCTCGCCGCCGGCTCCATGGTCGGAAAACGCTGGATCGCCAACGCCGACTAAACCGCCCACAATTTAATTCATCATTCCGCATTCATCGTTCATCATTTCGACTAGAATAGACACGGTGATGGCCCGACCGCTCCTGTTCGTAATTCTCCTCCCCCTGGGCTTCCTCTGCGCTTGCGGCAGCGAAGACCATCCCCGCCCGTTATCACCCGATCAATTTTACTCAAACAACTACCCCGCCGGCTCCTCCGCTTTGCCCGGTTATGGCGAAGGGGGCCAATTACCCGCCCCAGACGTCCAGGCCCGCCCGCCCCTTCCGCCCTTAGCATCCGGCGGTGTTAACCAGGGCGTCGCCGAATCCACCCCCGCCTATCAAACTCCTTCACAGCCCGCCTCGGCCTCCACGCGCGCAACCACTCTCCCGTCGCCCGAGGCCCTCAGCCGGATCAATCCCTCCTCCGACTCAAATCAGCCGGAATACCAGACCGAACAGTACATGACTCTCGGCACCGTCGTCGCCGTCGTCGGCGACACGCCCATCTACGCCAACGATGTCATCCAACGCGATGCCCCCATTCTGCGTGAGCTGGCCAAGGAGTACGACATCGATCGTTTTGAAATCGCCGCCCGACAGCGCATCGACGAAACCACCAAGGAATTGGAATACGACCAATTGGAATACCAAGCCGCGCTCAAAGCCCTGAACAGCCAGGATAAAGACATGGCCGATCGTCTAACGGACATGTGGCGCCAACGCAAAATCACCGAAGCCGGCGGCTCGCTCGAAGTCGCCCGCCGCCGCGCCCTCGCCGAAGGCAAAGACTTCTCCCAACAAGTCGAGGAACAGCACCGCGCCTACATGATTCAAATCTACCAGGCCCGCACCATATTCCCCCAAGTCCAAGTCACCGCCAACGACAAACGCCGCTATTACCTCGTCCACCTCGCCACCGAATTCTCCAAGCCCGACACCGCCACGGTATGGATCATCCATACCGATCCCGCCGATCTCGGTCCCGATCTGGCCCTCTCCAGAATCCGCGACTTCCGCAAAAGGGCCCTCGCCGGCGAAGATTTCGGCAATATGGCCAAGCTCCAGGATTCCTCCCTCTTCACCGATCCACGCACCATCGAACGCCACAGCTTCGCCCTCACCAAGTGCGAAGACGCGATCTGGACCCTCGCCCCCGGCCAGGTCAGCGACATCATCCAGGACAACGGCGGCTACTACCTCATCAAACTAATCACGCTCCAAAAAGGCGGCGTCCAGCCCTTCGAGGACGAAGCCGTTCAGGATCAGATCACCCGCACCCTCCGCTCCCAGCAAATGGCCAGACTCAACGAAGAGATGATGTCCCGCCTCCTTGAAAACGCCGTCGTGCGAACGGATCCCTCCATGATCGACGCCGCCGTGGACATGGTGATGCAGAACTACACCAAGTGGTCGCAAAAGTGACCCGGCGTTGTTAGAATATACGCAATCAAAGGGCAATATGTTTCTGGGCTGAAAGGAGTCTCCCATGCTCAAGCAGATGAAGCGGATTTTTTTTGCCGCTACGGATGAGGAATCAGGGGCAAGTTACGATTTGGTAGCCGAAGGCGAAGTCGACACCGAAACCGAGTCGCACGAAGGCCCTTGGGCCTGCTGCATCCAGACCGCCACCGGGCAATCCGTTCGCGCCATCACCAAAGGCCGCTACCAAATCGAGGGCGTCTTCGGCCCCATCGACCTATCCTCCGACGACCCCAACGCCCCGTAAGAACGACTGTCGCCCGAAAACTAACTTCCAGAACGCCGCGGCGCTGCCGTGGGTCTTCGCCCTCCAATCCCTTTAATGTAATAATCCGGTTGGATGTCATCGTCCGCACCCAACATTCAAAAGCTTTTCGATCTAGCCCTGCAGCATCACCAAGCCGGCCGCCTGCGCGAGGCCGAACAGCTCTACCGCCAAATTCTTGTCCAGCAGCCCGAGCAAGCCGATGTCCTGCATCTGTTGGGCTTGATCGCCCACCAGGTAGGCCGCCATGATCGCGCCGCCGCTTTGATTCGCCGCTCCATCGCCATCAATCCCCACTCCGCCGAAGCCCATTACAATCTCGCCACCACTCTGAAGGACACGGGAAAACACGATGAGGTCATCGCCGCCTTCCGGCAGGCCATCGTCTTAAGACCCAACTTTCCCGCAGCCCAATGCAACCTCGGCAACGCCCTGCGAGACCACGGCCAACTCAACGAAGCGGTTGCCGCCTATCATGAGGCCATTTCGCGCGATCCCACCTACGCCGAAGCCCACTGCAATCTAGGCATCGCCCTCCAAGACCTCGGCCGCCCCGACGAAGCCATGCACGAATATCGCGCCTCCATTGCCCTTAATCCCAACTACCCCGATCCCCACTGGAATCTCTCGCTGATGTTATTGACCGCCGGCCAATTCGCCCAAGGCTGGGAGGAATTCGAATGGCGTCTCCGCGTCCCAGCCCTAAAACTCAACCGCGATTTCCCCCAGCCTTATTGGGACGGCTCCAATCAACCCGGCCAAACCCTCCTCATCTACACCGAGGGGGGCTTCGGCGACGCAATCCATTTCATCCGCCTGGTCCCCCTCATTTCAGAGCGCGTCGGGAAAATCATCCTCGAATGCCAACCCGAACTCCTCCGACTCTTCGAGAATTTCCCCGGCATCGACCACTGCGTCGCGCGCGGCCACCCCCTCCCTCGCTTCGACTCCCGAATCCCGCTTCAGAGCCTCCCCCGAATTCTCTCCCTTCGCCTCGAAAACATCCCCGCCACCGTCCCATACCTCAATCCCCCGCGCCAAAGCGTCGAATCCTGGGAAGCCCGCCTCCCCCGCGACGGAAGAAAGAAGATCGGCCTCCGATGGGCCGGCTCGCCCAGCCCACGCTCCAAGCGATCGACCGCCATCGATCTCTTCGCCCCCCTCGCCCGTATCCCCAACCTCCGCTTTTTCAGCCTCCAAAAAGGCCCGGAATCCAATCAATCCGCGCCCCCGGGAATGGACCTGAACGATTACACAAACGACCTGACCGATTTCGCCGAATCCGCCGCCCTGATCCAGAATCTCGATCTGGTAATTTCCGTCGATACGTCAATCGCCCACCTCGCAGGCTCACTCGCCAAGCCCATCTGGGTCCTGATCCCCAGCCGCCCGGATTTCCGTTGGCTACTGGATCGTCAGGACACTCGCTGGTATCCCACCATGCGATTATTCCGGCAGAATCCGGGCGAAAACTGGGATTCTGTCATCCCTCGCCTGGCCGCCGCGCTTCAAGATTGGGTTAAGATTCCCCAATGACTTGCCCTCAAATATCCCCCCGCTGATATTGACCTACGCGCCATGACCCAATCCACCCTCCAACAAACCTTCCAAGAGGCCGGCCGCCATCACCAAGCCGGTCGATTGCAGGAAGCCGAGCAACTCTACCGGAAAATCCTCGCCCAAAACCCCCGGCACCCCGGCGCAACCCACTATCTGGGCGTCATCGCCACCCAGTTAGGCCGCCCCGACATCGCCGTCGATTTGATCCGCGCCGCCATCGCCCTCAATCCCACCGATGCCGATGCCCATAGCAATCTCGGCAACGCCCTCAAAAAACATGGACGACTCGACGAAGCCCTCGCCGCATATCGCCAGGCCATCGCCCTTCGTCCCAGTTTCGCCGAAGCCCACTTTAACCTGGCCAACGCCCTGACCGACAAGGGGCAACCCGCCGACGCCATCGCCGCTTGCCGGCGCGCCATCGCTCTAAAACCAAATTTCGCCGAAGCCCACGTTTGTCTTGGCAACGCTCTGATCCACACGCAGCAACTCGACGACGCCGTCGCCGCCTTTCGCACGGCCGTCGCCCTCAATCCCGCCTACGCCGAGGCCCACAACAATCTGGCAAACGCCCTGATTACCAAGGGGCAATTCGATGAAGCGCAGGGCGCCGCCCACCGCGCCATCGCCCTCAAGCCAAACTACGCCGAAGCCCTCGCCACCCTTGGTAGCGCCCTGGCGGGAACAGGAAAATTCGA
>JBEKPV010000142.1:0-8560 GCA_049520395.1 Tepidisphaeraceae bacterium
TCGGCGACTCCGGCACCTCCTGCACTTCCCGCGGAAAATCCCGGCTCACTCCATCCGGCGCATACCAATGAATCAGCGCATGCGGATTGGCAATCGCCGTCTGCTCCAGATACTCATCCACGCTCGCACGCCCGCGCTGAAACCGCGCCTCGATCGTGATGCTCACTTCCGTCCCATGTTCCATCTCATGGCCGTCAACCGACCAATGATCCATCTCCTGGTCCGAGATAATCTCCGGCCGATTCTTCTGCGTGTCCATCTGCAATTCAAACCGATGCGTCGGCTTCTTCTTCCCCGTCCGGCTCACAATCTGCACCGATTGACCGGTCGTCAGCAATCCATACATCCCCGCCGCGCTGATCCCAATCCCCTGCTGCCCTCGGCTCATCCGCAGCCGATGAAATTTGCTCCCATAGAGCAATCGCCCAAAAACATTCGGAATCTGCGCCTTAACAATCCCCGGACCATTATCCCGCACCGTCACCCGAAACCGCGTCGCATTCGCCATCGAACCCCCCGCCCCATCCGCGGGCCCATCAATCAGCGCCGGCTGCGCCCCCTTCGATCCCCCATTGAGCGCATCAATTTTGATCCAAACCTCCGGCAGAATCTGGGCCTCTTCGCATGCATCCAGCGAATTATCCACCGCCTCTTTCACCGTAGTCAGCAAAGCTTTGCGCGGATTATCAAACCCCAATAAATGCCGATTTTTAGCAAAAAACTCGCTAACCGCGATCTCTTTCTGCTTCCCCGCCATCGTCTCGGCAGTCTCCCCCTTGGTTTTAGCAGCGCGGGAAACAGCTTTTTCAGGGGATGGTTTTTCGCTCGAATTCTTGGCCATCGCGTGCGTCCTCCGTGACGTATTTATAGCCTTCCGCCCGAGTGTACGCCGCACCCGAATCTCTTTCAATATCGGGTCAACCACCCGTTTCCCAAAAGAAAGCCAACGGATAGCAATCCGTTGGGGCATTTTGGCTCTCACGCGCGCAAAATCACCACTACCCCCACCACGAACATTGAGTGATTTCCCCCCACCCGTTACCATCCCCCGGCTATCACTTTGGAGGCGGCAGATGGGGAAATCCACGGAACCAGCAGACCAGCCATTACTCCAGGCCATGTCCCAGCAATATCCCACTGCCGCCGCCGCGGCCCAGGAACTCGCTTCGCGCCGCGCCGAATTGCTCCTCCCCATGCCCGCGATTCACGTCATCAGCGACATTCACGGCGAAGCCGCCAAACTCCGCCACGTTATAAGCAACGCCTCCGGCCGTCTTCGCCCCCTGGTCGATCGCCTTTTCACCAGCCGCCTCGTCGAGCGCGAACGCCAGGAGCTTTTAGCCGTCCTCTATTATCCGCGCGAGCAAATGGAGCACCTGAAGGAGTGGCTCAGCCAGCCGCGCCGTCGCAAACAATGGGCCTCCGCAATGCTCCGTCGCCAGTTTGAAATGGTCCGCGAAATGACCGGCCAGCGCCGTCTCTCGCAGATGACCGATTTGATCGAGCCCTCCATGCGCCAATTATTCGCCGAGCTGCTCGCCGAGCCGCTCGTCCGATGGGAGAGCACCTACGTCGACGAAATGCTCAGCGCCCTGGGCGACCACGATATGGACCTCGCCGCCGTGCGCGCCGCCTCCCATCTCATCCGTAATCTCGCCTACGGCGAATTAATCGTCGCCGGCGATCTAGGCGACCGAGGCCCGCGAATCGACCAGGTCATCGACTACCTCCAAAAACAGACCAACGTATCGATCGTCTTGGGCAATCACGACGCCCACTGGATGGGCGCCTGCCTCGGCCAGGAAGCCCTCATCGCATCGGTCCTGCGATTCTCCCTCCGCCACGGGCGCTTAGCCCAATTAGAGGAAGGCTACGGCATTCCCCTCGCGCCCCTCGAAAAACTAGCCCGCGATGTCTACGGAAACGACCCGTGCAAGCAATTCCCGATCACCGGCAAAGATCCGCGCGACGAGCAGCTCCTGCGCCGCATGCACAAAGCCGCCGCGATTCTCCAATTCAAATTAGACGCCCAGACCTCAACCCGACATCCCGGGTGGAGCCTGGAAAATCGCAACCTTCTGCCGCACATCGATCTCGCCGCCGGAACCGTAACCATCGACGCCAAAACCCATCCCCTTCTGGACAAGAATTTCCCCACGTTACAGAAATCCGATCCCAACGCCCTCACACCCGCCGAGCAAGAATGTCTCGGCCGTTTGCGCGAATCCTTTATCGCCAGCCACCGTTTATGGCAGCACATGTCCTGGCTCGTCGATCGCGGCCACATGTGGCTCCGCCGCGACTCCGCCCTGATCTTCCACGGCTGCGTCCCAGTCGATAAAGCCGGCAACCCCCTTTCGCTCAAAGTCGAAGGCAAGGATTACTCCGGCCGCGATTTGATGGATGCTCTGGAGAATATCATCCGCCGCGCCTTTCGCGCCGGAGCCGCCAAAGTCGGCGCCGACGCCGATTGGTTCTGGTATCTCTGGTCAGGCCCCAGATCCCCCTTATTTGGAAAAGACAAACTCGCCGCATTCGAGGGTTATTTCGTCGCCGACGCCGCCGCCAAAAAAGAAACCAAGAACCCCTATTTCCAACTCCTCAACGACGCGAATTTCTGCAAGCGCATCGGCAAGGATTTCGGCATGCCCGATGACGTCCTGATCGTCAACGGCCACGTCCCCGTAAATCCCGAAGCCGGCGAAACCCCCCTGAAAAAAAGCGGCAACGCCGTCACCATCGACGGCGCATTCTCCGAATCCTACGGCGACCGCGGTTACACCCTCATCCTCGACGCCGCCGGAATTACCCTCGCCCAGCACGCCCATTTCCAATCCATCCAGCAGGTCATCGATAAAGGTTCCGATATGGTCCCCACCCTGACTTCCATCCGCAATTATGATCCGCCCCGAACTTGCGCCCAGACCGATCGCGGCCAATCCCTCCAAGCCAGCATCGCACTACTGGAACGCCTGATCGAAGCTTATCGGAACGGCCGAATTACCCAGTCCGATTAGCGTCCGAAAAACTTTCCACGGCGTATAACATCAAGCGACTCTGCGGCCTTACCGATCTGTAACGCATGGGAAGGTCCCCGAGTAACCCAAATAACAAGCCCATTCTCCCGCCCGTTCTAACGCTGGCGGCCGTGATAGCTTTCGTTCTCCTCCCATTCGCCCCCGCGCGCGCAAATGTCATTTTGTCCTACGATGCTTCCACCGATCAGCTTCCCAACGACCCTCCCTTCCGCTACGTAGACACCAGCTCCCTCTACGGCTCCCCCGACATCCCCACCATCTCCGACGGCGCCGCCACCCTCGGCCCCACCGGCGGCCAGGGCGAAGCCTTCTGGTACACCGACCAAATCGTCTTGCCCCACGTCACCGGCTTCGACATCTCCGCCGATCTACGCCTCGATTCCGAAAGTTCGAGCAACCCCACCGACGATTCCGGCCTCGCCATCGCCTTCTCCGACGACCGCTCCCTCTACCAAAATCTTTTCATTAACCCCACCGGCGTCTTCTTCAGCCAGCTAAACGCCACCGACACCGGCATCATCCCCGACACCAGCTTTTCCCTCGACACCGCCCAGTGGCACGATTATTCCATCCAGGTCCTCGGCGACAATGTCACCCTCAGCGTCGACGGCACCCAGGAAATCTCCTCCACCCTCTTCAATCTAAACGCCACCGGCCAGTTGGTCCTCCCCGATTACGCCGCCCTCGGCGACATCGTCCCCGGCGCCCAGTCCCAATTCGATTTCAATTCGTTTTCAGTCGTGGTCCCCGAACCGTCCTACGCTTCGGCCGTATTGGTGGCGATCGCCGTCGTCATCGCCATGCGCCTGCGCCGTCCCGCCCATCACGCCTTCATGTCGATGTGAAACTTCCTCTCGTCCTCGTCCCCTTTCTTCCGATGCTTGTGACCCTTCTCTTGTCTGGGATCCTGCGGATCGGAATGATCCGCATCGATAGCCGACAATTCCTCCGTGTTCTCGACCTGATGTTCCATCTCGTCTTCGCGCGCCGCCACATTTTTACGAAGCTCCTGCGCCCGCTGCAGTTGCTGAGCCTTCTCACCGCTCTGCTGCTGCTGCACGACCGAAGTCTGCAAAATCGAACCCGTCAATGGATTCATCGAAGACATAATCTGATAGCCCGCAAACGTAGCTCCCCGACAATTATATCGGCAAAAAACCGGCAAAAACCGCACTTGCAGCTCAATAAATTTTGCGCCCCGCCGCCCCTTATTGGACTGCAATAAACCGTAACCCCGCATACACAATGGAGCATTTCTCCCCCGCCGCGCTATAATCCCGGGCCGCGATGCAAGATACCGAAAATCCCCCCGCCGTCTGGGACACCAAGTCCCTGGCCAATCCCCACGCCATCGCCGACAAGCGCCGGCGCGTCCAGCAAATGTTCGCCGCCATCGCACCCTCCTACGACCTGAACAATCGACTCCACAGCCTCTGGATGGATCAGTCCTGGCGCCGAACCGCCGTCAAAATGGCAACCCTCAAACCCGGCGATGTCGTCATCGACGTCGCCTGCGGCACCGGCGATCTCACCCTGCAATTCGCTTCCGCCCTCTCGCGCCTCGCCCCACTCCGCCCCTCCCAAATCGTCGGAATCGATTTCACCTTCCAAATGCTCCCCCTCGCCGCCCAAAAATCCGCCGGCAAATCCATCATCTGGCTCAACGGCGACGCCCTCTCCCTCCCCCTCCCCGATGCCTCCGCCGACGTCGTCTCCATCGCCTTCGGAATCCGCAACGTCTCCGACCCCGCCGCCGCCATCCGCGAATTTCACCGCCTCCTGCGCCCCGGCGGCCGAATCGTCATCCTCGAATTCTCATTACCCACATTCCCTCCCTTCCGCGCCGCCTACAACCTCTATTTCCGCCACGTCCTTCCCCGCACCGCCACCTGGATCAGCCGCGATCGCACCGGCGCTTACAAATATCTCCCCCAAAGCGTCAGCACCTTCATCGACCGCTCAAAAATGACCTCCATGCTCACCGACTGCGGATTCACCCATATCACCCAGCGCGCATTAACCCTCGGCATCTGCGTCTGCTATGTCGGCCACAAAATCTGAAATCCCCGCACCCCCCACCGCGATCGAAGTCAATTTCGACGGCATCGTAGGCCCAACCCACAGCTACGCCGGCCTCTCCGTCGGAAATCTCGCCTCTCAGCGCCACATCAACCTCCCCTCCAATCCTCGCCAGGCCGCTCTGCAAGGATTGGCGAAAATGAAACTCCTCGCCGACATGGGCATCAAGCAGGCCGTCCTTCCCCCGCACCACCGCCCCGACCTCAGTGCCCTGCGCCGCCTGGGATTCACCGGCTCCGACTCCTACATCCTCGAGCAAGCCGCCAAAGACCAGCCCCATCTTCTCGCCGCCTGCGCCAGCGCCTCGGCCATGTGGGTCGCCAACGCCGCCACCGTCTCCCCCAGCGCCGATTCCTTCGACGGCAAAGTCCATTTCACCCCCGCCAACCTCGTCACACTTTTTCACCGCTCCCTGGAAACCCCAACCACCGCCGCCGTCCTGCGCACCATTTTTTCCACCGAACATGCCTTCGCCCACCATCCCCCCCTCCCCGCCAACGCACAATTCGCCGACGAAGGCGCCGCCAATCACATGCGCCTCGCCCCCCACCACGGCGCCCCCGGCATCCAAATCTTCGTCTTCGGCCGATCCGCCTCCGCACCCTCCCAATCGCACTTCCCCGCCCGACAGACCGCCGAGGCCTCAATGGCCATCGCCCGGCTTCATAAAGTTCGAGACCCGCGCATGCTCCAGCAGAATCCCGCCGCCATCGACGCCGGCGCCTTTCACAACGACGTCCTCGCCGTCGCCAATCTGAATGTCGTCCTTTACCACGCCTCCGCCTGGCCCCCGCCCGATCCATTCGTCGCAGCCCGTGCCCAATGGTTCGCCCCCCACGGCGAATTTCATCACATCAGTGTCTCCGAACAGGAAATCCCCCTCGCCGACGCCGTCTCCTCCTACCTATTCAACAGTCAAATCGTCGGCACCGATAAAATGACTCTCATCGCCCCCACCGAATCGCGCGACACCCCCACCGCCCGCCGTTTCCTCGAAGAACTCCCCCACCGCAACACACCCATCCGCGAAGTAAAATACGTCGACATCCGTCAAAGCATGAACAACGGCGGCGGCCCCGCCTGCCTCCGACTTCGCGTCGTTCTGACTCACGAAGAATTGGACTTGATTCGCCCCCGAGTTTTCCTGGACGACGCTCTATATACAACCCTCGTCGATTGGGTCACGCGTAATTACCGTGACCATCTCCTCCCCGCCGACCTCGCCGACCCGAAACTCCTGGACGAGTCCCGCCAGGCCCTGGACGAATTAACCCAAGTCCTGGGCCTAGGCTCGATCTACCCATTCCAGCGTCAATAGCGCGGCGTTAGTGATGCCAATCCGGCGGATCGTCATGCCACGCATGACCTCCATCATACCACCCACCATGCCAGGCATGTTGGTCATCGTAATACCCCCGATGGTGATACCCCTGCTCGTCCACGACATCCACCTGAGCGAATCCCCCACGGGCATGCACCACGCACCCGCCCCCCAAGCTCGCCACCGTCAGCATTCCCAGACACCAACCCCCCACCGCAGCCTTTCGCCAGTTCAACAACATCAGATTCCTCCATTGTGAATTTTTCAAACACACTCTAATCCAGAATCGACGAATCTGTCGACTGGCAAAAAGCTTGCATTATCCATGTATTACCGCGCTTGCGGCTGACGCGTGGGGTGGAAGAGTTCTCGCGTAACCGTGAACCGGACGAGTCTACTACCGTCGTGCCGAATTAAAGGTTCCAGTCCTTTATATCCCCCATTTAGTTGATTTACGGCATCCGCGGTCGCCTTTTTTGCGGCCGCAAGGTCATTTGCGAAAATAAAGTCATTTTATACATCAACTGAAAAGGACATCGAACATCGAAAGTTTGCGATACGCTCCAAAGTCTCTCGTTCGATTTTATAAATGATGACCGTCGAGTCGCCGTGCAGTCGGAGCGAAAGATGCAGGGAACAATTATGCTGTTTGACAAAAGAGAGAATCTGTTCTCGACGATCTTCAAACAGATCTAGAATCTCGCGAACCGCATCATCTATGCTCCAATGGGGCCGCTTGGTAAGACGATATAGCCATCCGATCTGTGCAAACTTGGGATCGCCCTTCAGCGCATCAACCTTTTGGTGCCATACTTTCGTAGGTTGCCGGCCAGTTATTTGAGACAACGCTTCCGGATCAAACTCCTGTCCCTCTAATGAAAGACTGCTGGTAATTGACGAAGTAGGCTGTTCATTTTGCATATGCGTATTAACCAGCGTATTTCATGTGGATGCACATTGATCATTTGCCATAGTGGCCAGAAAGCTAATCAATATTATACTCCGTAGGAACGGGAGGGGACGCACCAGGAATGACCGGCACTCGATTGAAAGGGTCCTGCCCTTTATATTGTCCCGATTCGCGTAGAGGGCATGCTGCCGGGGCATGAGAGGGTAGCTAAAATGTTGCCAAGCATAAGAACACCTCTACTAGTAACAGAAGTCCGCAAACGGACGAGCCTATCCAGCCTGCAACCGATTTCCCACGATTCTTACGAACCGCATAGATGCCTGTAATTAAACCGATCAAATCAAGCGGGCCTACATATAGGGGTTCAGCTTGCGTTGCAGCCAGCAAACCCAATACGGAACATACAATCGAGAGGCGGGCGGCCCTTCTCGCACGATCTAGGTCGGGATCGCGTTGCTTCGAGGCATAATTGAGCGTTGGAGTGGTCATCGCGATATCGTGAGCAGTAATTCTAACCCGTCGGCGAAGGATTTCGCATCATCGGCCTCCCTCTCCTCGCAATTCCCCTACTAACACGAAAAATCAGACGCACCCAGTCATAACTGTCGCCATCCCGTCCACTTATCTTGTCACCGGCTCGCACCTGCGATAATCTCTAATTTCGCGGCCGAGTACCCAAGTGGACTAAGGGGACTGATTGCAAATCAGTTATTCGCCGGTTCGAATCCGGCCTCGGCCTATCGCTGTACCCAGCGATCGAGTCCGCCCAAGCGGACGTTCTACTCTCCACTCTCTACTTTCTTCCCCCCGCCCCCAGCGCAGATTTTCTCCCCAAATACGGCCGAAACTTCTCCCACTCCCGCGCCCCATCCCCACTCGTCAGCGCCTCCAGTTCCACGACTCTCCCCCGCCGATACCCATCCCTCCCTTCCAGGCTCGCATCCGCCATTCCCGGATGCACCACCCATTCGATCACCCCGCGCTCCGGCAGATGCCGCAAATATTCCGACCAGGGAAACGCCCGTCTCAGATCATTCTCCGACAGCATCCCAAAATACCCATCATTCGCCCAAACCCCGCCCCGAGCAAAAGTCCGCGCCGCTCGTTTCCCCAGCGCATGAGCCGCCCTGCGCCGCAACCGCACCGAACCAACCCTCCTCAACATCTCCCCCGGCTCCACCGTCGTCCGCGTCACGCGCGGCAATTCCCCCC
>JBEKPV010000143.1:0-8545 GCA_049520395.1 Tepidisphaeraceae bacterium
GAACTTGCTGACGAGCTTGCTATTGAAGCGCGGGTCGGGCTTGAGGATGTCTTCGGAGGCGGTGAATTTCTTGTAAGCCATTGGGTCGGTTCCAGTTTATTTTTTAGCGGCGCAGCCACCAGATGAAGGCGACCATCGCGAGCAGGACAAAGACGCCGAGGAAAATCAAACCTTTGAGATTCGTGGCGTAGGATTCGGGACTTATTTCATCAGCGAGCAGCCAGGTGTTCATGACTACTTACCGGATTTCGTTCCGTACTTGCTGCGGCTACGTTTTCTGCCATCGACGCCCAATGCGTCGAGGGTTCCGCGGATGATGTGATAGCGTACGCCCGGGAGGTCACGCACGCGTCCGCCGCGGACCAGCACGATGCTGTGTTCCTGGAGGTTGTGCTCTTCGCCGGGGATGTACGCGGTCACTTCGCGTCCGTTGCTGAGCCGCACGCGCGCGATTTTTCGGAGCGCGGAGTTGGGCTTTTTGGGCGTCATGGTCTTGACCTGGAGGCAGACGCCGCGTTTTTGCGGGCAGGCGTCCAAGTCTTTGACTTTATTGATCCTCGGCAGGCTTCGCCGGGGTTTTTTGATCAGCTGGTTAATCGTCGGCATTGCGGTCTAGGCTCTCCTTACAAGCGGCAAACCGTTAAGTATAAATTGGGGGGTGGGTGAGTTCAAGGGGAGTGGTGGGAAGCGGGCTGGTTTGGTTATTGCCTAACCCGTGCCGGGAAAGCCGCTCTGAAGGGGTCGGTTTTTTTGATGCGCGGATGGTAAGATTCCGCAGGATGACACCCAAGAAAACCATCCATCGCTGGCTTTTATTTGCGGCGTTCCTTGGTGCATTCATACCTGCTTTAGCAGACGGAAAAGCAGAGATAGCGGCCTTTCTCCTGCTGATATTCGGGTTCTTGGCGTTTTTGACGGTCCACAAACCTCGGCGTCGATAAGATTCAAATTAAGACACTACCGCTGGTTTGAACAAGAATCTGAGCAACGCGCTTGGTTACTTGGGTTCGTGCCTGACGGATGCCAACCGATCCCGACGGATGCTATCCGTCGGCTTTCCGGGGGGAAACTGACGGGGATGGGGTGGGTGTTTGTTTCTTGCGTTAGAAAGGCCCTAACTTAACGGTTAGAAAAATTGGCTGGATTGGAACGCGGGTCGGCTGCCGGTTTGGCTAGCATGTCTAGATCGTTTTTGCGGTAGAATGTTGGCCGCGGGTTGCGGTTTTCAAGTCTGGATTCAAGGGAGGTTGTTATGTGGGCTGTTCTTTCTATGTCGGGTGGGATTCTGGCGTCGAATCCGCTTTCGCCGGGGGTGCCGGACTGGGGATATTGGTGCCTGGTGGTGCTGGGGGCGCTAGTCGTCATTTGGCTGTCGCTGGGGATGCGCTATATCCCGAACAACATGGTGGGGATTGTCGAGAAGCTCTGGTCGGCGAAGGGGTCGATATCGAGCGGGCGGATCATCGCGACGCATGGGGAGGCGGGATATCAGGCGGATGTTCTGCGCGGGGGGATTCACTTTTTTCTGTGGCGCGTGCAGTACCGGATTCACCGGGCGCCATTGGTGATGATCGGTCAGGGGAAAATTGGGTATGCCTATGCGCGGGATGGGGAGCCGTTGCAGCCTAGTCAGACGCTGGGTCGGTTTGTGGAGTGTAATAATTTGCAGAATGCGCGGGCGTTTCTTGGTGAGCCACGCGGGAATGAAGGCGCGGGGCAACGCGGGCGGCAGAGGACGATTCTGCGCGAAGGCGTGTATGCCATTAATTTGGCGATGTTTGTTGTGGTGACGGAGGACACGGTTTATCGGCTGGATATGCAGGGGCGGCAGGAGTTTCAGGCGATTCTGGGGTGGCAGCAGGAACTGAAGCAGGTCAACGGGTTTGATCCGGTGGTGATTGGGGGGCTGGTTACGTGTGAGGATCCGCTGTCGCCGGGCAAGATGATGCAGGTGGACTCGATTGGGATCGTGACGGTGCAGGATGGGCCGAGTCTGGCGCCGGGGGAGATTATTGCGCCGGCGGTGGGAACTGGGCCGAATGAGGCGACTTACCATAATAATTACCAGGATCCGGAGGCGTTTTTGCGCGGTGGTGGGCGGCGCGGGAGGCAGTATGTGCCGCTGACGGATGGGACTTATTTTATTAATCGGTGGTTTGCGACGGTGGAACTTACGGCCAAGACGGTGGTGCCGATCGGGTTTGTGGGGGTGGTGGTGAGTTATTACGGGCCGCTGGGGGCGGATGTTTCTGGCGAGAGTTTTCGGCATGGGGAGCGTGTGGCGCGTGGGGATCGTGGGGTTTGGGAGAAGCCGCTGGGGCCGGGGAAGTATCCGTTCAATACTTACGCCGGCAAATTGATTCTGGTGCCGACGACGAACCTTGTGCTGCATTGGATTACGGGGAAGAGCGAGAGCCATCATTATGATGAGAGTTTGAAATCGATTGATCTGGTGACGAAGGATGCGTATGAGCCGCTGCTGCCGCTGAGTATTGTGGTGCATATCGACTATCAGCGAGCGCCTAGCGTGATTCAGCGGTTTGGGGATGTAAAGAAACTGATCACGCAGACGCTGGACCCGATGCTGAGCGCTTATTTTCGGGATGTGGCTCATAAGAAGACGATGCTGGAACTCCTGCAACGGCGGGATGAGATTCAGATCGAATCGCGGACGGAGTTGCAGACGCGGTTTCGGGAATTTGATATCGAATGCGTGGACGTGCTGATTGGAAAGCCGGATACGAACGAGGGGGCGGGCGTCGGGAAAATCGAGACCCTGCTGGAACAACTCCGGACGCGGCAGCTGAGTATCGAGCAACTGGAGACGTACGATCGACAGCGGGCGGCGGCGGATAAGCTTCGGTCGCTGAATGAGGCGCAGGCGATTGCGGCGAAACAGGCGGAACTGACGAATTCGCAGGTGCAGATTCGCATCGCGGAGAACCAGGGGGACGCCGATCTGGCGAAATCGCGGAAGGTGGCGGAGCAGACCGTCGTGGTGGCGGAGGCGGAATTGGCGCGATCGCGGCGGCAGGCGGAGCAAACGGTTGTGACGGCGCAGGCGGATAGCCAATCGCGCATCCTGGCGGGGCGAGGGGAATCGACGCGGGCGCTGCAGGTTGGTTTGGCGGATGCGACTGTTTTGCTGAGGAGCATCACGAGCTTTGGCGATCCGCGGCTGTATGCGCTGGCGAAAGTGGCGGAATATTTGTCCAAGGCGTCGCAGCCGCTGGTGCCGGAGCGGGTGTTTGTGACGGGCGGCGGGACGAATGGGGATGGGGCGTCGGGGGCGGGGGCGGCGGGGTCGGGGCTGATGGGGATGCTGATCAGTCTTCTTGTCGCGGAGAAGACGGGATTCAGTCCGATCGATAATCCGGAGATGGCGTCGTTGAAGGAGATCGCGGATAAGATGACTCGACAAGTGGTGGCGAACATGGAACTGCCGGATCGTCAGCCGGCGAGTTAAGGAAAGGGATGGTGATGCGTTGGGCGACTCGTCGTTCGATATTGTTTCGGAATTGAATCTTCAGGAGATGGATAACGCCATCAATCAGGCGCAAAAGGAGATCGGGACACGGTATGACTTTAAGGGGACTAGCGCCTCGGTGGAATTCAATCGGAAGGAAAAGGAATTGACGCTTACGGCGGATGCGGAGCCGCAGTTGGAGGCGGTGCGGTCGGTCATCATCGGGAAAATGATCAAGCGAGGGGTTGATCCGAAGTGTATGGATGCGGGGAAAATTGAACAGGCCTCGCATAAGACCATTCGGCAGAAAGTGAAATTGAAGGATGGGATCGACAAGGAGACGGCTAAGACGATTCAGAAACAGATTAAAGATCTCAAATTGAAAGTGCAGGCCAGCATTCAGGGGGAGGCGCTGCGCGTGAGCGGGTCCAAGAAGGATGATTTGCAGGCGGTGATCGCGCATGTGCGGGCGAATCCGCCGGGGATTCCGATTCAGTTTAATAATTATCGGTGAGAGTGAGCGAGGTCTGGACGGGCGGGCGTTTTGACCTTTTGGGGGTCTTGCTCTAAGTTTCGGCGCTATGGCGCAATTTAAAGATGTCGTGGTGCCGGCTCAGGGGCAGGCAATTACCAGCGGCGGCGGGAGGTTGAACGTTCCCGATCGGCCGATCATTCCGTATATCGAAGGGGATGGGACGGGGGCGGATATTTGGCGGGCTAGTCAACGCGTGTTTGATGCGGCGGTGGAGAAGGCTTATGGGGGGAAACGGAAAATTGCGTGGATGGAAGTGTTTGCGGGGGAGAAGAGTTTTAAGAAGTTTAGTAATTGGCTGCCCGATGAGACGGTGGAGGCGTTTCGGACTTTTCGGGTGGGGATTAAGGGGCCGCTGACTACGCCGGTTGGGGGCGGGATTCGGTCGCTGAATGTGGCGCTGCGGCAGATGCTGGATCTGTTTGTCTGTTTGCGACCCGTGCGATACTTCAAGGGCGTGCCGTCGCCGGTCAAGGCGCCGGAAAAAGTGGATATGGTGCTGTTTCGGGAGAATACGGAAGATATTTATGCGGGGATCGAATACGCGGGGGGAAGCGCGGAATCGCAAAAGGTTTTGGATTTTTTGCAGCAGACGTTTCCCAAGGAATTTAAGAAAATTCGGTTTGGAAGCATCGAAGCTTCGCGGGCTTGGCAGAAGGAATTGGAAGAGATCGGGGCGCCGGCTCGCGAGAGCAAGGTGGAGGTGGGGATCGGGTTTAAGCCGATTAGTTTTTTGGGGACGGAGCGGCTGGTTTACACGGCTATCGGGTATGCGATTAAGTACAAGCGGAAGAGCGTGACGCTGGTGCATAAGGGGAACATCATGAAGTTCACGGAGGGGGCGTTTCGGGATTGGGGTTATAAGATTGCCCGGGAACGGTTTGGAGCGGTGGAGATCGATAAGGGGCCGTGGTGCCGGATACCGGAGGGAAAGCCGGGGGCGGGGATTGTGATTAAGGATGCGATCGCGGATATCGTTTTGCAGCAAGTTATATTGCGGCCGGAGGAATTTGACGTGATCGCGACGCCGAATTTGAATGGGGATTACCTTTCGGATGCCCTGGCGGCGCAGGTGGGAGGGGTGGGGATCGCGCCGGGGGGGAATATTAATTATGTGACGGGGCACGCGGTGTTTGAGGCGACGCATGGGACGGCTCCGAAGTATGCGGATCAGGATGTGGTGAATCCGGGGAGCGTGATTCTTTCGGGGGTCATGATGCTGGAGCATTTGGGGTGGCAGGAGGCGGCGGATTTGATTGTCCACGGGCTGGAAGGGGCGATCGGGGCCAAGACGGTCACCTATGATTTTGCCCGGCAAATGGAGGGGGCGAAGCAGGTGAAGTGCAGCGAATTTGGGACGGAGATTATCCGGCAGATGTAGGCGGGCCGGTTTGCGCGGCTCGCGAGTTTGGGCAATTTTGAGCTTTGGGCGCGGACGCGGGTCGGGGGTCTTGGGGGGTATGTTTGGGGGGTGATGAGGGAGTATAAGTATACTTGGACTTTGCGACATCTTGACATAGGCCTGAGTAAAATCTAGAGTTAGGGTGGTTGGATGCAGCTTTCGCCCGGGGGCAAAGAGGCAGCCAGGGATGGTTGGACAGTCCGTTTGGCCTTGGCGGCGGTCGACATCGACCGAAGGTTAGACATGTCTCAATCACGCAATACCGTTGGCGGTTCGGCGTCTTCGCCGGCGCTGTCGGCAGCAAATCTGGATACGGAAGTCGGCAAAGTCGTCATCGACATGGGGCTGGCGACCAAGACGGAGATCGCGTTTTGCCGGGAGCAGCAGAAGCAGGCATCCGATCCCAGCGGGCGCAGTTTGTCGGATCTGCTGGTCGAGCATAATTTCATCACCGTCAATCAGGCGAAGCGCATCCGGCAGACTCTGACGGAGCGCAAAACCAATAAAATTCCGGGGTATGAAATTCTGGGGCAACTTGGCAAGGGGGCGATGGCCACGGTTTACAAGGCGAAGCAGATTTCGCTGGACCGCATCGTGGCGGTGAAGATTTTGCCGAAGAAGATGAACGAGAGCCGGGATTTCGTGGCTCGGTTTTATAAAGAGGGTAAGGCGGCGGCGCGACTCAGTCATAACAACATTGTGCAGGCGATTGACGTGGGGGAGTCACCGGAGGGGCTGCACTATTTTGTGATGGAGTACGTGGAGGGGAAGACGCTTTATGATTGTATGGCCCCCCCGCCGGCTGGGGAGGGGCATCATTTTTCGGAGTCGGAGGCTTTGGATATTTCGATCCAGATTGCCGACGCGCTGGCCCATGCGCATCAGAGGGGGCTCATTCACCGGGATGTGAAGCCGAAGAACATTTTGCTGACGCCGCAGAGGGTGGCGAAGCTGACGGATTTGGGGCTAGCGAGACAAACGGACGATAAGCAGGCGGCGGAGGATGAAGCGGGGAAGGCGTATGGGACGCCGTATTATATCAGTCCTGAGCAGATTCGCGGGGATATGGATATTGATTTCCGTGCGGATATTTATTCGCTGGGTGCGACGATGTACCACCTGGTGACGGGTCGTACGCCGTTTGAGGGGGATACGCCCAGCGCGGTGATGCATCAGCATTTGAAGCAGGCGCTGCTGCCGGCGGATCATGTGAATACGGAGATTTCGGCGGGTTTTGGGGAAATAATCGACGTTTGCATGGCGAAGAAGCGTGAAGAGCGGTATGCATCGACGGAGGAGTTGCTGGAGGATTTGAGGGCGGTGCGGAACAATCAGCCGCCGGTGCATTCGCGGAGGGCTTTGGATTTGGATCGGCTGGCGCAAATCGAGGAGACGGGGCAGACGGTGGATATCGTGCCCGCGCCGGTACCGGAGCCGAAGGCGTGGGAGGCACCGCTGGTCAAAGCGCTTCTTTGGGCGACCGGGGCGTCGCTGTTCATCAACCTCATCTTGATTATGATTTTGGCCCACCGACGTTAGTTCTTTTTTTTATACATGAAAACCCGCGTTGGATTCATCGGGCTGGGAATTATGGGCTCGGCGATGGCCGCCCGGCTCATCGACGATCGCGCGCTCCTGGTGCATACGCGGACGCGCTCGAAGGCATCGAAATTGCTCCAGCGCGGAGCGCGGTGGATGAGCAGTCCGGGAAAATTGGCGGCGGAGTGCGATGTGGTGTTTATCTGCGCGACGGATACGCCGGATGTGCAGGCGATTGTTTGCGGGGACGAGGGGATTTTGCCCGCGGCGCGCTCGGGGCTGATCGTGGTGGATCATTCGACAATTTCGCCGGCGGTTACGCGGCAATTGGCGGAGGATCTGGCGGCGCGCGGGACCCATTTTCTGGACGCGCCGGTGAGCGGCGGGCAGAGCGGAGCCATTAACGGGGCGCTTTCGATTATGGTCGGCGGGGATCTGGCGGCGTTTGAGAAAGTCCAACCACTGCTGCGGCTGATGGGGACGACAATCACGCATTGCGGAGCGAGCGGGACGGGGCAACTGACCAAGCTGGTGAACCAGATTCTGGTTTCGGTGACGAATTTGGCGGTTTGCGAGGCGCTGACTTTTGCGGGAAAGAACGAATTGGATTTGGAGAAGACGATAGCCGCGCTGGCGGGCGGGGCGGGGACGTCGTGGCAACTGGTGAATCTGGGTCCGCGGATGATCGAGGGGGATTTTCGGCCGGGGTTTACGATCAATCTTCAGCAGAAGGATTTGCGGCTGGTGCTGGCGGCGGCGGAGGATTCGAAAACCTCGCTACCGGCGGTGAGCTTGGCGCATCAACTTTTCACGGCGGCGCAGGCGGCGGGACACGGCAAGGATGGGACGCAGGCGCTGTTCACCGTGGTGGAATCGCTGGCTTCTTTACATTGAACAATCAGATCGAGGGGGCGGCCCGCCGGCTGCGGCGGCGCGCCAGGATGGGCGCGGCCAGGGCGACCAGGAGCATTCCGCTGGTGGGCTCGGGGACGGCGGTTATGGCGTTGATCTGAGGGGCGTAGGTGGCGAGGTCGGTGTAGTAGGAGGTGTCGCCGAAGACGGCGGACCAGAGGATGTCCTGATTGGAATTGGGGACGTCGTAGGCTTCGTTGAGTCCGATGAGGGTGCCGTTGTCGGTGAAGACGCCGCCGCCGGAATCGCCGGGGGTGACTTGATCGGACTGGGAACTGTTGAAGAAATCGGAGGCGAAGACGGTTACGTCTCCGTAGCCCGCATTGGCGACGGCGGTGGTGGAGGGGTCTTCATTGGTGCCGAGATTGACGTTGACCTTATTTTGGCCCCAATCCAATACCTGGATATATGAATCGACCGAATAGCCGGAGTACGGGGGATTGGACTCATTGGTTTCGTTGAAGTTGTCGTCATATCCCTGGAGGCCGCTGTTGCGTTCGCCGCCGAAGCCGGCGTTGTAAAAGGGAGTATTGAATGTGGGGTCGGAGGTGGCGACGGTGACGTTGGTTACTTCGGAGGGGGTGGAGGGCAATTTAAAGAGGACGAGATCGGTGGGTGAATCGTCGGAAGGATTCACCAGGCGAACGGCAGTTGAGCCGCTGGCGACGATATTTCCACCGCCGAAGTTGACGGT
>JBEKPV010000144.1:0-3909 GCA_049520395.1 Tepidisphaeraceae bacterium
CAGCCGCCGTTCTCGTTTTTTAAATTCCAAAGTTCCACTCGCCAGATCACTTCCTGGTTGTTTTGGCCGACAAACGACTGGTCGCGGAGGAGTTGCACGAGGGCGACGGCGCGGTCGTGATTGCCGCTGAGGCGGAGCAGATCGGAATGATTGAAAAACGAGGGGATGTCCAGGATTCCCTGGATTTGCTGCCGATCGTCGTCCGTGAGATCGCCGGCGCTGGGATCGGCGGGGTCGGTGTTTTCCCAGGACATATCGACGCCTTGAAACGTCGCGCCGTCCTGGAGGGCGACTTGGAGGTCGTAGTGTTCTTGCGGGTTTAGATTGGAGAGAAGCGCTTGGCCCGGTTGGATTTGAGCGGGCACAGGCGCTTCGGGCGGCGCGGCTTGCGCCTGGGCGGCGGTCACGTTCATGTCTTTGGGGAATTGGACGATCAGATCGCCGGCTCGCGCGGTGCCCGTGATCGCCGGAAGGAGGGCGATCCAGCACCACGGGCGGATCATGCGCTGGCGGCCGGAGTTCATTCTTCGTCGACGCGGTGGTAGCGAAAAACCGCGCGATAGAGACCGGCGACCCGCTCGCACGGCAGGACCGTCGGGCGATGCCGCTCGTTGCGCGGCTGAAGCCGAATCGTCGGCACGCGGCTTTGCTCATCCGATTCAAAAAATATGCGCTGAAAGGTGGTCTGCCCGTCGGCGAAACGCACAAAACAATCGTCGCCGCTGCGCGGGGTCAGGGCGGGAGAGAAAATCACGATGTCCCCCTGGCGATATTTGGGCGTCATGCTCTCATCCTGCACGCGGGCGGCGAAGGCCTGCTCGTCGGCAAGATCAGGACAGGCGACATGCTGGTCCGCGACGCGAGCGGGATAAGAGAGATCGGAGAAATCGCGCGGATACCCGCCCGCCGGCTGGTTGATGACGGGCACGGCGTTGCCCATCGCCTTTCCCAGCTTTTCGCCGGCTTCGTGCAAAAAGCCGCGCACGGCGTCCGACAGAACGCCGGCTTCAGCTTCCGGGTTTTCATCACCGGCGGAGGAGCCATTGGCCAGAAGTTTGACGAAAGCGGCTCGCACATCGCGCGGCGTGCGATGGAGATGGGCCTCCATGAGCAACTCGCCTGAAGTGAAACCGAGGGTCTGTTCGAGCCGGCGGATTTTTTCGTCGCTGGGGGGGTTGGGGACGCGACCGGTTTCGATGAGGGATAGATAGGGTTTGGATATGCCGGTGCGGCCCGACAGCTCATCCAGCGTCAGACCTAGCCGCCGGCGCTGTTTGCGAATTTTTGGGCCCATCGCTTCCACAATGCACCAAAGTTTAATGATGATTGATTAGCCTCTGGTGAATCAAAATGCAAGAAAAATATCTTACAAAAACCTAACAACGGACGCCGCCAGAATTGAGTTTAATTTCCATCAAACAATTGGCGAACCGTCCCTAAGCGTGTTAGCGGCCTGCGATTTTCGCCGATCGCGCCGCGGTCGTAGAGGTATACAACTCGGTCCGGCTGCCGCTGGGCGTAATACGCAAAAAGCTTTTGATCTTCCTTCGGGCCCAGGTCCCGGGCGCGGATGATCATCGCCTCGTCGGGGAAGGCGACCGTGTCGTTGTAAGCCGGTTCGTCGTGATAGCTGCAGCGATTCGGATCGAACCGGAAGAGCACCAGCGTCGGCTTCTGCTCGAGAAGCGCCAGTTGCTCATTGGCATACCGGGTCTCGGGGAAGACAGGCATCCAGTCGTGATAACGATCGATTTGCGGGAGCGCTCCGATTGACAGGCCGGCCAGAGTAGTCAGCATCATCGTGACGAGCACCGGCCGCGCGCCCGGCCAAACGCGGGCGAGCGTCTCCCAGCCGCAAAGAATGAGCAGGATCATCGCCGGCATGATGGCGACCATGTAGTGGGCGAGGAAAAAAACATAGGCGGCGTAGCCGAGGATGAAAAGCGGTAGCGTCGCGATAAGAACTCTTCGGCGCAGATCGCGGAGCGATAGTAGCCCGCAGGGGATGAGGACCAGCATCATCGGGTTGGGAAGGCTGGAGAGGAAAAGGGTGTAGAGCCGCTCGGGTTGCCAGAGATTTTTGGGCAGTGGGATCCAATCGACAGGGAGATTGGACACCGTATGCAATTGATAGGCGCCGATGATCCACTCTTGCATGGCCTGTTCTTTGGGAGCGCAGGCGCTGACGGGCACGGCGCTGGGATCGAAATGGTGAAATCCGAGCATGGGGGCGGGGTAATTTCTGGCGACGTAATAATCGGATGGAAAGGTGTGCCAATTGCCCGTGACGCCGATGTTTTGAATGATTTGAAGAGCGAGGAATGGACCGGCGGCGGCGATCGCGGCCGCGGCGATGGGGAGAAGTCGCGGCAATTTTGGGGGCCTCAGTTCGATCAGGATGGCGACGGCGACAGGAATCGCGTAACAGAGAGCATCCATCGGGCGCGTAATGGCGCAGTATCCGGCGGCCGCGCCCAGCGGGATCATCCATTTCCAATTTTGACGCTTACGCCAGCGCAGCCACGACCAAGTCAGGATCATCGCGCCCAGCAGAAATGGGATTTCCGAGAGAACCATCTGCGCTTGCTGATGGAAATAGAAAATCGCGGCGAGCATGAGCACGGCCAGCAGGGCGCGAACGGGGCCGAGGATTTCCTGCACGATCAGGTAGAAGAAAACAGCCGCGGCGGTTGCGCCCAGCGTCGGCATGGCCCAGAAAGGGAGGTCCAGCCAAATTCCGGGAGTCATCAGCAGCGCCGTGCCGGGGAAATAAATGGAGGCGTAGACTCGATCGACAATGATGTGGAAGTTGTCAAAGAAGGGGGCGATCTGTAGCGGATAGGCGGGCATCCACAATCGGCCCCGGGCGAGCATGTGGGCTTGGATCATGTAGGAATGTTCGTCGTGAAATTTGAGATAAAGCTCGCCGGGATCGACGGGTTGGAAGTAGAGATATAGAAACATCGCGACGCCGACGAAGAGGGCGACGCGCCCCGGGCGGCGCGCCAGCGCCGCGTCGCAGCGCGTGATGGCGGCATCGATCCATTTATTCAGCGGCCAGATGAGTGAAAAAAGCACGGCCACGCCGAGGATTTTGATCTGGTAATCGCGCCCGTGTCGGGCGTGCATGACGGTAAGCCACAGTTCGACGCCGAAGATGAGGAGGCCGACGACAACGAATTGGCGCAGCCAGGGGCGGAACGTTCTCCTGGTTTCAGTTGTCGTGATCGTGCGGGTCATTGGGCCGCCAGTTCCGCGGTGGTTCCCAGGGGGGGGCTGAGCGGGTCTTGGCCGCGCCTCCAGGCGCTGCGGTCATAAATATAAACCAATCGGGCGGGCTGGCGAGTGGCGTAATATTGATAGAGCCGGCGATCTTCGGCTTCGCCCCGATCGTGGGCGCGGATGATCGTCGCGTTGTCGGGAAAAGTAACGGAGGGGTTGTACACGGGTTCGACCTCGAACGCGTGCGGATCCTCGGCGTCGAATCGGAACAGAACCAGGGCGGGCTGGTGGGGTAACGCATCCAGTCTTTGATTAATTCGCTGCAACTCCGCGTAGGGAGAATAATCGAGCGGCTTGGATGGCACAGAGAGCATGAGCAAAAACAGCGTCATGAAGGTGCCGATGGCCGGACGCACGTTCGGCCACGCGGTTTCAGCGGATTCCCAGGCCATGAAGACGAGGCAAATCATCGGGCAAGCAATCGCCACCGTGTAGTGATCCAAATAAAAAGGATTGAGGGCGTAGAAAAACATGAAGAGAAGCAGGGCGGCCACAAGCACCCGGCGGCGAAGGTCTCGCATCGACATCAGCGCCGCCGGTATTAGCAGGGCGAGCATCGGATGCGGGAGAGTATCTTCGTAGGTTCTTGCCAGGCGGGCTCGTCCCCAATCGGCGATGTCTTGCCAG
>JBEKPV010000144.1:3926-12379 GCA_049520395.1 Tepidisphaeraceae bacterium
GAGCTGCTGCATTTCCTGCCGGCGCTGGGGTTGGGCGGAACGGGGGACGTTTGCGGGATCGATCCGGTAAAAGCCGATGAGGCCCGCGGGGTTGTGCTGCTGAACATATTGGGATTCGGCGGTGGCGTCCCAGCGGCCGGTGATGCCCAGGTTCTGGATGACCTGAATCGCCAGGAACGGAGAGGCCGCCAGGACAAGTTTTGTCAAAATGGGAAGCAGCATTTTTTTCCGACTCGGCAGGAGTTCCCAGACCATCGCGACGCTCACGGGGAGGGCGAAACAGAGCGCGTCAATCGGGCGCGTAATCGCGGCATATCCGGCGGCGGCGCCGATGAACCACGCCCACCTGCCGGTCGGATGTTCGCGCCACATCAGCCACGACCAGAGCAGCGCCATTTCCGCCAGCAGAAACGGGGACTCCGACAGAACCATCATCGCCACGTCGCGATAGGGCAGCAGGCAGACGAGCATCGGAATCGCGATCAGGGCGCGCGTGGGATTGAAAAGTCGCGCCAGGAGCAGATAGAAAAGCGCGGCTGCGATCGAGGCGATCAGTGCCGGCATCACCCAAAAAGGCAGTTGCAACCAGAGGGTGGGTATCATCAGCAGTGCCGTGCCGGGAAAATAAATCGAGGCGTAGACGCGATCGACCGTCAGGAAGGGAGAGTCGAAGAATTGGCCGATTCCCGCCGGATAGGCGGGCATCCAAAGGCGGCCGACGGAAAGCATCCGGGCCTGGATGAGATAGGAAAACTCATCCTGCCAGCGAACGAAAAGTTGACCGCGATAGTGCCAGGCCTGCGCGAAAAAAAAGAGGGCTACGGCGCTTCCCACGAAGATCGCGATTTTGGCGGCGCGGGCACCGGCCCAATCGGCCAGGCGACCTGCCGCGAAATAAAAGTGGTGCCGAAGCGGCCGAATCCCCGCCGCCGCGGCGGCCAGGGCGAGAATGATCCACGGCGTCGGTTCGCGCCAGACCTGTGATCCCGGCACGAAATCGCCGCATATCAGCAGGATAGTTAGGATCAGTCGACGATTTTGGAGCCGCATGTCGCCTTTTTACTTGAACTGGGCGATCAGGTCGCAGACGCGCGTGATTTGACCGCCGGTGATGCCGGGGAAAATCGGCAGGGAGAGAATCCGCGAGGCGACTTGCTGGGTGACGTCGAGGCTCACATTCGCCGACGAAAGCGAGCGATAGCATTTCTGAAGATGGACGGGCACCGGGTAATGCAAACCGGTGGCGACGCCATTTTTGTTCAGATGGGCCGCCAGCGCGTCGCGCTGCGGATGCTGAATCACGTATAGATGGTAAACGTGATCGCGACCTTCGGCCACCGTGGGGCGCACGACCCCGGGGATTGCGGCCAGCAAGCGGTCGTATGTTTCCGCGGCCTTGCGACGCAGAGCGTTCCATTCGTCCAGATGTTTCAGCTTGATCCGCAGCACGGCCGCCTGAAGCGTGTCCAGCCGGCGGTTATACGCCAGGAAGACATGGTGATACTTTTCGCGCTGTCCGTAGTTGCGGAGCATGCGGACTTTCTCGGCCAGCTCCGGGTTATTGGTGACCAAGATTCCCCCGTCGCCGAAAGCGCCGAGATTTTTGGCGGGATAGAAACTGAAACACCCCGCGTCAGCCAGCGAGCCGACGCGCTGGCCGCGGAATTTCGCGCCGTGGCTCTGGCAGGCGTCCTCAATGACGGCCAATCCGCGCGGCCGCGCGATGGCGAGAATTTTGTCCATGTCCGCGGGCTGCCCGTAAAGATGGACGGGCAGAATCGCGCGCGTTCGCTGCGTAATCGCGGCTTCCAGCTTGGTCGCATCCATGTTGTAGGTCACGGGATCGATATCGACGAAAATCGGCGTGGCGCCGGTGAAGGAAATGCTCGAAACCGTGGCGATGAACGTATGCGATACCGTGATCACTTCGTCGCCGGGTCCGATGTCCAGGGCGCGAAGGGCTAGTTCGAGGGACGAGATTCCGCTATCGACGCCCACGGCATGTTTGACGCCGCAGTAGCTCGCGAATTCTTCCTCGAAAGCGCGGACATCCTCGCCGAGAATGAAATCCCCGGCCTCGATGACGCGTGCAATGGCCTGCCCAATCTCGGCCGCGCACGGATCGTGCTGGGCGTGCAAATCGACAAAGGGAACGCTCGCGGTCAAAATTCCTCCGAAACAATTACTATCGGCGAATTCCGAGCCCCAGGAATACAACCGGGCGCAGGATACTCCACCAGCCGGTCAGCGGCTTCATTTTGGTGTATCCCATTTTCTTGGCGGGATAAATCTTGGTGACGGGCACTTCGGTGTGGCGGAAGCCGAGTCGGATGGTCATAAAGAGCAGATACGGCTCCAGTTCATATTTGTCCAGCCAGTCTTGCCGCCAATTAATGCGCGGGTCGGCGAGAATCGATGTCCGAAAGGCGCGGAAGCCGTTGGTGCTTTCGGTGACCCATTTTCGCGCGGCCAGAGAGAAAAGAAGCGGATGCAATCGCGTCGCCAATTGGCGATAGACCGGCATGCCGCGATGGCCTCCGCCGTGCAGATAGCGCGAACCCTGGACGAAATCCGCCCTGCCGGCTTCGATCGGCTCCAGCAGTCGGGGAATTTCCAGAGGGTCATCCTTGTTGTTGCCCGCCATGATCACGATCACATCGTACGCGTGGTCGATCGCGTATTGAAAAGCGCGCTTCATCATCGCGCCGATGCCCAGATTCGAACCGGAACTGATGATCTGAACGCCCAGGGGGCGGATGGTTTCGATGGAGCCGTCGGTCGATCCGTCGTCGAGCACTAGCACATCGCGCGAGCCGGCCGCGAGGATGCGTTGAACCGTGCTGCTAATTTTTTCGCCTTCGTTGAAGGCAAACGTGCAGACCAGGACCTTCCCGACGGCCGGGGAAATGGGCGGTGCTTGACTCATGGATGAGGAGGAGCGGCGGGATGCCGGCCCTCCGCCTCGGCCTTGCGGCGCAGCGCCTCGCGCAATTGCAACTCCGCCTCGGGGTCGTCGCGCATGCGCTGCTTCACATCCTGGCCGTTCACATACGGGACCGTTAATTCAAACGGGCACTCCAGTTCATCGACGTGTTTGAGCCGCCGCGCCGGGTTTCCGGCCATCACCGCGAAATCGGGCACGTCGCGCGTGACGACGCTGCCCGCGCCAATGAGCGCCCCTTGGCCGACGACGACGTGCGAGAGAATCGTGACGTTCACGCCAATCCGGCAGGCGCGCCTGAGCGTCGGGCCGCGCATGCACAGGGCGCAGATCGGATGCGGATCGTTAGCGATGGAAACGCCCGGCGCGACGAAAACGTCGTCTTCGATGAGAGTGTACTGCGCGATATAGCAATTGCTGTGGATGCGTACATTGTGTCCAATTGCGCACCCGTAATCGATGACCGTATTGTTCCAGACATTGAAATGATCGCCGATGCGGTTTTCCTCGCGGATGATGACATTGTGTCCGGTCTCCAAGTGATGGCCGATCATGCTACCGGCATAAATGACCGAATTACTGCGGACACGCGCGTGATCACCGAGGATGAGCGGCGTGAAGGGGATATCGCGGCCGGTGCGGTAGCCGAGGATGGCGCCGGGATCGAGCAGGCAATCGGCGCCGACTTGCGCGCTGGAGGCGTCAATGGTCATGCCAAGTCTCCCGGCGGCACGTCGACGGGTGCGCCTTCTTGCGCCAGCGAACGATCGATGGCCGCCATAACCCGAACCACGTCCAATCCATTGCGCCCGTCGGAAAGCGGCGGCTCGCTCCCGGCCACGCACGACAGAAAATGCATCGCCAGATTTTTCAGCGGTTCGCTGGGCGGCACGCGCGGGCTGATGATATCGCCATCGCGCACGATCAGGCGGAATTCACCAAACGTGTCGGCCTCCATCGTCGCTGACATTCCCTTTTCATAAATGCGCACGCGCTCCAGATTGTTCAGATCGTCAAAAACGATCCGCCGGCGGCTGCCGACGACCACCACTTCCCGAACTTTATTCGGATCGATCCAACTGGCGTGAATGTTGGCCAGTACGTTATTCGGATAACGCAGCGACACGAATCCCACGTCCTCGCGCCCTTTACCAAGCACCTTCGAGGCCACGGCGCTGACGGAAGTCGGCGCCGCATCCAGCAGAAAGTTGAAAATCGCGACGTCGTGAGTCCCCAAATCCCAAAGGGCGTTAACGTCGCTCCGCACCGGGCCCATGTTGGTGCGCGTGGCGTGCAGATAATAAACCTGCCCGAAATCCGGCGCCGTCATCAATTCCTTGATCTTCAGAATCCCCGAGTTGTACATGAAGGTATGCCCCACCATCAGCACCAGGCGCGCCTGTTGGGCGTCCCGAATCAGTTTCGCCGCCTCCGGGATACTGGTCGTAATCGGCTTCTCGACCAGAATATGTTTCCCCGCGGCCAGGCACTGGCTCGATAATTCAAAATGCGTGGCCGCCGGCGTGGCGATCACCACGGCGTCCACCCATCGGCTGGAGAAGACTTCCGAAAGTTGGTTCGTCGTGCTGACCAGCGGAAATCGCTCGCGGATGGTCCGCAGGCGGTCTTCGGAGGTGTCGCACACCAGTGAGACCTTGCAATCGGGCAGTTCGCTGAAGACGCGCAGGTAATTCACGCCCCAATACCCGCAGCCGACAATGGCGATATTCAAGGCGCGGCTCACGATGGTAGGAAATTAACGATAACCCTCTGCAGACGCAAAACTACGGTTCGCCGGCCCGATTCACGGCAATCAAACCCAGAATTTCGCTCCGGCTGGCCGGATTATCCTTGAAAATGCCGCGGAGAGCGCTGGTGACCATGGTGCTCCCGGGTCGGCGAACGCCGCGGATGGTCATGCAGGTGTGAACCGCCTCGATCACGCAAGCGGCTCCTTGCGGGGCAAGTTCCTCCCAAAGCGCGTCGGCGATTTGGGTGGTGAGGCGCTCCTGAACTTGCGGCCGGCGAGCGTACCCCTCAACCAGCCGCGCCAATTTGCTCAGTCCCACGACTTTTCCGCCGGGAAGATAGGCCACGTGCACTCGACCGGTGAACGGGAGCAGATGATGTTCGCACAGTGAGTTAAATTCGATATTCCGGAGGATCACTACCTCGTCGTAGCGTTCGTGGAAGACGGTCTTCAGATGACGTCGCGGGTCTTCGTTTAGGCCGGACATGAGTTCCGCATAGGATCGGGCAACTCGGGAGGGCGTCTTTTTCAAGCCTTCGCGGTCGGGGTTTTCGCCGATAGCCAGGAGGATTTCCCTTACAGCCCGCTCGATACGAGGGGCGTCTATCCTGGGGGATGGGAGGCCGGTCCGGCCGGTGATCCCGTCGCCGTTGGCAGGTGGGACTTCAATGCTCGGCTGTATCCTGGCCATATTCGGACTCCTGTTTATTAGGGCGGCGATTTCGGCCCGAAAGAGGGCATCGGGCCGGAGGCATTATAGTCCGCCGTCGCCGCCTAGGAAAACTTTCATAAATCCCGCTCCATGGCGGGATAACCGGCGCGAATTCTCTTATAATCGGGTGCAATATCTTGTTTCGCTAGTCACAAATGCCTAAGGTAGGGGGCTATGGCTGTATTTGACGCCGAAGGTGTCGTCATGAGGAAGGACGTACTGGACGATCAGCTCGCGGTTATCCGCGTGGACGGCATGCATTGCCACCATTGCGAGCAATCCATTCGCAAATCCCTGTCGTCCAATGCGGGGGTTCACGAGGTGGAAGTGGATTACAACACGGGGCAGGTTTCGGTCCTCTTCGACCCCAAGAATGTGGCCGTCGCCCAATTGATGAAATCGGTGAATCAGGCCGGTTATCAGGCGACGGGTTACACACTTTCCGGCAAGCGTCATCCGCCGGCTCACTAACTACTGCAGATTACCAGCAATTTGCGGATGGCCGGTCGGCGCGGCCACGCCGCCCGCAGGTTCGTCGGTGACGGCGAGCATGATCGCCTGACCGGGCGGCAGTTGCGGCACCGTGCCGCTTAACTTTGCCGATCCGTTCTGATCCACGTCAAATGTCCCGGCCGCGTGTTTTTGCCCGGCGCAGCAGACCCAAAGCTCATATGTTTTGCCCGGCGCCGCCGGTTTCATCCCCGCACTGAAGAAATACCATTTCCCGCCGGTGGTGTCGATGAAAACGTGGCCCGTCGCCTGCGGCTGAGCCGGTCCGGTCAACATCGCGTATTTCATCCCGGCGACGCTCGCCCGCGTCGCGGCATCGAGCTGCTTCTGCAAATCGACGGCGTGCGCCGCATACGCCTCGTTGATCTTCTGCAAGATCGCGATCTGCATGTCGCGGGGGTCTTGCCCGGGCGGAACTGTCGGGTTTTTCATCAGTCGCGAGACGGCCACGAGCGTCACCGCGACCGCGAGGACGGCGGCGATGGAGGCGGGCAGGACAATTCGATCCCACGAGCGCGATATGGGAATCGGATTACCCGCTGGCGATTTGGCGGCGCGATCGAGCAATTTCCGGCGTGCCTCCGGTGAGGGGGCCGGCTGATTCAGCGCCAGCGGGAGCATGCCGAGCATGGCCTCCGCTTCGGCGCGATATCCGGCGCACTGCGGGCAACCGCCCGCGAGATGCTGGCGCAACTCGGCGGCCTCCCCTTCGTCGAGGTTGCCCGCGACGTAAAGAAGTATCTGATCTTGCCGATCCCTGCATTCCAAGTGTGTCACCTATTCAGTCTGATTACGTAAAAAATCGCGCAGGCGGATGAGTCCCTGGCGAATGTGGGTTTTAACGGTCCCAAGGGGTTTATCGAGCTTGGCGGCGATTTGGCTGTGGCTTAAGCCGTCATAAAAGGACATTTCGATCGCTTCGCGCTGGGCGGCGTCGAGGCTGGCCAGCGCTCGCCGGACGCGGGCGCGATTTTCGCCGATGAGCAACCCGGCCGACGGGTCGTCGCCGCCGGCGCGCTGGTCCTCATTGACCGAAGGCGATGTCTGATCGTTCAAAGCGCTAAAGCGATGATCGGACGAACGAAGACGATCCAGCGATCGGCTGCGCGCGACGGTCAGAAGATAAGTCATCGGCGCCCCCCGGTCGGCGTCGTAGCGCTGCCCGCGCTGCCAGATTTCCCAGAAGACGTCGATGAGGAGATCCTCGGCCTCGCCTTGATCGCGCACGATCCGAAGACACATTGCCTGTACCAGCGCCGAGTGACGGTCGTAGAGCGCCGCCAGGGCCGCTGCGTCGCCGCGGGCGATGCGTTGCATCAGCTCGTAATCGTCGCACTTTGACGCCGAGTCATGCGGGGACAAAAGCCGTCTCCTTCGCCAGTTGCGTTGATCCTAGCCTAGCTATGTAGATGGGACAAATTCATCGTCGCGCGGGGCCGAGAAGTGCAAGCAATTCGCCTACTAGTTCCATCATGCGCGAAAATTCGATTTCATCGTAATGCCTCGCGGAGAAGTCTAAAATCAAATGTCGGTGGTGAAGCAGGAGCCCGACTTCGGGCGGCAGGCGTGAGAGGACGCCGGAAGCCACCATCGCCGAGGCGCAGCGCGATTCGCTGCCGAAGACCATAAACCGGCGATCCAGCGCCAGCGAGGGATAACTCGAGAGAGCGAATCGGTCGATGAGGCTGCTCTTTCCCGCCACCGGGCGCAGTCCGCAAGGGGGCCAGTCGGCGGGGAGGGAAGTTTGCAAAATGTTCCAGCGGCTCTTTCCGCTTTCGGCGGTCGGGATCGGCGATTTCGAATCGTCCGTCCAAACCTGCGCCAGGACGATTGTGGAACCGCCGATGAAGGAGATAATCTTTGGCTCAAGTTCCGCCAGCGGCGGCAGCGCGGTCGCGAAATCCACCGCTTCGGGATCCATCACCCGCATCTGGCGCGATTTGGCCCATTGCCGGAGGTTCAGCCGCTGGCGACGACGGGTTTGGCGGCTGACCAGCTCCGCGAAAACCCAGACGCTAGCGCCCAGCATGACGAACATCGTCAGCAAAACTACGAGGCTCATGACCCGGGATTGTAGAATCCGCCGATAATTTCCGCATCGGCGCGGCCCCACGGCGGCAAGTTTTCCGCAAGGCGTCCAACATGCGCAAAGGTGATTCGCATACGAAATTTGTGCCGATACTCCCCAGCATGGCCGATTTTGCCCTGATCGCGCGGAAGATGACCCATCGCTACGGAATCCGCGTCAAACGCTGGCGGAAAAGCATGACCGGCAAGGCCTGGCGCGTTTATCACAGCAACGGGCGATCCATCAACTGGATCGAGTCTCCCCGGCCCCGGACCCCGATTAGCCTGGCGATTTTCCTGCACGAAGTGGGGCATCATGCGATTGGGTTCGAGCGATACCGCCGGCGCTGCGAGGAGGAATTCGCGGTTTGGAACTGGGCGCTGCGCGTGATGCGCCGGTACGGCGTGGAACCGACCGACGCGGTGAATCGGCGCGTCGAGTTATCGATGCGCTACGCGGTCGGCAAGGCGCT
>JBEKPV010000145.1:0-8447 GCA_049520395.1 Tepidisphaeraceae bacterium
CGCTGCAAGAGCCGGCGATCATGATGGGGGATTTCAATCTTCGGATGGACGAGAATGGGAATGACGATGATCCGGATATTGCGGCGCTGATTGCGACGCCGGGGGTGATTGATCCGGTGGGGAAGCATTACGACCGGATTTTCGCGCGGGGAATGGTGGCGGTGAATAGCGGATTTGTGGAAGAGCATGCATCGGATCATCCGATGGCGTGGGCGGAATTGGCGTTGCGGTAGTCGGCGCGATCAATACCAGACATTCAGGATAAGGGCGAAGTCCTTGATTTTGCCGTCAAACATGCCGACGGTGCTGGTGACGAATTTGACGTCGGCTTCAGGGTGTTTGTCGAGCCATTCGTTGATGGCGTTGTCGAGGTATTCCATTCCCTGATCGCTGAGTCGGCCGTGGAAGGAGCGGACGCGGCAGGCGCCGCCGTGGTTGTCGTTGGGGGTTCGCTTCCATTCATGCGCGCCGATGTGGGCCTCCGCGACGCTAAAGGCGCGGATCTTGCTTTTGGTTGTTTCCGGTGAGCTAGTTTCTTCGGCGACCAGATCGATCGGCTCTTCACCCGCATGATGGGCCGGCTTATGGGCGTGAGGATGAACCGGCGCTGCATGGGGCGGATGCTGGGGGATCACCATCGGCTGCGGCGAGCGGATGGGTTGTGCGGTCATGGGAACCACGGGACGCGGCGGTTGCTGAGGTAAGCCCTGCTGCCCGAAATCCGGCTGTGAGCCATTCATAAAACAGCCTCCATTTTTTTCCTGCCCCTAACGATGTGTCAGCATCATTATAACACATGGGGGTTTTCAAGCAAAAAAGGCCCCATAACTTTCCCTACATTCCCTCCCCCGGCTCTGCTAAACTGGGCGGGAGAACTATGTCTTACACGGTTTTGGCGCGTAGATACCGATCGGCTTCATTCGACGACGTCGTGGGGCAGCAACACGTCGCCCAGACCCTTAAAAAGGCCATCGAAACGGATCGGCTGGCGCATGCCTATCTCTTTTGCGGCACCCGAGGGACGGGGAAAACCAGCATGGCGCGAATATTGGCCAAGGCGCTGAATTGCCTGAAGGCCAAGGGGCCAACGACCGAGCCTTGCGGAAAATGTGATTCTTGCCTGGCGATTGCGCGGGGCGACGATATCGACGTGATCGAGATCGACGCGGCGAGTCATACGGGCGTGGATAATGTGAGGGAGATCATCGAGAACAGCCGGTATCGGCCGGCGCGGTCGCGGTTTAAGGTCTACATTATCGATGAAGTGCATATGCTGAGTAAATCGGCGTTTAATGCGCTTTTGAAGACGCTGGAGGAGCCGCCGGAGCACGTAAAATTTATTCTGGCGACCACCGAGCCGGAAAAGGTGCTGACGACGATTCTGTCCCGATGCCAGCGGTATGATTTTCGGAATATCTCGGCTCGGGAAATCGCGGGGCATCTGAAATTTATCTGCAAGCAGGAGAAGATCGAGGCGGATGAGGAGGCGCTGGCGCTAGTAGCACGCGCGGGGGCGGGGTCGATGCGGGATAGCCTATCGCTGCTGGATCGGCTGCTGAGTCTGGGGGAAAAAGGGCTGACGGCGCGGATGATCGAGGAGATGCTGGGTTTGCCCAAGGCGCAACTGACTCATGAGCTGGTGGATGCGATCGGGGCCGGGGATGTGAAAGCGGTTTTGTCGCGGGTGGATGGGATGATCTCCGATGGGCTTTCCGCGGATACACTGCTTTCGGCGCTGAGCGATCAGTTTCGGAATTTGCTGATTTTGCGCACCTGCGGCCCGGAGGCGGGCGGAGAATTGCTGGATTTGCCGCGGGATTCGCAATTATCGGCGCAGGCCAAAAAATTTGATCCGGTCGTCCTGGCGCAGGATATCGTCATTCTGGAGGAATTGCGGCGGAATTTGCGGTCGAATCAGACGGGGCGGGCCCTGATGGACGCGACATTGGTCCGCCTGGCGCTGGCGGACCAATTTAAGTCGATTGACGAATTGCTCTCAGGGGACATAAAAAAAAAGCCCCTCGGGCCGGTAGAAGTTCCTGAATCATCCCCTCTCCCCGTGTACCCACGGGGAGAGGGTCAGGGTGAGGGGCAGAACTTACAACCCTCGCAATTCCGCGCCTCACCTTTGCCCTCAAGCCAGAATACCGGCGAGACGGAGAATGCAGGCGAGCCCTCCATTGTTCCCATTGAGGATGACGACGTTTTGAAAATTTGGCCGCGGTTGATCGCCATGCTTAAGCCGCATGGATCGGCGCTGGCGGCTGGTTTGAGTTTGGCTTCGCTGGAATCGCTCAGTGACGGCCGGGCGGTGATTCGGTTCAAAAGCGGCGGGGAGACATTCGCCAAGGCGTGGGCTTCCAATGGGAAACGGGAGATCATCGGGCGGACGCTTTCACAATTGCGCGGGCGGCCGGTGGAATTGAAATTTGAAGTGGCGCCGGCGGAGGAGGGGTCGGTTGCCGCGCCCCTTCCGGCGAAAGTGCCGGAGGATACCGGCGAAGACGTGGCGCCCCCACCGCCGCCGCCGCCGCGCGTTTCGGTGGAGATTCCGCCGGAGGTTCGCGGAGACCCGCTGGTGCAGGCGGTGCTCAAGGAATTTGGCGGGGAAATTATTCGCTGCGAATGAAAGGAGTTCCCTTGTTTGACGCACTGAAAAATCTGGGCGGCCTTGGCGAATTGATGAAACAGGGACGCTTGATGAAGGAAAAAATGGCGGCCATGCAGGAGGAATTCGGCCGGAAGGAAATTACCGCGGATTCGGGGGATGGACGGGTGACGGCCACCGTAAATGGCCGGCTCGAGTTGCTGCAGATTCGCATCGACCAGAGCAAGGTGGACACGTCGAACGTCGATTTGCTGGCGAATTTGATCACCACGGCCGTGCGGGCGGCCCAGGCGAGGGCCGCGGAATACATGAAGCAGGAGATGGAGAAAGCGGCGGCGGACATGGGTTTGCCGCCCGGGTTGTTGTCTTAGAGGGGAACAAACTCAACCGATGGAGGATTTATGTACGGCATCGTTGGACTGCTGATTCTGGTGCTGGATATTTACACGATTTATCTGATCGTTAAAGGGGGCGGCGAAGCGGGGATGAAACTGGTTTGGATTATCCTCGTGCTGATTTTGCCGCTGCTGGGTCCGGTGCTCTATTTCGTTCTTGGCTCGGCAAAGACTTAGAGGCTCTAACAAAAAGAACCAGCACAGAGGACACAGAGAACACGGAGGACACAGAGAGATTCGTTTTCCAAACAAAATTCCTGTCTCTGTGCCCTCTGTGATTCTCCTCTGTGGTGCATTTTGTTTGAAGCTCTTAGTCCTTTTGCGTGCGGAGTTTTCGCTCGACGATTTTTTCGCGGCGCTCGGCGGCCGCGGCGAGCCATTGTCGCAGCGGCTCCCGGTCTTTTGCTTCAAGAAGTGTCATGACCTGGCGAAGCTGTTCCTGGAGTCGGGCGACGCCCGAGCGGAGGTTGTCGGCGTTGTCGAGGAGGATGTCGCGCCAGAGAGCGGCATCCCCGGCGGCGATGCGCGTGGTATCCAGAAATCCGCGGCCGCAAAAATCGAGAGATTGTTCCTCTTGCATCGCCACCAGCGCGGCGGCCAGCAGGTGGGGCAGGTGGCTGACGTCGGCCATGAGGCGGTCGTGGTCCTCGGGGGAGAGTTGCACGACGCGCATCTCGAGCAATTGCCAGAATTCCAGGGCGCGATGAAGCGCGGCCGGCGGCGTGGCCGGCGTCGGGGTGACGATGCAGAGGTGATGACGGAATAGATCGGTGCGGGCGTATTCGACGCCCCGTTTTTCGCTGCCGGCGATGGGATGGCTGGCGACGAATTCAGTCCCCTTCTTCAGGATCGAATGGGCTAGTTTTACGACGGAACGCTTGGTGCTGCCGACGTCCGTTAGCAGGCATCCGGGGGCGAGCGCCGGGGCGATTTTCCGCAGGATATCTTCGAAAGCGCCGACCGGAGTGCAGAGGATGACCAGGTCGGAACCGGCGACGGCCGCCGCGGGATCGGTTTCGGCGCGATCGATGGCGCCGATTTCCTGGGCTTTCTGCAGGGTTTGCGGGCGGTGGCCGAAACCGACGATTTTGCAAGTTGGATCGGCGGCGCGAACGGCCAAACCGATGGAGCCGCCCAGCAAGCCTACGCCCAAAATGGTCAGTTGTTTCATTCGCAGGGGATTATACGACGGGCGGGAGAGACTGCGACGGGACGAGTTTTTTCAGGACATAGGTGTAGGCGTCGATTAGCCGCAGGCTTTCGGGGGCAAGGGTGAGGGTTAACTCATAGGGGACCGGCGGATGAGAGCTGCGGTGGACAGGTTCGTCGAAGCCCGCAACGCGGTGGCGGCGGCGTTTGCCGCGGATGACGCCCACGCCAAATTCGACCGTGAAGAGATATCGGTGCCGATGGCCTTCGGTTCGGAAGATAAGGTCCATGACCCGGACGTCGGCGGCCCCGAGCATGGGAAGTTTTCCGGCGATGCGCTCGGCCAGTTTGAGTCGGTCGGCAGGGGCATAATGCATCTGATATTGCCCGGCGAGGCGGCGCAGGCGCTTTCGGCGCAGGCGCACGGCTTTGAGCTGCGCAATGGCCGCCACCACCGTCAGCGAGATGAGAAAGATCAGGAAAATAGGGGGAGACATGGGGGTTGCCTTGTTATGGATCCGTCGCCGGCTCTGTGGCGGCGGGTAAGGAGAATTGAAATCCGTAATCGGGGTCCATGGGGCGGAGGGTTTGGCCGATCCAATCCAGCATCAGGGTGTACTGCGGATCCTGCTGCCCGGCGAACATCGGGCGCCAGCCGGCGACCGGGGGATGGGGAACTTCCGCCATCCCCGGCGGCAAGCCGTATTGGACCAGGAGCGATCGGGCGGGATGGATGCGATCAATCATGCGCCATTCGACCGGCCCGGCGCCCCAGACCGAGGGCTTGGTATCCAACTTCAACCGGTATTGCTGCAGGATATAGAAATTGGTCATCATGGCGGGGGTCTGTGAGGCTTCGCGGTAGAGATAAAAATCGCCGGCGCTTGTGGATGTGCCTTCACTGTGACAACCCGAGGCGGCGCAGCCGACGATGATCCTGACCTGGATGCGGCGGTGAAAATCGTCGATCGAGAGCGGATCGCTGAGGATTTTCACGCCGGCGCTGAGGTTCATGTCGCCCCGGGCGATGATGCGCTCGGCCTGGCCGACGGCGTCCAGGGCCGCGAAATCCTCGGGGTTGTCGCCGCTGAGTTTTAGATAGTCTTCGCGAACACCGGGATCGAAGGAGACGCGCACGGCGTCGTCGGGGCGCAGCTCGAATTGGCGAATGCGGTTGATCTGATCGTCCGAAAGAAATATTCCGGTGCGCGTCGGGACCGGCGCGGGGGCGGCGTTGGCCGGCGGCTCCGCGGGAACTTGGGGCGGGATGGCGTCGGTTTTGTGCTGGGTGAGGGTTTCCTGGGCTTCGATGGTATCGAGGAGGGTCATGGCGTCGTCGTTGCCGGGATCGATTTTGAGCACCTCGTTGGCGGCTTTGCGGGCGAGGTCGTATTGATCTTTGTCCAGCGCCCATCGTCCAAGTTCGAGGCGGCTGCGAATATCCGAGGCGGGAAGCTGGGCGAGCCGCTGTGCGAATTGTTTGGCGACATCGTCGCCGTATTCGATGGCGAGAACGTCGGATCGGTCGACCTGGACCTGGGCGGAGCCAATGTTGATGGTGACCAATCCGCTGGTGGGATCTTCAGAGACGTCTCCCTCGATGACGCGGCCGTCGTCGGTGCGAACGACTCCCTGGCGGGCGAGGAGGGCCGAGGTGCAGAGCATTACGATCGCGCCGCTCAGCCACCATCCTCGCCGCATATTTTTTCTCCGGTGCCGATTATTGGCTGTTCTTGCCGCCGGAGTTTAACAAGCCGCTCAAACCTTGCGAGATTCCCTGTCCGGCCCCTTTTAAAGTATTGCCCAGACCGCCGCCGGCCGATCCGACGGCGTCCTGAAATTGCGAACTGAAGGACTGGCCCAATTGAGGCGCCAGCTGGGCGAGTTGGCTATTGAGCAGTTTGCTCAAGCCGGCGGATTGACCGGCCTTCCCGGCCAGGGCGGTGGCGACCTGCATGACCACGTCCTTGATGGCGGCGCCGTTCTGCGCATTGTCGGAGTTGCCGATATTTTTCAGCGTGAGCGAGGGAACTGTGACGTTCATCGGATTGGAAAGACCCGGCAAGCCGGCGAGTAAACTCACCTGCGCATTGTTAACGTCCAGTTCGTCGATGATCAGTTTCATCGGCTGGGAGGAGGACGACGACGGGGCGGGCGTGGAGCTGGATGAACTGGGAGATTGATCCATGAGGGCCTGGAGATTTAGTTTGCCATTGGCTTGTTCGACGACGAGTTGGGGATTGTCGATTTCAATTTTGTTGATGCGAATGGGGTTTCCGGTCATTTGGCTGTAGGTCACGGCGATTTTAAGTCCGCCGAGGGTGAGCAAGTGGGGGGCGGTGTAATTGGGCGGGGAGCCGACGTTAAGACCGGTAAGTTGGACAGTTCCGCCAAACGGGGAGACATCGGCGGAATCGAGGGTGGTGGGTACGTTTAGCGAGGCCGTGGCCTGGGTTTGAATGGCCGATCGGACGATTGAATTCAGGGCCAGGAAGACGATGACCACCGCCAGGACGATTAAAACCACGACAGCGAGAACGGCGCGACCAATCCACTTTTTCATAATGCCTCCTTAAGCAGCCCGAATAACCGGCGCCACATATTGTCAGCATGGGAGCGCGCCCTGGCAACTGAATAACCGCCGGCGGATGGGCGCATCGTTCGTTTTTGCACGATGAGGGGCAAAAATTTTTTTGATTTTTGGCTGTTTAGGCGAAGGTTTTCATTGACAGGGAGGGTGTCGTCCATAAAATTCGTTTCTCGCTTGACCGCCTAAGCCGATCCGACACTCGGACGGCGCGGAGAACCCAACGTCGGGGATTTTGTGAACCCGGCGTTATTCGTTGTGGCCAGTGGATGCCTGAGGGCCGCAAAGGATAGGGGCGAATCGGTGGCGTTCGGCGTTAGTGGGTCGTCGGCTCCAAATTGAGGCCCACACGCCGCGCCGAGGGAGACTTTCAACTCCCAGCCCGTCAGCTAACTCCGTAGGCACGTGAAAGGGATCAATGCGCCTTCTGGCGTTTCGATCTCTTACGGTCTTCCAGGTTTTCGCCTGGGCGTAGCGTCGTCTCGACGGTTTACCCGTCTTGGCAGCGTGAAATCCAGGCCCAGCAGCGCCGTTTCGGCGCAAAAGGAGATCCGCTATGCATCACTCCGAAACGCTACGGAAAGCGATCGAGAACCTCATCGATGCCAAGCTCGTCGACGCGATGGCTCGCCCCGACGGCTTAAGCCGGCTTTTGGCCCATCGCCGAACCGGTGTCGCTTCGCCCGACATTCGCAATGCCGAGCGTCGCCTTGAGGCTACCCTCGCTGAATTGCTCGAATTTTCTGAGCTTCAGGCGGAACAGGCGGCCTGATTCAAGGATTAATTTCCGTATCGAGTTTTCTTCAAAGGGAAGAAACAAAGATCGGGAGAAGCCTTAATCGAAAAGCTTATCCGCACTAATCAGGGGAATGATTGACGAGACGGCCGACTTGCCTTCAACGGGCGGGTTGGCCGCCATCGTTTTGACAGCGGCGGAAAAAGAGCGCCCAACATATTTGCGGTATTGAAATCGGGCCTGGGCGCCCGTTCGGCCCGGGGATTGACCGATTTCATCACCGCCGCCGCAAATCGCATCATCGCCCCAAATTTCTGCCGGGCCCGAATCCGCGGAGGTGTGCCGCTGGGGCACAACAGCATGACCGTCACATCGTCGGCCGAGAGATTGCCCTCGTGTTGCACCAGGATTTTGTCCAGCACCGCGTTGATGACCGCCTCGGCAGCCGTCACATCCACCGACTGAACGATTTGCAGCAAACCCCCCGGACCGAGCATTTCGCCCCCGGAATCGTGCGATTCCACCAGCGCATCGGTGTAGCACAAGACCAAATCGCCGACGCCAAGTTCGACGTCGAACTGCTCGTAATCCGTGCCATCCATGATTCCCAGGGGAATATTCCGCGGCAATTTGGAATGTTCTTCAGGCGCTTCCAGAATCGACCATGACCGCGTGGCCGCCGAATAAAGAAGCGGCGGCGGATGCCCGGCATTGCAAACGGTCAACACGCGGGTCGGAGCGAAAAAGGTCGTCGCCAGCGCCGTGGCAAATCGCCCCTGCCGCGAAAGCCCAGCGAATTGTCGGTTGAGGGACCGGACAAATTTGGTCTGGTCGAGGAAGTTCACATACTGGCGCATGAGCTTGCGCAAAGTGGCGGCGGATTCAGCGACGGCATCGCCATGCCCAGAAACATCGGCCAGAAGAAGCCGATTGATCCTCCCGGTGGCACAGCTGGAAGCATAATAAACATCT
>JBEKPV010000146.1:0-8445 GCA_049520395.1 Tepidisphaeraceae bacterium
AAGGGATATTTCAGCGAACGGGGCCGACCCTCACCCCTTGCGCAACCCGCTCGCCGTCCGATACGCCGCCAGCATACCCACGACGATGATGACCAGGCCGATCGGACTAAAAAAATAAGATTCCAGCCCCATCAAGTTCATTTTGAAAATCGAAGCACGCGGATCGTGATTCGTCGTCATTGGCAACACCACCCACTCCAAAACCGCTACCTTCGCCAGCAGAATCGCCCCCAGGGTCACGCCCGCCGCCGCATAGGCGCCTGCTTTACTGTTTCCTCGCTGTCCCACCTGCATCCCCATCCCAGCCGCCACGCCGATGAGGACGGCGATATACCCGATGGTAAACCCCGTAAGCCATGCGAATCCAAACCACAGCACGCTCGTCGCCACCGCCCACGCCGCGCTCATGCACAATCCCGCCACGATCGGCCCATCCGGGGCGTGCATGTCCGCCGGCTTCTTCGCCGCCGTGCTCCCCATCTTCCCAAACAACGGTTTCCTCGGCTTCGCCGGTGTAGCCCCCGCCACCACTTTCCCCGTCCGCGTATCAAACCCGCAATTCGTGCAAAGCACCGCCCCTTCCACCATCCCCGCCTTGCACTGCGGACACTGCGATTTCATCGCCGGCGCCGCCGGCGGTTCCGGCGGGGCCACCAAATCATACATGTCCTTCGGACCATCCCTCTTAGCCGCCAGTGGGGGCAGTGGAGGCGGCTGCGCCGCAGGCGTTCGCCGCTTGACAGCCGCACCCGCCGCGACGCTCCGCATGACCGGAGCCGCCACGGCCGCCCGCGCTCTCGCCGGCTCATGCACCGTCAGAAATAGCGTCTTCCCGCAAGCGGGGCATCTTCCCTTCTTCCCCGCCGACGCCGCCGGCGCCTTCAGCTTTTTCCCGCACGAGCAAACAACTTGAATCGTATTTTCCCCAGGCACTGATGCGACCAACCTTCCCACAACTAAAGAGCCCCATTCTTCCGCCGAAGAATATTACCAATCCTCCCGGCTCATACAATCGAATTTACCAGGGAATCCAAATCACTTTTTCATCCGCGCTGATCCTTCAAAAACGTCCCCTTCTTCAATTCTTCATACGCCTTTTGCAATTCCGCCTGGGTGTTCATAACGATCGGCCCATACCAAGCCACCGGCTCCTGCAACGGCTTGCCCGAAACCAGCAAAAACCGAATCCCATCTTCCCCAGCCTGCACCTCCACCTGATCCCCGCTGTCGAACAAAACCAGCGACCGATCATCCGCTTCGGTAGGGGGGCTCACATCCGCCCATCCGACTCCTTCCGTCGGCACCGCCAGCGGCCCTGACGCATTGCAAAATTTCCCGCTCCCCGAAAATACATAGGCAAACGCATGGCTGGTCGTTTCAACCGGCAAAACTTTCCGATGCCCCGCCGGCACCGACACATCCACATACGTCGGATCCGCCGCGATCCCCTCCACCGGCCCGCGCTTTCCCCAAAAATGCCCGCAAATCAGCCGCACGTGGGTCCCATCATCATCCGTCAGAGTCGGAATTTCCCCCGCCTTCACTTCCTGGTAACGCGGCGCCGTCATTTTCAGCGACGCTGGCAAATTCGCCCAGAGCTGAAACCCGTGCATTCGCCCCTGCCGATCTCCCTTGGGCATTTCCTGATGAATGATCCCGCGACCCGCCGTCATCCACTGCAAATCCCCCGCCCCAATCGCCCCGTGATTCCCGATGCTGTCCGCATGCTCCACTTCTCCGGCCAAGACATAGGTGATGGTTTCGATTCCCCGATGCGGATGCCAGGGAAACCCGGCCAAATAATCTTCCGGAACGTCATTGCGAAAATCGTCCAGCAGCAAAAACGGATCCGTTTCCGCGGTATTCCCGAACCCAAACGCCCGCCGCAAATGCACGCCGGCTCCCTCAAGCGTCGGCTTGGCCTTGATGAGCTTCGAAACCGCACGGATCGACATACGATCTCCTTTCGCGTCAGCCGATGGTAGGCCAACTCGCCTTGAATTTCACGCGCGGCCCCGCCAAACTCATGCGCTGCCGATGAGCAAGCTCCCCATCCAACGCTGCGCCTGGGCCGAGCACGACCCGCTCATGCAAGCCTATCACGATCAGGAGTGGGGGGTCCCCGAATTCGACAGCCGCGCCCTTTGGGAAAAACTGATGCTCGACGGTTTCCAGGCCGGCCTCTCCTGGTCCATCATCCTCAAAAAACGCGACGCCTTCCGCAAAGCCTTCAAAAATTTCGATCCCCGGCGCGTCGCGAAATTCACCCAACCCGACATCGCCCGGCTACTCAAAGACGAAGGCATCGTCCGCTCCCGCGCCAAAATCGAAGCCACCATCGGCGGCGCCCGAGCCTATCTAACCATGCAAGCGGCAGGAGAAGATTTTTCAAAATTCGTCTGGGCCTTCACCGGCGGCAAACCCATCCAAAACCCCGGAAAAGAATTCCCCGCCAAAACCCCGCTCTCCGAAGAGATCTCCAAAGCCCTGAAAAAACGCGGCTTCAAATTCGTCGGCCCCGTCATCGTCTACGCCTGGATGCAAGCCGTCGGCCTCGTCAACGATCACGCCGAGCATTGCTTCCGCCGCAAATCCAGAAAATAACTCACATCAACTCGCGGCGCGTTCCCCTTTTCCCATCCGAAAATCACCGCACCGCCTTATACCCCCCGCGCACCCCATTTTTCGATAACACGATCTGCCAAAGCTGATACTTCCGGCACCGAAACGCCCCCGCGCAAATCGACAAATAATATCTCCACATGCGATAAAACCGCGGCCCATATTTCCCCTCGATCGCCGGCCAGCCTTTCTCAAAATTCGCCAGCCACGCCATCAATGTCGTATCGTAATCCGCCCCAAAATTGTGCAAGTCCTCAATGACAAAAAGCCCGTCAATCGCCGCGCCGATATGTTTCAGCGACGGCATCACCGCCCCCGGAAAAATATGCTTCTCAATCCAGGACAGTTCCCGATCCTGCGTATTCGGATACGTATTCCGCGATGCAATAAAGTGCAGCAGGAACAGCCCGTCGTTGCTCAAACACCGGTGCGCCGTCTGCATAAACACCCGATGATTCTTCGGCCCCACATGCTCCATGCACCCAAGCGAAACCACATGATCCACCGGCTCATTCAGCTCCCGGTAATCCTGCAGCCGAACCTCCACCGGCAAATCGCGGCACGATTCCCTCGCGAAATTCACCTGTTCACTCGAAACATTCACCGCCACCACGTTCGCCCCGTGCCGCTCGGCCGCATATTTCGCGAAACCTCCCCACCCGCACCCAATATCCGCCACCCGCTGCCCCGCGCGCAGACCGATCTTTCGGCACGATAATTCCAGCTTCGCTTCCTGCGCCTCATCCAGGTTTTTCGCCTCTTTCCAATACCCGCAGGTATAAAGCATCCGCCGATCCAGCATGATCTGAAAAAGATCGTTCCCCGTGTTGTAATGCGATTCCGCGTTCCGCCGCGCCCGCCCCCGGCTCTGCAGATTCCAAACCTTCTGCAGCAGATACGAACCCGTCGCCCGCAGATCAAACGGAATTTTCCCCGGCAATCCCGCCTGCAGCACCCGATCCAGAAGCTGATCGATCGCCTCGCAATCCCACCATCCGTCGATATAAGCGTCTCCCATCCCCGTCACCCCGTTAATCAGCACCCGGCGATACAATCGCGAATCGTTCACCCGAATATCCCACGGCCGATCCCCGCCCACGCGAATATCCGCCGTCGCCAGCAAATCGTTCACCCGCCGCGCCCATCGCGGCGTCGCCGCCCCGGTGAATTTCTCTCCATCCCGCGCCATCTCATAAGAAGCGAAGTTCTGCCCCATACACCACCACCTTTCATTTTTGTTCGTTCAAACCGGAACATTCTCCTCATTCCGCGCCGCCTTGGCCTCCGCCCCCTCCAACTTTTCCACCGCCTCCCCGTTGATCGTCAAACGCGCCGGATGTCCAAACCATCCGCGCTGACCCCCTCCATACATGCTCTCCATCCGCGACACCACATCCGCCAGCGTTCCATCCGCGTCCACCCATCCCCCATTGATATCCGGAAAATCCACCGCGCAATTCGCGCATTTCTTCTCGCTATAAAACCGGATGGGGCACCAATACGACTCCACATTGCGCAACATTTCCGAAGCCAGTGACCAGACCCCCGTCATCCAATCGCAGTACAGGCACCAGATCAAATCATGCCCGATCAGCCCGTCGAATTTATGCCGCGAAACATTCACCCATTCCGCCCCCCGATACCGCGGCAAACCCACCAGCCAGGTGATCGGCGTCCAAACAAAAACCTCCGCCAGACGCACCTGCCAGAAAATCGGCGTCGCCAGCGCCGTCAGCCAAAGCGCCAGCATATTCCGCCACGCCTTCCCCAATCGTTTATGAAATTTCACAATCCGCGGCCCGCGCCGCGCGGCCGGATGCGCCGCCTCATGCAATCCCACCCAGATCATCCCCCCGGCCACTTGCCCCACAACAGCCCCCACCAACCCGCGCCACCCTCCCAAAATCGCCCCAACAAGCAGCGGCCCCATCGTGAAATAAGTAACCACCCAATCCAGCGCCGGCGCCCGGCACAGTGCCTCCGAAACATGCCCCCCCATTCGCCCCAGCCGAGGGATCAACTGCAACACACCCGCTCCCACCACCATTGCCGCCGCCGTCCATCCGACGAAAGTTAGAAACAGATAGGCATTCATTCCGTCCGAGTATAAGCGGTCGCGCCCAAACATGTAGTTTAGCCCCCGCCCAGCGCCACCCCGGTTGTTCCCGATAAAACTTGCGGCTACCGGTCGCAAAGCGATAACGTATTTGTCCCCGACCCAGGTCCATTCAAAACGGAGGCGGGCGTGTCACGGCACTATTACGCAACCCTCGCCTTCCTTTTGGTGGCCCGCATCACCACCGCTTCACCCGCCGACCCCGCCGCCACCGCGCCCGCGGACGCCCCTCCCGCCGCCCCGACCGACTCCCCGCCATGGATTACCAAACCTCACGATTCCTGGCCCCTGATGGTTTTGAAAAACACCGTCCAATTACCCCGGCGTCTCCCCTGGAATCTCGGCTGCGGCTTTCTGCTCAAACTCCCCACCGGAAAAATCGTCGCCGTCACGGGCTCCGACTCCTTCATCCAGCATATCAATTTTCAGGACTTCAAAAATTCCGTCACCCGCTGGACGATGTCTCCCCCCGATTACCCCGATCTGGGCCTCGATATGGCCGAGCTCGCCGTCGATCCCACTAAAACCAGAGCCACCGATTGCCTCGCCTTCACCGTCGCCGCGGATGGCAACTGGCCCTCCCAAGTCCTCACCCCCAGCCTCAAACCGGTTCAAGTCGGCCAAACTGTTTTTTTGATCGCGCTCCAGGACGAAAATGGAAAAATCTCGCAAACCGTCATCGAGGGAACTGTCGAAGGCCCGGATCGCCACATGGCGGGAATGTTTGGATATCTGGTTCACGCCCACATCCCCGCCGAAAACTTCAACAGCGAATTCCAGGGCTCACCCGTCCTCGATGTAGATGGCCACGTCGTGGCGATTCAGCAAAGCTATTTCCCCGAAGTAACCCACGGCGACCACATCATGGCCGCCGCCTTCCAATTGCCCTTGGTGCTCGACACCATCAATCTCCCACCCGAACCCCAGCAGACCCCCGCGACCGATGTGCCCGCCACTGAGCCCGCTGATCAAACCAGCGCCGACGCCCAGCGGGCGCTGGGTCTGGCCAAGGCGTACATCGCGGCCCAAAGCTACGATATCGCCCGCGCTAAATTACAGGCGATCATCACCAATTATCCCGGCACTCCCGCCGCCGCCGAGGCTCAGACCGATTTGGATCAGATCCAGGACAAATGATTCGCCCCGCCCCCGGATTCCTTCACCCGCCCGCGATCGCCCCGATCACATAAAACGCCTCCGCGCCGGAGGCAACCGCCTCCGGCAACTCCGCATCCGGCGAGTCATGCGATATGTCCTCCCCACAAACAAAAAACCGCACCAGCGCCCGCCTTTCGTGCGTGACATGGTCCCGAATCGTGCCGCGCAGCTTCGGATACTGTAATTCCAGCGCATCCAAAACCGATCGCGGCGTCGCCGGTCCGACCACGTCGATCTTGATCTCCCGCTCGACCCCGGCCAAAACTTGCAGCGGAGCGGGAAGAATTACTCGAATCATGACAGGGTCTGCACTTCAACGGAAACCACGGCCGGCAAATCGCGTACGATCGGATTCCAATTCTCCCCCGCATCCGCTGACGCGTACACCTGCCCGCCGGTGGTTCCAAAATAAATGCCGCACTCATCCAGCGAATCGACCGCCATCGCGTCGCGCAGCACATTCACGTAGCAATCCCGCTGCGGCAACCCTTTGGTTAGTGGCTCCCATTCATTGCCGCCGGAGCGACTGCGATAAACCCGCAATTTTCCCTCGGGGGGATAATGCTCCGAATCGCTCTTGATCGGCACCACATAAACCGTCTGCGGCTCATGCGCATGCACATCAATCACGAACCCAAAATCCGTCGGCAAATTCCCGCTCACCTCTTTCCATAAATCCCCCGCATTGTCGCTCCGCATCACATCCCAATGCTTTTGCATGAAAAGCACATCGGGCCGATCCCGGTGCATGGCGATCCGATGCACGCAGTGCCCAACTTCGGCGGTCGGATTGGGCAGAAATTCCGAACGCAACCCTTGATTAATCGGATGCCAATTGAGGCCGCCATCGTCACTGCGAAAAGCCCCGGCGGCCGATATGGCCACATAAATCCGATTCGCGTGATTGGGATCCAGCAGAATCGTGTGCAAACACATCCCGCCGGCGCCCGGCTGCCACTTTGGGCCGGTCTCGTTTTTGCGAAGCCCGGCTAATTCGGCCCAGTTTTTTCCTCCGTCGGTGGATTTGAATAGAGCCGCGTCTTCGACACCGGCCAGGACGGTATCGGGTTCGGTGGGGGAAGGCTCCAGATGCCAAACCCGCTTAAATTCCCAGGGATGCGGCTTTCCGTCATACCACTGGTGAGTTCCCGGGACTCCCTCATAAACGAATTTATTCCCCACCGGTTCCCAGGTTTTCCCTCCGTCATTGGACCTCTGGACCTGCTGCCCAAACCAAGCGCTTGACTGCGAAGCGTAGAGGCGATTGGGATCGACTGGCGAAGCTTTCACATGATAAATCTCCCAGCCCCCAAAATGCGGCCCCTCCACCGTCCACTTTTGGCGTTTCCCATCGGAGGAGAGGAGAAAAGCCCCTTTACGGGTTCCTACCAAAACTCGCACGCCGCTCATTTTTTGCTCCTCAGTTGAATTTCGAGCCCCCCCGAAAATTCTTTTCGATTTTACTTTTTCTTCTTAAAAAAAGCCCATACTTCCGGCGCGCAGGAACGAAAAGGAAATGGGCCGCGTTTGACGGATAGGCCGTGGTGGCGGCGCGATTTATGGCGATAATTTTAATATTAAACATACTCTGCCTAGATTACCAAATTATGCCGGCGCGGTGCGGGGCATTTGGTATGGTTACGGGTCGATCCCATGAAAGGGGGAGGCTGACGACTATGAAAAACAGAATTACCTTGCTCGTTTTCCTGGTTCTGGGCATCAACGGTCTGGCGGCGGCGGATGTGCAACTGGTTCCGGTGCGGGTTGAGGAATCTCGCAGTGTGACTCTTGCTTCTGACAACATGAGCGGGATGCCGGATTCTTTGATTGTTGGTTTTATGCTCAAGGGGCCGGAGGCGGATTCGGCGGTGCGGTATGGGCGGTTGAAATTGGAGGAGGCGGTGGATGATCTGGGGAATAGCCTGATTCCGCCGAAAGATCCGTTTAACGATCCGGCGAAATTCAGCGAATTTCCGAATGCTCAATTTCGGAAGATGGCGCTTGGGGGGAATCAGCCGGTGCCGGCGCCGGAGATTCAGATTCGGCTTGCGCCCTCCAAGCGGGCGGCGACGAAAATCGCGGTCCTGCGAGGGTCGGTTTGTCTGGCGGATGCGGGGACGGTTAAGTCCGTGGAAGCGAGCAGCCTTATGGATATGCCGCAGCGGACGGTCGATATTCCGGCGGAGGCGGGATTCGGAATCACGCTGGCGATTATTCCGGACAATCAAAACCAGATTCACCAGATCGGGGTTGAGTTTTCCGGCGACTGGTCCGGCATGGATTCCATCGAAGTGGAAAACGCGACGGGAGGGGCCGTCTCGTATGGGCTGTCGAGCTGGTCGGTCAACGGCGGGCCTTTGCATTACTCGCTGAACGTGGGTCCGCCTCTGGATGATACGATGAAGCTGGTGGTGAAGTATGCCGTGGGGCGGACGATGACGACGGTGCCGTTTGAATTTAAGGATATCGCGTTGCCGTAGGGGGTGGGGTTTGGCGTGGATGGGGGGTGGTAGGTGGGTTTGCGCGCTTGGGGACGGAAATGCCCCAAC
>JBEKPV010000147.1:0-8403 GCA_049520395.1 Tepidisphaeraceae bacterium
AGGTCATCATCACGGCCTGCATGCGCAAACTGCTGACGATTCTCAACGCCATGGCCCGCGACGGCCAGACTTGGAGCCCACAATGCCAACTTCAAAACACTTGACGGCTAACACAGCCGCTTCCGAGTATATACCGTATTCTACTACGCGGGAAACGGGCAGGTTATTTAGTGCAAAAATCGGATTAATGGCGAATTTTGGACAATTTAGCAGCGCCGGCGCCTGGAAGGGCGCCTGAAAATGAAGCGTTTAATCCGGGCAGGTTTTACTTTTTCCAAACCTTTGATTTGAAATCGGAGAGGGCCTGTTTTAATTGTGTTTCGAGGTCGGGGGTCATTTCCTTTTTGGCGGCGAGGTCTTTGGGGAGGGCGGGGACGCTGGAATCGACGTAGGAGAGGAAGGCGCTCTGGAATTCCTGGACGCGGGGGAGGGGGACGTCGTCGAGATAACCCTGGGTGCCGGCGTAGATGACCATGACTTCGCGCTCCATCGCGAAGGGGCGGTATTGGGGTTGTTTGAGGAGCTCGACGAGACGGGCGCCGCGGTCTAGCTGGGATTGGGTGGCTTTGTCCAACTCGGTGCCGAGCTGGGCGAAGGCTTCGAGCTCGCGATAGGCGGCGAGGTCGAGGCGGAGGGAGCCGGCGATTTTTTTCATGGCCTTGGTTTGGGCATTGCCGCCGACGCGGGAGACGCTGATGCCGACGTTGATGGCGGGTCGGACGCCGGCGAAGAAGAGATCGGGCTCTAGATAGATTTGGCCGTCGGTGATGCTGATGACGTTGGTGGGGATGTAGGCGGAGACTTCGCCTTCCTGGGTTTCGATGATGGGGAGGGCGGTGAGGCTGCCGCCGCCTTTGTCGTCGCTGAGTTTGACGGCTCGTTCGAGGAGGCGGCTGTGCAAGTAGAAGACGTCGCCGGGGTAGGCCTCGCGGCCGGGGGGTCGGCGGAGGAGGAGGGACAACTGGCGGTAGGAGGCGGCTTGTTTGCTGAGGTCGTCGTAGACGCAGAGGGTGGCTTGGCCTTTCCACATGAAATATTCGGCCATGGCGCAGCCGGCGTAGGGGGCGATGTATTGCAGGGGGGCCGGGTCGGCGGCGCCGGCGAGGACGACGGTGGTGTATTCCATGGCGCCGTGGGCGCGGAGAACGTCGACGACCTGTGCGACGCTGGATTCTTTTTGGCCGATGGCGATGTAGAAACATTTCACGCCGGCGCCTTTTTGATTGATGATGGTGTCGATGGCGATGGCGGTTTTGCCGGTTTTGCGGTCGCCGATGATGAGCTCGCGCTGGCCGCGGCCGATGGGGATCATGCTGTCGATGGCCTTGATGCCGGTTTGGAGAGGTTCCTTGACGGGCTGACGATCGGCGATGCCTGGGGCGACGATGTCCATTTTGCGGGATTCGGAGGAGGCGATGGGTGGGCCGCCGTCGAGGGGATGGCCGAGGGGATTGACGACGCGGCCGATGACGGCGTCGCCGACGGGGACTTCGAGGAGTCGGCCGGTGGTTTTGACGGAATCGCCTTCGCGGATGGAGAGGTAGTCGCCGAAGATGACGGCTCCGATGGAATCTTCTTCGAGGTTGAAGACTTGTCCCATGACGCCGCTTTGGAATTCTAGGAGTTCGGCGCTCATGGCGTTTTTGAGGCCGTAGATGCGAGCGATGCCGTCGCCGACTTCGATGACGGTGCCGACGTCGTTGATTTGCAGGCGCTGTTCGAAGCCGGCGATTTCTTGCTTCAGGATACTGGTGATTTCCGCGACATTGATGGCCATGGTCTACTCGCTGGTTGGATTGCAAAAAGTTTCGTAGGGGTTCATTGGGGTCTGGCGGCGAGCAACTTTTGGCGCATGGCCTGGAGTTGTGCCCGGACGCTGCCGTCGATGAGTTGATCCTGCACGCGCAGGATCAGTCCGCCGAGGATGGACGGATCATCGTATTCATGGACGACGGCTTCCCGCTTGAGGGCGGCGCCGATTTTCTGACGGACGGATTCGACTTGCTGGGGGGTTAGTTTTTGTGCGGAGGTGACGTCGACTTCGACTTTTCCCTGCTGGGCTTCGAGGAGATCGTCGTATGCGCCGGCGATTCCCGCCAGCAGGCTGAGGCGGCCCTTTTCGTTCAGGAGGCCGAGGAGATTGACCAGCAGTTTGGAGGCGCGTCCGTCGAAGACGGTGTGGATCAGTTTGCCGACTTCCGCGTCGCCGATGGCGGGGTCGGTGAGGACCTGCTGGAATTTGGGGTTGAGGTCGAGGATCTGGCGCAGGTCGCGCAGTTCCTGACCGAAGTCGGGGGCGGATTTGGATTCGTTGGCGAGCTCCAGGAGGGCCTGGGCGTACGCCAAAGCGACGGGCGAATTGTGGTTGTCCTTGTGCATGTTTTTAGTGACGGCCGACGGACTGCATCTCCTGGAGACTTTGATTGACCAGGTCGCGCTGGTCATTGGCGTTTAGATTTCTGCGGATGATCTTTTCGGCGACGCTGGTGGCGAGTTCGGCGGTCTGCTGGTAAATCTCGGTCAGGGCGGTGCGCTTGGCGGCGTCGATCTCTTTGGTGGCGCGTTCCTTGGCCTCTTCGGCCTCCTGCTGGGCCTTCATGCGGATATTGGTGGCGATTTTTTCAGCGTCGACGCCGGCCTGAGTGATCAGGTCGCGCACCTTCTGTTCGGCGGTCGCCAGTTGGGCGTTGTATTGCGCCAAGGTTTGCTCGGCCTTGGCACGGGTGGCCTCGGCGTCGGAGATGTCCTTGCGGATGCGTTCCTCGCGGGCTTTGAGCCCGGCGAGGACGTTTTTCCACGCCGAGCGGTAGAGGATGATCACCACCACCAGGAATATGCCCAGGACCCAAATGCAGGACTCCAGATCGATGTCCATCAATTGTGGGTCGGCCAGGATAAAAGTGTTTGGCATGACGCGCACTTTCGGGAAATAAATTAGAGCTTCAGGGCCAGGACGAGAGCGAAGACGACGGCGGCGAAGGCGACGCCCTCGACGAGAGCGGCGGCGATCAGCATGTTGGTGCTGATGCGTCCGGCGGCTTCGGGTTGACGGGCGATGCCCTCGACGGCTTGGCCGCCGATTTGACCGATACCGCGGCCGGCGCCGATGACGGCGAGGCCCATTCCGATGGCGGCGCCGCCGATGCCCAGGCCTTTGGAGGGGTCGGGCGCGGCTTGCGCTAAAATTCCTGCGACGTCTAACATGTTGGACTCCTTTTCCGAGCGGTTTGGCCCGGAACAAAATGTACGGCCGACGTTTTGTTTGGGAAGGCCCGGTTGTCGGCTTGAACCGGGGAGGTCCGTTTGAAATTTTCTTTAGTGTTCCGGCGCCACCGCGCTGGCGATAAACAGCGTGGTTAAAAAGGTGAAAATGTACGCCTGGAGCACGGCCACGAATAATTCGAGTAATTGAATAAAGAGATCAAGGAAACCCAGCGGGACGCCGGCGGCGAGTTGGCCCCAGAGCACGGGGATGGTCACGATCAGGCTGATGAGCACGGCGAGAACCACGTGGCCGGCGACCATGTTGGCGAAAAGACGCATGCAGAGCGCGAAGGGCTTGATGGCGGCGCCGATGAGTTCCAATACCAGAAGAAACAGGAAGAAGGGAACATCGATCAGCCACCAGGCTTTGGACTGGCCTTCTTGCGGCTTAAATGCATGGGGGGCGAAGTTCCAGAGATAGAGCGGGATCGCCAGCAGAATGGCGAAGGCCGGGGTCATTTTCTTTTGGCGCTGTTCGTAATAGTCCAGTGCCGCCTTTTCGTGATAGATGCGGCCGCCGGCGTATTCGTCGTCGGCGTAGTGCTTGGTGGGGTCGATCCAGGCATGGGCTGGGTCGGTATTTAGTTCGGCGGGGAGGGCTTCGCCGCGCATGTGTTCCATATCGATGGCGGCTTCGTGGGGGGGGTGGCCGTTGCTGGAGTGCTCGGTGTGGTGGCCGTGCTGGCCGTAGGTGCCTTCCATCAGGGCGTGGGCGATGGTGTCGATGCCGTTGAAGTGAATCACGAAAAACGCGCAAACGGCGAGCGTGGCGGTGGTGTTGATCGATCCGGTGGCGGTGCCGCCGAGGTGATGCACGTGGCCGAGGGAAATGAGCTGGAAGAATTCAGAGAAGGGGATGCACCCCAGTACGTTGCAGAAGAGGATGAAGAAGAAAACCGTCCAGAGGAAGGGGACGAATTTGTCCGTGTGTTCCTTCAGGGCGGGGCGGAAGACTTCGAGACGGAGGAATTCGAGGATGGATTCGAAAAAGTTGCGGGCACCGGTGGGTGCGGAGCTGTCGGGTCGGGAGAAGAGGCTCGGGAAAATGAGGAGCATCAGCCCGCCGGCGATGAGGGCCATGAGGCCCTGGTTGGTGAACCAAGTCAGATGGTCCCCGAAGATCGGGTGGGGGAGGACGTGTTCGAGGGGATCGGCGGCGAGGATGAAGGTCATGTCAGTGCAGTGTCCCGGGTAAGCCGATGTTGTTGAGCATCAATCGTCGCAATTGAATGATTAGTGCGATCAGGGAAATCCAGTAACCGCCCATGAGCCAGCAGATGGAGGGGAGGCGGGCATCGACGACATGGAGTGCGATGGCGGCGGCGGCGAGGGCGCTGGCGGCGAAGAGATGGAGGATGGTTCCGATGAGAGCGCGTTGGAAGATGGCGGTGAGATCGCGGGAGCCGCGGATGAGTGGGAGCAAGCCGAGGACGCCGGCGGCGGAGCCGATGAGGGTGGCGGTGATGGGCTCGATCTGATTGACGCGCACGCCGGCGGCGAGCAGAACGCCGGAGGCGAGGGCGAGCGAAAGGGCGACGATGAGCGGGATGAGGAGGAGCGACTTCATCTTTTCGAGTTCTCAGCGAAGCGGAATTGCTCAGGGCTTATTGGCCTTGAGCGCTTCCTTGATAAACAGGTACAGCCCGGATGCGAAGCCGAGTGCGCTGCCGATCAGCACACCCCAGGGGTTGCTGTGGAATTTCGTGTCGAGCCAGTACCCGACAAACGCGCCCAGAGCGACACCGGCGGCGATTTCCAGGCCAACGGCCGCGAATTTGGGCCAATTCGAATCATCCTGCTTGGGCATTGAAGCGCTCCGCAGGAGGACTTTGTGATATTTTGCACAAAGTCGAAATCGCTGCAAGTCCGGCCATTTTCCGGGTCGGTAGGGTAGTTTTGTGCGGGCTTGGGGTCAAGGAATCGGGAGGGTGGGGCCACGATATCCACGGGGGCTATCCCCGGCTTTTCGGAGGGGAAGGCGGATTGCGGGGGCTCTTTCATCCCCGGACCTTTATCCTACACTTTCGGCCATGAGTCAGAGCGCGCGGAAGGGGTTTGTTTTGGGGTTGCTGCTGGCGATTGGAGCGGCGGCGTTTGGGACGGGGATCAACTGGGGTTTGCCATCATCCGGGGTGGACGCTTATCTCTTTCCGCCGGGATCGTACGGCGGGGATTCGACGGAGGAATTCAGTTTGTCGGGGGCGGGAATCGAGCATTTGGCGGGGGCGTGGGAGGAGGATGCCAATCGGGGGGCGGAGGTGGCTCAACATCCGATCGGCGACCGGTCGCAGCCGGTGGTTTTATTGCAGAACCGGCGGGGGCTTTCGGCTAAACAGATTTTCGATCGCGGTGATGCGGGTCTGGCGGATTTGTACAAAGCGCAACAGGCGGCCTGGGATCAACTGACGGAGACGCGCCAAAAATCGGGCGATAACTCGGGCGAGGTTCTGGGCGCGGAACAGGCTTACCAGAAATCAGGGGATGCGATTCTGCAATATGTGGAGCGCTGGAATGATGAGCGTGATCCGACGCTTGCCGTGTCCAAGCAGGAGGATCGAATCGCACGGGCGCGCATCCTGCGGCGGTATCGGCTCTACAGCAATCAGCCGGACGAAATGATTACGTTCCGCTCGCTGGCGCAGATGCATCCGGGGGCGGGGGATTTCGATCCGCGTCTGTATCAATACGGAGGACTGTGGATCTATCCGGTGGGGGGGTTATTGAAGGCGGCGGGCGAGATCGGTCTGATCACGGTCAGCAGCGATGCGACGACCTATCTGGATCATCCGGAACTGTTCGGGCCGTTTTATATCGTCGCCCGAGCGTATTCGGCGGCCTGGGGGTTGGCGGGGATCGTGGCGGTTGTTGCGCTGGTGCGGAGATTCACCGGAAGTGAAATTCTGGCGACGGCGGCGGGGTTGTGCTTCGTCGCGATGCCTGTTGTGCTCGATTTGGCGCACGAGGCTAAGCCGCATCTGGCGGGGGCGGTGATTTTGATGTGGGCGGTTGTGGCGGGGATCAAATACGTCGATGAGGGGAAGACGCGGCGGTGGATTTGGGCTTCGGTTCTATGCGGGGCGGCGGGGGCGATGGTTCTTTCCGATCTGGTGGCGCTGCTGGTGATTCCCGCGATGGTGATCGCGAGACGGGAGAGGCTCGGGCGGGCGCTGGGGATTTGCGCGGCGGGAGCGGCGATCGCGGCGGCGGTTTATTTTTTGGCGAATCCTTATGTGGGAATTCATTTGCTGGGGGATCGGCGGGTGCTGGTTTCGAATTTGGGGAATAGCCGGGAGATGTACGGCGCGGGGCCAATTGGGGAATGCTTGATCAGCGCGGTGCGGCTCATCGCCATCGGACCCGGTGCGCCGCTGGCGATCGCGGGCGCGCTTGGGGCGATTGTTTTACTGTTTCGCCGCCGCTGCGGCGTCGGCTGGATTCTGGCGGTTCTGGCGATAGCCACGACGGTGCCGTTCGTTATGGGTGCGGCTAATAAGCCGGGGGAATATGCGCGATTCGGACTGGTTGGTGATTTGGCGTTGATGATCGCCGCATTTGGCGCGGTAGGGCGGTTCGTTCGACAGACCGCATTGCAGGCGATTTTGGGCCTGATGCTGATTGGGGCGACGGGACTCTATTCCTTTGCGTACGAGCGTGGATTCATGCGAGACGCCTCGCCGGTGAATTCACGTACGGAAGCAGCGGACGCTTTGAGTCAGATGCTTAAGGGGGCTTCTCCAGGAATAGGGCAGATGCTTTTGATCGAGGCTGAGCCGGCGCCCTATTGTTTGCCGCCAGTGGACCTATTTCGCTGGAAGATCGTTCTTCTTCCGTATTCGGATTTCGCGGCCTACACCGTCAAGCCGGACGACTCGATTAATGTTCTAAATCCCCTGTCAAATCCGATTAGTTGGGCCGACAAGCGTTTTTTGTTTGAAACGTGGATTTTCGATTCAGTAATGGTCCCCTCGACGCAGCCGTGATATGCTTAATTAGAGCATGAACGGCGTCACGACGGCGATTCTTCTTTTTATCTTTCTGGGGATGGCGATTCCCGCGCTGATCAAAAACAAGCCCCAGTTTTATGGGGCATTGGCGGGGATACTTGTTGTCATATTTCTGGATGCGCTGGCGCATGTCGTTCATAGTGACGGGTTTTCGGCGTTCGCCTATTTCATGTGCGCGGTGGTTCAGATTTTTGCGGTGCTGTTGCTGGTATTGTCGTCCGGGGGGCTGAGCGTGGAGGAATTCAAGAAGGAGGTTGTCGACACGATCGAGGTGGTTCGGCGCGGGGAGTCGGAGAAAGAGGTGATCATTCCCCTGCGTGGAAAGACGGCGGCGGATGAGGCGCGGTCGGGAGAGGGGGCGCCGCGGAGAGTTTATAAGGTGGACGATCCGCAAGACCCGCCGGCGGGGCCTCCCGCGGCGAAACCCGGGGGTCAAAGCAAGCCGGACACGCGTGGTCCGTTGCCGCTGGCGTGATTTGGCGAATTGGGCTGGTGGGGCTTACAATGCCGCGTGCGACTTAATTGTCGGTGGACGGAGCGTCGCGTCGGCTTTTCATGGCAGCAGGCACCCATATTCTCGCGCGCGATGTATTGGTTCCCATTTCCTATAATTGGGAAGAGGGCTAGGGCCATTTCGCGATGAAGAACCCTCGCCATCCCGCGGACGAGCGCAAGGGAATGGAGGGGCAAAGCAGGCTCTGAGGAGTGACGATGGCGCCAGCCGCATTGGGCACGATAGAAGTCGGTGGATACGTCAATCCCTGGAAGATAGTGCCCATTGTGGTGGTGCTTCTGGTGTGGGCGCGATTGCTGACCTGGATCGATAAGGACGCCAAACCTTCGCATCTTCCCCGTCAACTGATCAACAGCCTCATGTTCGCGGGTTTGGTGCTGGGGTATGTGCTGTTTTTCGTGGTGCCGGGGTTTGCGGCGGCGATGGCGGCGCTGTGCATTTTGCTGGCGGTGGATTTGGGCGTGTATCTGTTCTTGCGGGCGCAGAGGGTGGGGCTGAGCGATTTGACGGGGAAGCTGAAGAGTTTTCAGGGGCGAATGCTGAAAAAATCGGAGGAGAAGGAGACGGTCGCGGCGGCGGGGCAATTGGTTTTGCTGACCAAGAGCGGGGGGGCACAGCATG
>JBEKPV010000148.1:0-8854 GCA_049520395.1 Tepidisphaeraceae bacterium
AAACGCCTGGGCTATTTCGTAACCGAAAGCTCCGAGCACAACGCCGAGTACAGCCCATTTTTTATCCCCCACGGCGACGGCGTCATTCGCCAGTTCGCGGTTCCGATCGACGAATATCTCCGCCGCTGCGAATCGATTGTCGCCGAATTCGAGAGATTGAAAGCCTTCAGCCAAACCGACGAGCCGATTGAGATTCATCGCAGCGGCGAATACGGCGCGACGATCATCGACGCCATGGTCACCAATCGTCCGGCGCTGGTCTACGGCAACATGCCCAATGGCGGAGCCATCGCCAATCTCCCCGCCGCCGCCATCGCCGAAGTTCCCACCCCCGTCGACGGCAAAGGTCCGCGGCTGTCGCCGGTCGGCGAATTACCGCCGCAATTGATCGGATACATTCAGCCGCACGTCATTCAGCACGAACTATTTTTGCGAGCCGCGACGGAGAATCGTCGCGATCATGTTTATCAGGCCGTGATGTTCGATCCGCTGACCGCCGCGACATTGACGCTGGATAAAATCGTGGAGTTGTGCGATGAGTTGATCGCCGCCCATGGCGATGCGCTGCCGAGACTCGACGCACGCACGCTGGTGCCCGGCAGCGGAAAATCGTTCGGCAAAGCCGATATCGGCTGGTGTCGTGAAAGCTGGCGGAAGACCCGGTCTTCGTAATCGGTTATTTCGCCGTCGCCAGGTGCGACCGTTTTTCGCCGATCAGTTTCAGAAGCGATTTAAACGGATCGGCGAATTTCGCCGTCCCTTCCTTCATCAGCTGCTCTTCCAGCTTCGCCTGATCCACCTTGGCTTCGATCTCATCCACAATCGCCTTGGCCGGCAGCTTGTCCACCTGGCGCGTGTAAGTCTTATTCAGCTTTTCCACGGCGTCGTTGGTGGCGGGGGGATTGGTCTGAATATCGCTTCCAGCCAGCGCTTCGACATATTTATCCGGCGGATCGCTCGGCTTCTTCGTTCCCGTGCTGGCGAAGATGATCTCCTGCTGAAGTTTCAATCCCTTATCTTTCCAGAATTGCTGGTTGAGTTGCCAGAGCAGTTTGACGTTGACGATCCCCACCAGTCCCTGAGCCGCCGGCGAAAGCGTCGGGACGAATTTCTCCGTATAGACATCCACTCGGCTGACGAAAATGCTGTAAACGCTTTTGAATCCGTCGAGCCCACTGGTGCGCCTCTGCGCGCCGCGCCAGACGGCTTCGCGGGCGACTTTGTATTGCCGATCGGAAAAGATCAGCGTCACATTGAGGGTGATTCCCGCCGCCGCCAGTTCTTCCAGTGCGCCAAGACCCGCCGCCGTCGCCGGGACCTTGATCATCCGGTTCTTATGTCCGGCGGCCCATTTCTTGCCCAGTTCGATATAGCGCTTGGTGCGTTCGGGGATGGATTTGGGCGCCAGTTCGAGGTCTTCCAGAAGCGGATCGAGTTCGAAGCTAACGTAGCCGTTGTTGCCGCGGGTTTCATCCCAGACGGGTTGGAAGACCTGCTGGGCTTGCCGCACCAGAAAGTCGGTCATTTCCCAGGCGATCGCCTGGTCATCCTGTCCCTGCTCGATCAGCTCCATCATTTTCTGATCTTGCCCGCCGGCTTTTAGGATATCCGAGATGATGATCGGATTGCTGGTCGCGCCGGTGGCCCCCAGCGCGCGGTTTTTGCGAACCAGTTGCGGCTCAATGGAATCGAGCCAAAGTTTCGTCCCGGTGGCGATCAATGATTTGAGTGACATGAGTTCGTTCTCCTGCTCTTGAAGCGTCGGGCCACTCGCGCGGCCATTAAAGCGGATTGTACACCTCCCAATGAGCCGGATTGCAAAAAAATTCCCCGGCGATTTGGAGCTTCTTAAACCGCCTATATCCTATGCTTAGCCGAATCGAGCGCCTATGACCGAGCATTCAATCGATGCAACGCTGGACCTCGCCCGCCGCCATCATCAGGCCGGGCGCGTCGCCGAGGCCCAGACTCTTTACCGGCAAATCCTTGCGCGCCAGCCCAACCACGCTGACGCGCTCCATCTTCTGGGAATGGTGGAGCATCAAAAGGGTCGCTCGGCGGCGGCGCTGGAACTGATTCAGCGGGCGATCCAGATCGAACCCAACCGCGCGGATTTCCATTCCAACGCCGGCCTGGTCCTGGCGGCTCTGGTGCGCAATCCCGAGGCAATTCAATCCTATCGCAAGGCCCTGGCAATTCAGCCGGATTACCCCCAGGCCCTGAACAATCTCGGCAATTCCCTCCGTCGCGTCGGGAAATTTGACGAAGCGGTCACGGCCCTGCGCCGCGCCATCGAGTTGCGCCCGAATTACTTCGAGGCCTTTAACAACCTGGGCAGCGCATTAGCGGCGGCGGGCGACTCCGCCGGCGCGATCGCCGCCTTCGGCCGCGCCCGGGCCTTGTGTCCGGATTCGCTGGGCGCGCTCCGGAATTTCGCCACTGCCTGCCGCGAGGCCGGCGAATATTCCCAGGCCGCCGACGCGCTTCGCCGGTCTCTCCCGCTCGATCCCAAACCCATCGATGCGCTGAACAATCTCGGAACCCTCCTCAAAGACCTCGGCCGACTCGACGAAGCCCTGGACTGTTTTCAGCAGGCGATCAAACTCGGTCCCGAAAACGTCACCGCCCATTGCAATTATCTGTTCACGATGTGGCTGCATCCGGAATTCGACGGCAAAAAAATTCTGGATAAACACCTGGAATGGAACCTCCAGCGCGCCCGCCCCCTGGCCTCGAAACGTTTGCCCCATGAAAATGATCGCCGGGAAGATCGCCGGCTGAAAATCGGCTATGTCTCCCCCGATTTCCTGCTTCATCCGGTGGGGCGTTTTTTATCGCCGCTGCTGGAAAATCACGACCATCAGAACTTCGAGATTTTTGCCTATTTTTGCATCGCCACGCCCGATAGCCTGACCCCCCGCCTGCGCGCGGCGACCGATGTCTGGCGCGACGTGGCCGGGTCCAGCGACGATCAACTCGCCCAAATTATCCGCGACGATCGCATCGATATTCTCGTCGATCTCAGCCTGCACACCGCCGAAAATCGGCTGCTGGTCTTCGCGCGCAAGCCGGCCCCGGTGCAGGCGACCTATCTCGCCTACCCCGGCACCAGTGGACTGGATACCATGGACTGGCGACTCACCGATCGCTTCATCGATCCCCCCGGCGGCGACGAAAGCGGCTACAGCGAAAAATCGTACCGGCTGCAATCCTACTGGTGCTACTACCCCTGCATGGACTTCGTCGTCGATCCCGAGCCGCGCTCGCGCCAAACCGGCGTGACCACCTTCGGCTGCCTCAACAATTTCAGCAAAATTTCCTCCGTGACGCTGCAAACCTGGATCCAGCTCCTGCAAGCCGTCCCCAAATCGCGCCTGGTGATTCACGCCGCTCCCGGCGATCATCGGCGAATCGCCGCCGAAAAATTTTCCGCCGCCGGTGTCGATCCCGCGCGGCTTATTTTCGTGCCGCTGGTCTCCATTCCCGATTATTTCAAGCAATACCAGCAATTGGACATCGCGCTCGATCCCTTCCCCTACGGCGGCGGCACCACCACCTGCGACGCCCTCTGGACCGGCGTTCCCGTAATCACTCTTCGCGGGCGCACCGCCGTCGGACGCGGCGGGGTGAGCATCCTGAGCAACGTCGGACTGACCGAACTCATCGCGGAAAATCCGGCCGACTACGTCCGGCTTGCCGCCGAACTGGCCGCGGATATCCCGCGCCTGACCCAACTGCGCGGCCAGCTGCGCGAGCGGACCCGCCTCAGTCCGCTCATGGACGCCCCGGCATTCGCGCGCGACGTCGAATCGGCCTATCGCCACATGTGGCGGCAATGGTGCGGCACGAAATGACCCAGCCAAATATCCAACTGGCCCAGCAGCACCATATGGCCGGCCGATTGCCCGAGGCCGAGGCGATCTACCGGCAAATACTCGCCGAACAACCCAGGCACGCCGATGCGCTGCATCTGCTGGGCCTGCTCGAATACCGGAAACAGCAGTTCGATTCCGCGCTGGATTTGATTCAGCGGGCAATTCGCATTGAGCCGAAGCGGGCGGATTATGAAAACAACCTGGGCCTGGTGCTGGCCGCTTTATCCCGCCATTCGGAGGCGATCGACGCCTACCGCCGCGCCCTGGCGCTTCGCGCCGATTATCCGCAAGCTCTGAATAATCTGGGCAATTCGCTCCGCCGCGCCGGCCGAATGGCCCAGGCCGTTGCCTCCTTCCGGCGGGCGATTGAACTCAAACCCGATTATTTCGAGGCGTACAACAATCTCGGCGGCGCACTAACCACGATGGGAGATTTCGAGGGTTCGGTCCAGGTTTTCGGCGCAGCGCTGAATTTGCGTCCCACCGTTGAGATGCATTGCAAACTCGGCGCCGCTCTGAGAGATGCCGGGCGCCTCGACGGGGCGCTGGATTTCTATCAGCGCGCCTTGCGCTTGGCGCCGGACGATCCGCATGCTCTGCGCGGGCTTGCCGAGACCCGCGAAATGCGCGATGAACTGGAGGAGGCGGCTCAGGTCTACCACGATTTTCTGGCGCGCCATCCCCGCGCCGCCGACGAGCTGGAAGTCGCCCTTGGGAACGTGCTGAAGAAACTGGGCCGGGTCGATGAATCGATCGCCGCCTATCGCCGGGCGGTGGAGCTGAATCCGGCCAACAGCGTCGCCGGCGAGAATCTGGCCTATACGACCATCTACCGATCCGAGCACGATCCGGCCGAGGCCTTTCAACTTCATCTGGACTGGGCCCAGCGCCACGCCGAGCCGCTGGCCGGCGAAATCCTGCCGTACGAGAACGACCGAAATCCAGGTCGCCGCCTGCGCGTGGGCTATGTTTCGCCCGATTTCCGCCGGCATTCGGTGGCGATATTCCTCGAGCGGCTTCTGGCGTCTCACGATCCAGGCCAGGTGGAAATATTTGCCTACGCCAATGTCCCCCGTCCCGACGAAATCACCGCCCGCTTCCGGAAAATCGCCGCCCAGTGGCGCGACGTACTGGGGCTTTCCGATGCGGAATTGGCGACTCTAATCCGCAAGGATCAAATCGACATCCTCGTCGATCTAACCGGCCACACCGCGCGCAACCGCCTGCTTGCCTTCGCCCGCAAACCGGCTCCCGTGCAAATCTCCTACTGCGGATATCCGCACAGCACCGGCATGAGCGCGATGGATTACTGTCTCGTCGACAACGACACCCATCCCCCCGCAATGACCGAGCGATATTACACCGAAAAGCTCGTCCGTCTTCCCCAGACATTCCTCTGTTTCAACCCGCCGGCGGACGCTCCCGATCCGGTCCCGCCTCCCGCCGGCCCGATCACCTTTGGCTCGCTGAACATTTTGGCGAAAATCAGTTCCGCCGCCGTCGATTGCTGGGCGAAGATTCTCGCCGCCGTCCCCGGCAGCCGCCTCCTGATCAAAAGTCTCAATGGCATGACCGAGGAAAAATCGCGGCAGCGCATCTGCGAGCGTTTTTCCGCCGCCGGGATCGATCCCGCCCGCCTCGAATTGAAAGGTCGCGTCTTTCCCGCCGCCGCCCATCTTCAAACCTACAACCAGATCGATATCGCTTTGGATACGTTCCCCTACAACGGCTCCACCACAACCTGCGAAGCCCTGTGGATGGGCGTACCCGTGATCACATTGGCCGGCGCCACTCATGCCGCCCGCGTCGGCGTCAGCCTCTTGTCCGCCGTCGGACTTCCGGAGTTGATCGCCTCTTCTGCAGAGGAATATGTGGACATCGCCGCAAGCCTCGCCGGCGATCCGCAAAGATTGGCCCGCTATCGCAAAGACCTCCGCAATCGCATGGAAAAATCCCCCCTGACCGACGCCCCCCGTCTGGCTCGTCAGATCGAGGCCGCTTATCGCGACATCTGGACGCGGTCTATGTAAACTGAAGATCCTTGATCTCCAGTTCCACGTTGCTCCGCCCGTTGAATTCATTGATGGAGGGTTCCACCGCCAGATCGATTTTCGTCCCCGGACCCAGGCGATCGAAAAGTTCACCGTAACGGAATCCAATGCAGCGGATGCTTCGCTGGCCTTGTTTGACGATCAGTTGTAGATGGTCTCCCGCCTTCCCAACCCGCCGGGGTATGGCGGCCACCAGCGCATCCCTCACGCACAGCAGCGGCTTGGGATTCCCGTGCCCGAACGGGCCCAGCCGGCGCATCTCCGACACCAGCGCTTCGGTCATTTGCCCCAGCTCGGCGACGCATTCCAGCCGAAGCTGCGGCACCAGCATGTCGTCGGTGACGGCGTCGCCGGCAATCCGGCAAAACGCGCGGCGGAAATCCTCCACGCGATCCGATTCGATTCGCAAGCCCGCCGCCATCTCGTGTCCGCCATACGCCAGCAGATATTGACCGCAATTTTCCAGCGCTTTGGACAGATGAAATCCGCTGATGGATCGCGCGCTACCCTGCCCCTGACCATTGGACAGCCCGATCAGGATGGTGGGGCGGCGGAAGCGATCGACGATCCGCGACGCCACGATGCCGATCACACCCGCATGCCATCCCTCCCCGGCCAAAACCAGCGCGCGATGCGACGGATCGCCCCACCCGTTGGCCTCGATCTGCTCCATCGCTTTCTCGAGGATTTGCTTTTCCAAATCCTGCCGAGCGCGGTTTTGCTCGGCAAGAAACGCGGCGATCTCCGCGGCGCGGCTTTCGCCCGCGGTGGTCAGCAATTCCGCCGCCAGCGCCGCATGGCCCAGCCGTCCGCAGGCGTTCAAGCGCGGCGCCAGCAGGAATCCGACGTGATAGCTGTCCAGTTTTTTCCCTTCCAATGCCGCCGATTCGATTAGAGCGCGCAGCCCCGCCAGTTTCGTCTCCCGCAATCCGCCGAGTCCGAACGCCGCCAGGACTCGATTCTCGCCAACCAGCGGCACAACGTCGGCGATCGTCCCCAGCGCCGCCAGCGCCGTCGCTTCGATCAGAAAAGCCCGGAACGATTCGCTCACCTTTTCCGCGCCGCCCGCGGCCTGCCCGACGGCCCACGCCAATTTAAACGCCACGCCCGCGCCGCTCAAAAACGGATTCGGATACGCCGGCTCGGCCGCCAGTCTCGGATGCACCACCGCGAAACACTCCGGCAGCAGCGGCGAGCCGTCCGCCGCGCTGTGCCATTCGTGATGATCCGTCACGATCAGATCCACCCCCCGATCGCGCGCGATTTTCACCGGCTCAATCCCGGTGATTCCGCAATCGACGGTCACGATCAATTTCGCCCCGTCATCGATGATCTGCTTGATCGCGTCCGCGTTCAGCCCGTATCCCTCTTCCAGGCGATGCGGAATATAAACGGCCGGTTTTCCACCGAGGAGCGTGATTGCGTGCCAGAGAATTGAGGTCGCGGTGATCCCATCCACGTCGTAATCGCCGTAGATGACGATTTTTTCCTGATCGCGGATGGCGCGTGCGATACGCTCCGCCGCCCGCGGGGCCCCCGGCAATAGCGCCGGCTCGGCCAGCATTTTCAGGCTCGGGCGCAAAAACGCCTCCGCCGTTTGCACATCGCGCATTCCTCGCGAGAGCAGCGCCTGCGCCGTCAGCGGCGAAACCTTCAGCCGCGCCGCCAATTCCGCCGCCCCGGGGTCCGGCGGCTCAATGTTCCAGCGCTTGGGGCGATAACCTTGGGGGGGATTCACGTTCCAGATTTTAATGAGGCGCTAGCTCGCCGTATACGTATACTTGGCGCCATGGCGTCCGAAGCCCGATCCAAAGCCGCAATTCCCGTGGAGCTGCGCGCCGCGCCCCCGCGAAAAGTGCGGCGTTACCGCAAAAAAACGTCCTCCCTGCTCATTCTTCCGTACCTCATCGTCGGAATCGTCGTGATCGCCTACCTCGCAGGCGAGTTGATCCTCCTCCAGGCGACCGCGGCACAGCCCGGTCGGATCAGCCAGCTCGATCCTGCCTCCCCCGGTTCGGCGCGTCGCGCGGAGTATCAATACGTCATCGGTTCCACCATTTATAAAGGCTCCGATCAGGTCAGCGAGCGCACCTTTGAATCCTTGAAAGTCGGGATGATCGTCCCCATCCACGTTTTCGCCATCGGGCCATACCACTTCCGCGAACTGGAGACGACTTCCGGCGATTACTGGGCCACCCACTGGGTCCTCTGGGCATTGGCGGTTGTCTGGAACCTCGTGGTCTTCCTGGCCATCAAGGCCCGAGGAATTCCCAAACGCCTGGTCCGCATTGGAACCGCCGTCTTTGGCCAAGTTACCGATACAAAACCCTCGCCCCGCTCAAAGAGCGGAACCCAGGTGCACTACGAATACCGATCCGGTTCAGGCCAGCTGATCGTCGCCAATGATCTGGTGACCGGAATTCGTCCCGGCGACATATCCAAAGGTCAGGACGTCGTTGTTCTTTTTCGGATTGCGCTATTTAATGGCCAACCTCGGCCCCCTGCGCGATCGCGCCAAAATTCTGGAATTCGACATCAACCAGCGCCCGCTCGATCTGGTCGAATCGATTCTCGCTGAAAACCCAAAAATCGTGGGACTAGGCGTCTATATCTGGAACGCCGCCCCGGCCGCCCAACTCGTCGCCGAACTCAAGCGGCTTCGTCCCGAAATCCGCATCGTGCTCGGCGGCCCGGAAGTCAGCTACGAAACCGATCAGCAGGAAATCTGCCGGCTCGCCGATTATGTGCTGACCGGCGAAGCCGATCTCGCCTTCGCCGATTTGTGCGCTCGACTGTTGGAAGGCCGGCCTCCCGCGACCCACTCCATCGCCGCTGAACTGCCCGATTTTTCCAAGCTCGTCCTTCCCTACGATTTTTACGACGACCAGGATGTCGCCCATCGCGTCATCTACGTCGATGCATCGCGCG
>JBEKPV010000149.1:0-8390 GCA_049520395.1 Tepidisphaeraceae bacterium
GACGAGGCCCGCCGCCGGGGCGAACGTCCGTTTCCAGAACTTCTTCGCCGTACATCCCGCGGTAAATCCACACCTTCACGCCGATCGTGCCGTACGTGGTAAACGCGATGGCGTATCCGTAATTCACGTCCGCCTGCAGCGTCGTCAGCGGGACCGAACCGACGGTCGATTTTTCGCACCGCGCGATTTCCGCTCCGCCCAATCGGCCGCTGACGCTGATGCGAATCCCTTTCGCCCCCGCCTGCATGGTGGCGTCCATCCGCATTTTCATCACCCGCCGAAAGCTCGCCCGCTTCTTCAACTGCTCGGCGATCGCCTCGGCGACCAACTGCGCGTTCAAATCCGGATTCTTGATCTCAATCACCTTGATCGGAGCGACTTTCCGCTTGATCAGGTCTTCCAGTTCCTCGCGCAACTTGTCGACTTCCGCCCCTTTGGGTCCGATCACCAGTCCCGGCCGCGCCGTCTTCAGCGTGATCGTCACTTCCTCGCGCGTCCGCTCGATCAGAATGTCCGCCACCGCCGCGAACGGCGGGCGACGATTTAACTTCGCGTCCACAAACTTCCGGACTTTCTGATCTTCCACCAGAAAATCCCCGTACGCGCTCTTGGGCGCGTACCATCGGCTCTTCCAGTCCTCGGTGATGCCGACTCGGAATCCGATTGGATTGACCTTTTGACCCATATTCATCCTAAAGCCCAGGGCCCGGCGAATCGTTGCCGCGCCTCAAGGCGTTTTCTCACTTCGCTCGTTCGTCCACCGTCACCACCAGGTGACTGGTGCGCTTCATGATCGAATACGCTTTGCCTCGATCCTTCGGCATAAACCGCTTCATCGTCGGACCCGGATCCACCCAGGCCTTGGCGACATACAACGCGTTCTTCGCCCGAACGTCCTGCTCCGCCGCGTTGGCGACCGCCGAGCGAACGACCTTCTCGATCATCCCGCTGGCGCGCTGCTTGCTAAATCGCAGCAGCGTGATCGCGTCATCCACGTCGCGGCCGCGAATCAGATTCATCAGCAATCGCGCTTTTCTCGGCGCGATCCTGGCATAACGATGGCTGGCTTGAAACGGCATATCGACTCCACACTTAACCGGCGGCCGCGGGCTTCGGCGCCTCACCCGGCGTCGCTCCCGGAGCCAGCGCCTTCTTGCCGCTGTGCCCCTTGAAAATCCGCGTCGGCGAGAATTCGCCCAGCTTGTGCCCGACCATGTCCTCCTGCACGAACACTTTCAAAAATTTGTTCCCGTTATGCACTTCAAACGTATGCCCGACGAATTCCGGAATAATCGTGCACGCCCGCGCCCAAGTCTTGATGGGCTGCTTGGCGCGGTTCTCATTCAACTTGGAAACTTTTTGGAAAAGTTTCTCGTCGACAAACGGACCTTTTTTAGCGCTTCGACTCATAATTCACTCGGTCAATAGTTGCCAGTTGCCAGTTGCCAGTTGCGAGTTGCCAGTTGTCAGTAATTGCCTTCACTGGCAACTAGCAACTGGCAACTAGCAACTACTCCTAAACATTCACCGTCTGCGGCCGTTGCTGATGCGTGCCGAACTTTCGGCGACGGAGGATCAGCTTTTCACTGTTCTTTCGCGGGCTGCGTGTGATGCCGCCCTTGGAGGGGACGCCCGTCTTGCTCACCGGGTGTCGGCCGCCGTTGCTGCGCCCTTCACCGCCGCCCAGCGGATGGTCGATCGGGTTCATCGCCTTGGCGCGCGTGTGCGGGCGATGGCCCATGTGCCGCTGCCGCCCGGCTTTTCCGATGCTCACGTTGATCCAGTCCAGATTCCCCAATTGTCCGATCGTCGCCCGGCAAGCGCTGCGCACCCGCCGCATTTCGCCCGATGGAAGAATAATGACCGCCCACTCCCCTTCTCGCGCCCCCAGCCGACCCACGCCCCCAGCCGTCCGAACCAATTTCCCGCCCTGGCCCGGATTCATTTCAATATTGTGAATCTCCAGCCCCGTCGGCACATTCGTCAGCGGCATACAGTTCCCCAAATCCGGCGGAGAATCCGGACCGCTGACCACTTTCGCACCCACCTTCAAACCATTGGGCGCCAAAATATACGATTTAGTCCCATCCCCATATTTAATCAGCGCGATAAACACCGACCGATTCGGATCGTATTCGATCGACTCCACCGATGCCGGCTGACCGTCTTTCGTGTTGCGCTTAAAATCGATGATTCGATACAGCTGCTTATTCCCCCCACCGCGATGCTTGGCCGTGATAACGCCGTGATGATTGCGGCCGCTAGCGCGAATCCGCCCCACCACCAGCGAGCTCTCCGGCGAAACCCCGGGGGTCAGCACTTGGCGGTAATCCACCACCGATCCCGCCCGCCGCCCCGCGGATGTCGGATTGTAATATTTGATCGGCATAATAAATCCTGAATCAGTTGCCAGTTGCCAGTTGCGAGTTGCCAGTTGTGATTCATTGCCTTCACTGGCAACTAGCAACTGGCAACTAACAACTACTCAATACAATTCAATCCTGGAATTTTCATCCAGCGTCACAATCGCACGTTTCCACTCGCTGGTCTTGGCCATCTTGTATTTCGACCGCCGCGGCTTGCCCTTGCGGTTCAGCGTCCGCACATCCAGCACCTTCACGTTGTACAACTGCTCCACCGCATGGCGAATCTGAATCTTGTTCGCGTGCTGCGCCACCTGAAACGCATAAACGTTCCGCGTCTCCTGCTGATGCGTGGTCTTCTCGGTGACCAGCGGCTTGATGATGACGTTGATGTTATCCATGATTCCTACGCCAGAATTTTCTCAAACCCCGCCTTGGTCACCAGCAGCGTCCGATTCCGCAAAATATCCCAGGCGTTCAGCTGCGAAACCGTCGTCAGAACCGTGCGGTCCAGATTCCGCGCCGATCGTTCGACCGATTCATCGCGCCCGTCGATCGCCAGCAGGCAGCTCCTCTCAATTCCCAGCGCCTTGTAAATCTTGGCCATGTGCTTGGTCTTCGGCTCCGGGAGTTTCAATTCATTGACGATGCGCACATCCTGGCTCTGAATTTTCAGCAGGATGGCGCTGTTCCGCGCCAGCCGCCGAACCTTTTTATTCAATCCCTGCCGCCAATCCTTGGGGCGTTTTTGTTTGGCGTGACCGCCGCCCTTTTTGATCGGGTTGCGGATGCCGCCGGTGCGGGCGTTGCCCGTCCCTTTTTGCCGGAAAACTTTTCGCGTCGACCCCGCGACTTCGCCCCGCGCCAGCGTGCGAACCGTTCCCTGCCGCTGATTGGCGTGATACGCCACCAGCACCTGCTTCAGCAGATTCTTGCGCACCTCGCCGCCCAGCTTGGCCTCATCCACCTGGAGGCTCGTCACTTTCTGCCCGGTCTGATCGAATACGGGGACTTCAATCATGACGCTTGTTCCTTCTTCACCCGCGCCGTGACCGCTTTACGAACGAAAAGAAGCCCGCCGTTCGGTCCAGGCAAGGCTCCTTTGATCAGCAGCAAATTGTTCTCGGCGTCGATCTTTACCAGCGGATGATTTCGCGTCGTGACCTGATCCATTCCCATATGCCCGGACATGCGCAGCCCCTTTTTGGGCTTGCCGCTCTGCCCGCGCCACGTCGCGCGCGATGCGATCGAGCCCGGCGAGCGATGCTTGCGCTCGGTGCCGTGCGAAGCGCACTGGCCGCCGAAATGATGCCGTTTCATGACTCCCGCGAACCCCTTCCCCTTGCTCTCCCCGATCACGTCCACAAATTTCACTTCATTGAACAATTCCACCCCCACCTTCGCCCCCGCCGCCAATTCGGTTTTATCCTTGAGCCGAATCTCCTTGAAAAACCGCTTCGGCCCCACCCCCGCCTTGGCGGCATGCCCGATCAACGCAAACGTCGAATGCTTCGCCTTGATGTCGTCAAACCCAAGCTGCACCGCGTTGTACCCGTCGCTGTCCGCCGTCTTCACCTGCGTGACATGACACGGCCCCGCCAGCACGACCGTCACCGGCACAACCGTGCCCTTCTCGTCGTACACGCGAGTCATGCCAACTTTTTTTCCAAGTAATGCTGGCGTCATGAGACGAAAACCTCTCCCGAAACACGCGATCCCGAGTCGTCGGGACAATCGGGTTCTTGGATGAACCCCGCGGTGCGGAAATTTCTACTAAACAAAAAACGCCCCTTAAAGCAGGAGCGTGAGAATTTATTCGTTCAAGCCTTGATCTTCACAAACACGCCGGCCGGCACCACCAAGCGATTCAGCGCCTCCACGGTCCTGGCCGTCGGCTCGAAAATATCGATCACACGTTTATGCGTCCGCATCTCAAACTGCTCGCGGCTTTTCTTGTCGATGTGCGGACTTCGCAAAACCGTATACCGCTCCACGCGCGTCGGCACCGGAATCGGACCGCAAACCCGAGCATTCGTGCGCTTCGCATGATCGACGATCTCCTTCGCCGACGCGTCCAGCGCCCGATGGTCGTAGGCTTCCATTCGAATTCGGATTCGATCGCCGTTCATGCCGCTGCCTTCCCTTAGGGGGAAAGGGGGCTAACTTTACAGACGGCTAATGGACTGTCAAGGGCAGGCCGGCTATTAACTTAATTCCCGGACTCGACAATTGATCCCGAGTTCCCGCCGAATCTTAAGTTAGGTTAAAATTCGGTATCGCGCGGACCGGCCGACCGTGAGACAGCAGCGGCGCGCGGACCCACCGAGTTTACGCCGCCGGCGCCGCTGGCGGGGCCATCAGCTTTTCCGCCGTGGCGATCAATTTATCGAGTTTCACCGGCTTGGTGAAATACTCGCTGACCCCCTGGCTCTCGGCGTACATCTTGTGCCGCGCCCCCGTGTTTCCCGTGATCATGATCACAAACGGCTTGGCATTCCGCGGCTTATGAGCCTTGATCTTCTCCAAAACCATAAACCCGCTGCGGCCCGGCAACATCATGTCCAAAATCACCAGGTCCGGATGGTTTTTTTCCGCCAATTCCACGGCCTTGTTGCCGTTGCTGGCCGTTTCGATGACCGCGCCGGTCGGCTCGAAGGCCGCCTGCATGCTGGTCAAAATGTCCGGATCGTCATCAACCAGTAAAACTTTTTTCCCGCCCAGGGCCGCATCCATAACTCACCTCCAACAACGAAAATCCCCGCGAAAGCACCCTCACTGTGACCCCTGCCTTGAAAATGTCAAGAAAAAAGGGGCCTAAGTCCGATAACTGCAATTGATTGTAGGCACATGGCAAGTCCGTCGGGTCCCATTGCGGTCGTCGATAGCGGTCTGGGCGGGTTAACCGTCGCCGCGGCTCTGCGCCGCGCGCTGCCGGCGGAGGATCTGGTCTACTTCGGCGACACCGCGCATCTCCCCTACGGCAACAAATCCGCCGACACGGTTTTTGGGTTCATCCGCCAGATCATTCGCTTTCTGCTCCCCATGCGGCCCAAGCATCTGGTGATCGCCTGCAACACGGCGACCGCCCTGGCGCTGCCCGCCGTCACTCAAGAATTCCCCGGTCTCAGCGTCAGCGGCGTGATCGATCCCGGCGCTCGCGCGGCGGTCGCGGCGGCGGGGTCACGGCAGGTGCCGGTCATCGGCGTCATCGCCACCGAGGCGACCGTTCGCTCCAAGGCGTATGGCCGCGCGATTCTCCGCCGCCGCAGCATGGCCCAGGTGCTGCTCCGCGCCACGCCGCTGCTGGTCCCCATGATCGAGGAGGGTCGCAACAGCGAGGACCCGCTGCTCGACATGGCGCTGCGCCAATATTTGAAAGGCATGCTCGCCCATCGGCTGGACGTTTTGGTTCTGGGGTGCACGCATTACCCACTGATCCAGCGCGCGATCGCCCGCGTGACGGGGCCGAAGGTCAAACTGATTGACTCCGCCCAGCAGTGCGCCCAAGATGTCGTGCAACGATTGCGTCGCAAGCAGTTGCTCCGGCTGCCGGCGCTGGTCGGGGCGTCCGAGGCCGGCGGATCGTTTCGCGGTTATGTGACCGACGATCCGGCGCGGTTCGCCGCGCTGGCGACGCGATTTTTGCAGACGCGGGTGGATCCGCCGGTGCTGGTCGAGCCTGGCCGTCTTCACATGCCCGATTCGGCCGCCGTCTTGCGGGCCACCGCATGAGGACTTTGCATGTCCAAGAACGTTTGCCTGCTGGTCCTCCTGCTCGCGCTGGTCGGTTGCGGCAGCGACATCCACGATAACTATCCCACCGGCTACGTCGACAAGGGTTTGTATAACTGGGCCGTGCTGGTCAACGAGCAGCGTCTCGCCGGCGAGGACAAGCGGGTGATTCCGATTTATGAATCGCCCTGGGCGGCGATCGGGATCGGCTTTGACGCCTTGATCGGGCGTCCGATCGGGCGGATGTCGGATTATTTCAGCCACGACAACGCCGCCGCCGCCGCGCGGCAGATTTTTGACCAGTCCTCGCCGGACAATCGCCGCCGGGGAGTTTTGCGGCTGGTGGATTACGATTTTGCGCGCAAGGGAGCGAGCCTGAAAGTGTACGCGCACGTGGCGCGCGACGAGGATTACACCGTGCGCGCCGCCGCCATTCGCGCGCTGAACCGTTCGCGGGCGCAGGGGTACACCTCTCTGTTCGTGACGAATCTGGACGATTCGGAGCCGCTGGTTCGGATGCAGGCCGCCGACGCGCTGGGGAACATTCCCGACCCGTCGACGGTCGACGATTTGATCGACCACATGCGAAACGACATTTCGCCGGAAGTCAAAATCGCCTGCGCCGACGCGCTGCGAAATTTTAAACAGGGCGAAGTGATCAGCGCGCTGGTGGAGGTTTTGGACGATCGCAATTTCGCCGTCGCCTGGCAGGCGCGGCAGAGTCTGGCGCTGATCAGCGGCCAGGATTATCGCTACGACAAGCAGGCGTGGCTCGGTTATTTCGCCCGCGCCGGCATGCCGGAATGAGCCTCCCATGCGCGCTTTGGTTTTCCAAGATTCGCTGACGTTCCGCCCCCGGCATCCCGAGCCGCAGGCGACCGACGGCGACGCCCTGATCCGCGTCCGCCAGGCCGGCATCTGCGCCACCGATCTGGAAATCACCCGCGGCTACATGGGCTTCACCGGCGTCCTGGGACACGAATTCGTCGGCGAAGTCGAAAGCGCCTCAAATCGAGATCTGGTCGGCCAGCGCGTCGTCGGCGAAATCAACGTCGTCTGCGGCCGCTGCGATTTGTGCCTCTCCGGCCTGGCGAGTCATTGCCGCGCCCGCACGGTGCTGGGGATTTACAAACACGACGGCGCGTTTGCCGATTACCTGCGGCTTCCCTCGCTCAATCTGCACGTCCTGCCGGCGTCGGTGGACGACGACGCGGCGGTTTTCGTGGAGCCGCTGGCGGCGGCGATTCAGGTGCAGAATCAATTGAAACTGAACACCAAGGGAGACGCCGCCCGCAATCGCAAATGGGTCACGGTGCTGGGGGACGGGCGATTGGGATTGCTGGTGGCGCAGGTGCTGCGCAACGCCGGCACGCCGGTGCGGGTGATCGGCAAACACGCCGAGAAGCTCGCCCTTTGCGAAAAGTGGCAGATTCGCAGCCGCCTCGCCGCCGACATTGTTCCGCGCCACGACCAGGACGTGGTGGTCGATTGCACGGGGTCGCCGGCGGGATTCGAGATGGCGATGCTCATGGTCCGCCCGCGCGGGACGATCGTCTTGAAGAGCACCGCCGCCGCCGGCAAGGCGATTAATTTGGCGCCGCTGGTGGTCGATGAGATCACGGTTCTGGGCTCGCGCTGCGGGAGTTTTCGCGAAGCGATTCGGACGCTGGCGGAGAAAGAAATCGACGTCGCCAGCCTGATTCATCGCCGCATGCGTTTGGAGCAGGGGGTCGAGGCGATGGACCTGGCCTCGCGGCCGGGCGTTTTGAAGGTACTTTTGACCCTGGAATAGGAGCGTTCACCGTGGCTAAAGATCTCGCGGTGGTTTTGAATAACGGAAGCATCAACAGCGCCGTGGTCACGGCGATGGCGGCGCAGAAATATCGCCCGATCATGATCTACGCCGACACCTCCAACGATCCGGTCGGCCGGCGCCGCGCCGCCTTCGAGCAGCAGGTCGCGCATTTCAAGCCGTACCGCGAATACGTGATTTCCCTGGCCTATTCGACGGGCATGCAGGATCAGACCGCCAGCGCCCTGGCCGATCCGCGCCTGGGGACGCCGCTGGGTCCGCAGATGCTGGAGTTGCTGCCGATGCTGGCGGCGGCGGCGCGATTCGCCGTGCAACACCAGGCGGCGGGCATTTATCTGGGCAGCCGCATCGGGCCCAGCGCCGACGAACTGGCGCAACTGACCGAATATTTCCAGATTTGGAACGAACTGATCCAACTCCCCTGCGGGCAGACGGATTTGGAATTTCTGATTCCGCTATTGGAACTGGAGCCGTGGCAGGTG
>JBEKPV010000150.1:0-8346 GCA_049520395.1 Tepidisphaeraceae bacterium
GACCTGGCTGTGGGGACCTGTCGGATTGCTGCTGGCCACGCCGATGACGGTCATCCTCGTCGTGCTTGGCAAAAATATTGAGCAACTCCGGTTTCTGGACGTGATTCTCGGCGACGAACAGGTTTTGGAGCCCTCCGTTCGCGTCTATCAGCGGCTTCTCTCGCTGGACCAGGAAGAAGCCGGCGAGCTGCTCCACGAATACCGGAAGGAAAAGGGACTGGAGTGCGTGTACGACCAAGTCATGATTCCTGCGTTGGCGATGGCAGAAAAGGATAGTCACACCGGGCAAGTTGACATTGAACGCCAGACCTTCATGCGCCAGGCGATGCGCGATCTGATCGAAGAATTGGGAGACGCCCAGAAAGGGGAGAACGCCGCCGCCGCACGGGCGAAGGTGAAAGAGAAGCCCGAGAGTCCGACGGGCGTCGATGGGGCGTCCGTTGCCGCGCAGCCGTCAGCGATTGTGCTTTGTCTTCCAGCCCATGACGAGGCTGACGAAATTGTCGGGTCAATGCTTGCGCAACTACTGGAACTCCGAGGGCAGCGGGCGATTGCGGTCTCGCAAGTGTCTCTGGCCGGCGAAGTGCTCGAGTTGGTTCAGCGGCATGACGCGGGGACGGTGTGCATCTCGGCGCTACCACCGGCGGCGCGGGCACACTCGCGATATCTCTGTAAGCGGCTGCAGGTGAAATTCCCGGAGCTGCCCATCATCGTGGGCCTTTGGACGAGCAAGGCTGATCCTAAGAAGTCGCTTGACCGCCTGGCGTGTCAGGGCTCGGTGCACGTGGTGACCAGTCTCGGCGCGGCTATAGCCGAGATTCATCAGATGATTCAGCCGATCCTTCTTCAGCGCGATCGAATTTGCAAACGCGCTGACGCGGAGGCCGACTCCTTACCAACGGAAAACGATGGGGGTTGTGCGTCCGACACGACCTTGGTGAATTCGGCACCAAAGAAGAGACTGAAAGAGGAGTAGTAAACCCAGGTTAATACCGCCAACAACGACCCGGCGGCTCCATACACGTTATCGATGCGAGCATGCTTGAAATAAATCGCCAGGCCAAACCTGCCGGCGCTAAACAGGATCGCGGCGATGAGCGCCCCGCGCCAAATGTCTTTCCATCTCAGTCGCACATTGGGCATGAACTTGAATATGGCGCCAAACAGCGCGAATTCCACGGCGCAGGAAATTGCAGTGCGGGCAACATCGGCGGGCCATTGATCGATATTGGCGGGGTGATGTTGGAAGGCCGAGAGAAATCCGCTGATGAATATGAAGAGGACGAGCAGAAAGCCAAGGCCAAAGACCATTGCCAGCGACAGGAGACGAGTGCGAATGAAAGTGAGAACAGCTCGACTCGCGCGGTTTGTCTTGTGTGGCTCGCATTCGACGCCCCAAATCGTGTTCAATGAATTCTGTAACTCAATGAAGACGCTGGTGGTGGAGTATAGCAACACCACGGTGCTGAGCGTGGTTGCCAGGGCGGTATTCTGAGTGACGTTGGTGTCGAGGATTGGCTTGATTGCGTCGGCCAACTGAGCGCCTAACAGGTTTGTGGTCTGATTGATGATCTGTTCGCGGGCGAATTGCCTGTCGTGGGCGATGCCCATGACCCGAATGACGATGACCAACAACGGCGCCAGTGACAAAACCGCGTAAAAGGAAACCGCCGCGGAAAGCCGCAGGGCGTTGTCGTTAAGCCATTCGGAGGCGGCCCGGCTAAACAGCGACGCGATCGATGCGAGTCGGGAAATTGCGCGCCGCCAATAGTTTTTACCGTCAAAGCTTCGGACCTGAGCCATGTGCCCAGACTCCTGGCGTCTGTGCCAGTAGGCCGACAGATGTGGCGCATCCCGCGTTGTCGGCTAGTTGGAATACGCTGCCGGGGTTTCCTGTGAAGGCACGAAATAAATGCGGTGCTGCGCGCCTTGGTCCACCTTGTCGGCGACAATGCGGCCGTTGACCGTGACCGAGTTGCTGCCGGGATCGACGGAAACCGCTTCATTCATTGATACGGGGCCGGAATAATCGATGCGATCGTTGCTCACATCGTAGACCCAGATTGTGCCGTACGAGGGCGCCGTGTACGAGAGATGATCGTTGCCTGAACTGGCAACGGTGGCATTCCCGGGGATATTGCTCATTCGGTCAGCGGCGCAGGCGCTCAGAAGCGCCAGAGCTAGCGAGCATACGAGGGTCGAAGTAAAAGAACGAATGCGGTTCATATATGCCTCCGAGATAAGAGGGTGTTGTTCAGCGCGCTGCCGCACGATTGACAACTCCCGTGGACGATTTCAACGACGGGGATCTGCCGTCGGAAACTTCATAGTCGATTGTCGCCGGTTCGCAATTCATGTTCGGCTTGTCGCCAGTTCTGCCAGCATTGGCCCTGTTTGGAGCCGCTGGTGACGTAAATGTCATAGGCCCGCCTGGCAATGTCGTCGTGCGTCGGCATGGTGATCACGCCGCGCCCGGGATGCAGGTCACCGTGCGTCTGCCCGGCGGCCAGGGCCCGGTTCGCTTCCGAATGAGTTGTGTATTTACTCATCGATTCTCCTGCTGGTGAAATATTCGATCTCTTTAGAACAAACGTGCTTCCGGGAAACAAAAAACCGACGCAGGCAAACCCCAAACCTTTGGGATTTAATTGCGTCGGCTTACTCGTTAACGAGTCTCTCGGCAGTTTGCCGAGGTACCCTTCATTTAGTCATCCGAGGATTTCGATATTTCGGCCGGAACTGATTTATATCAAGTTCCGCAAGCGCCATTGTAGGCGTCCCGATCGGTAGAAGCGGAGGAAATGCTGAAAATTCCGATTTATTACCACGTCGCGCTGTTCACATTGGCGGACCAGCGGGACAGCGGCGCGTTGACTGGAGAAGAGCGGCCGCGCGGATACGAATCAACATGGTTCAGGAAAAAGGTCACCACGGTAACGGCGCGGCAAACCGAAAAATTGCGCGTCGTTACTCGTGGTGCCGCTCTGTGTCGTCATTTATAGCCATGCCAGATGGCTATTAATTCTGTCGATCAACTGCTTGCTGACGGCTTCGTCGCCGGTGAGGCCGATATGGATCGTCACTTTGCTGACGTTGTCGCCGGCTTGGGCGATATCAATGGTGATGTCATCGCCCGCGGCATTTTTGGCGGTCACTTTGCCGTCCACCTGTGTGCCGTTGCCAACGACGTTAGTCAGATTCAGATCGTTGGCGGCTTTCTGGGCGGCGGCAGTCACCTTGTCGGGGGAACTGTTAACCATCGTGGAATAAACACCCAGATTATCCGTGGCGCCGGGTGATTCGGTCGAACAGGCGGTTAGATCCGCAAGAAAGAAGCCCGCGCTAAGTATGCTCATCGCAAAAATTGCCAGTTTCATTTGATTTCCTTTAAGGGCCGTCGCCGTAAAAATATTTCGGCGCCGGCATAATGCTCTGCAATAACTCGCGTCGCCCAATTTCAATCGGGCGACTCAAAAAATTCCAAATGTTCAGTTCCATGGCTTTTTTTGTTGCGGACCGTCCTCTCGCCAAAGAGGTACTGGCATCGCCGCTTTAATAGCAGCGGGGCCAATCCTTCAGGCGTTTCTGCCGCGGGGACCGACCAGAACCATGAGCAGCCCGAACAAAGCCGCGGCGCCGCCGCCGAAAATGTACCAGGCCGTCTCCTGGGTGAATCGACCGGTGAAGGTGTTGCTCACTTGATCCGCCGCCGAATGGGATGCATTGATCCCGACGATCATCAGCGCGACTCCGACGACCAGCAGGACGATTCCGAAAATACGCTGTGTACTCATGGGCAGCTCCTAATCGTGAAAGAGATCATTCGAGCGCACCTCTCTGCAAAGAACGAGATTTCAAAAAAAAAGCCGACGCGGCCGAATCCCGAAACTTGGGGATTCAATCGCGTCGGCTTACTCGTTAACGGGTTCTCCGGCCGCCGGCCGAACTACCCTTTATCTAGTCATCCGAAACATTCAATACTTCTGAGCGAGCGACTTTTTCTTGAGCGCTGCGCCGTACTTCATCTTACGCTTATCGCCCGGGTAAGCAAGGCTATTTCGACAATTACGGAAATTCTACCTGTGTTGCGGTTAGCAGGGGTTCAAACGAGATCGAAATCGCCATTTCGGAGTGCATACGCCGGCCTCGATCCAAAGGTCGCGCGAAATGTACCGGAACACAGCAACATCAATCTGACAATGGGCGTTGGAGAACAGAAAATGCCTGAAGGCCGGCGAAAACTGCGCCTTTTCAGGCGAATGGGCGCGGTAGGATTCGAACCTACGAAGGCAGAGCCATCAGATTTACAGTCTGCTCCGAGCCCAATGCAAACACTGACAATATAACATCTTCCGAAACTGGCCAAAATTGCTTGTCCCCTGGCTTGTCCCTGGACTTGTCGAACTACCCAGAACTGATGGAACTGATCGACCTTTGGCCAATCCTTCCGACGGAGCTACGGACGATGATCATCAGTTTTGTTCGAGCTACGGGCAGGATGGGATAAGTTCGCGGCGGATCCCTGCCGACGAAAACGACGCGCAAAATTAAGGCCGCGTTTCGCCCGAGATGGAAGCGCGCGGTGGTCGCTGGGACCCCTTAATCGATGGGTCGAAAACCGCCGATTGGCGGATATGAAGCCGTGCATCTGCGGGCGGAAAAAGCGCAATTCGGGGACGTCGATCATCAATGTGCCAGAGGTTTCGCGGGGCCAATACCGCACTACTCAACTGGTCTTGACACGCCAGAATAATCTGACGACAATAATGCCCATAATTCCGGTCGGATTACTAGGTAATTGAGAAACCCATAGGCCAGCCGGTGCAAATCCGCAGTCCAGAAGTTGACATGGCTCATCTTTTACCAAAAGCGGTCCTCGCCAGCCGTGAATCGGCCGATGCCGTGCTCGCCAAGAACTTAGTGATTGCGCGCGCGGTGACGAGGACCACGCAACAGCAATTGGCCCAAGCGTCGGGGGTATCTAGGGCGACGATTGCACAGATCGAGACGGGATCCAGCGATCCGCGGCTTTCGACGATCGTTGACTTGGCCAAAGCGTTGGGAATGCCGGCAACCTTGCTGCTGATCGGACTGCCGGAAATCCGCGCCATGGCGGGAGCAATCGATCGGGCGGAAACAGATCGGCCCCTCATCGACCCGCAGGATGTGGCGAGGATGGAGCAGTATGTCAAGACCGGAATGCTAAAGGACCGTCAGCGGGCGGCAGAGATTGGAGCATTGGCGGCGAAATCATTTTCCGACGCGGACCTGTCGCGCGTATCGGCGGCGATCTTTTCCGGGTTCCTGCCCGGAAACGGAACCGAGATCGGCGCACTGCTGGGACAACTGCTGGCGGAATTCAATTCGGGCACCCATACGGGCGAAACGGCGCCCGGACTGGCCAAAGCAAAGAGATAAACAGCCCTGAGACCGCTGAAAGCGGCAGAGGTTCCACATGAACTCGCAAACCACTACCGCGGAGCCTGTCGAAGCACGCGAGCTGCCGGACGGCGTGAACGTTTTTTCGACCGTGGTCAGCGCATTTCAAGAACAGGGCTTCGAAGCAGGGTATGCGCGCGGAATCAACGACGCGCTGGCGGCGGTTCTGGAAGCATCGGACGAGTTCGCGCGTATGCAACCGCTGTCCGTCGCGGAAACACGAAAGTTGCTTTACGCGTTTTCAAGATTTCTGGAGGAACGTATCCGCCAGTCGCGGCATCATCGTCGGCACGAATTCGTCGATGGCCTGGGAATTTGAAGCCTGCGCCGGAAAAGATTCGCCTGGTTCAAATGGATCAAAGCATCCCGGGATTGCGGCCACCCTTCAGATTCCAAATTGCTGTGACCAGCGCGTCGACGTCCTCGCAGGTGTTGTAGAGAGCCAGCGAGGGACGGACGGTGCTCTCAACGCCGAATCGTCGCAGGATCGGCTGGGCGCAGTGATGTCCGGAGCGGACCGCGATGCCTTCCTGATTTAAGGCGGCGCCCACATCTTCCGTGCGAAAACCATCCAAAACAAACGAAAGCACACTGGCCTTTTCCTTCGCGGTGCCGATGAGCCGCAGGCCGGGAATGCGTTGCAACGCGTCGGTCGCGTAGACGAGCAGATCGTGTTCGTAGCGCGCGATGTTCGCCATGCCGATGCGCTCGACGTAATCGATCGCCGCGCCCAGGCCGACGGCGTCGCCAATGCTGCCGGTACCGGCCTCGAACCGGCCCGGTGGAGTTTGATATTGGGTTTTTTCGAAGGTCACGTCGGTGATCATATTTCCACCCCCCTGCCAGGGCGGCGTGGATTCGAGCACTTCAGCCTTACCATAGACAACGCCGATGCCCGTTGGCGCGAAGACCTTGTGGCCGGAGAAGACGTAGAAGTCGCAATCGTACTCCTGCACGTCCACCCGCAGATGCGACACCGCCTGAGCACCGTCGACCAGCACCTTGGCGCCGTGGCGATGTGCGGCGGCGATCATTTCTTCGACAGGCGTGACGGTCCCCAGGGCATTGGAAACGTGCGCGAATGCGACCAGACGCGTACGCGGGTTCAGCAGTTCTTCGTATTCTTCCAGCAGAACCTGCCCGCTGTTGTCCACGGGAGCGACGCGGAGTTTCGCCCCCTTTTCCGCGCAGAGCATTTGCCAGGGAACGATATTCGCATGATGTTCGAGCCAGGTGATGACAATTTCATCGTCCTTCTGGATGTTTCGACGACCCCAACTCTGGGCGACAAGATTGATGGCCTCGGTTGCGCCGCGGACGAAAATGATTTCCTTCGCCGACGAGGCGTTGAGGAAACGGCGGACTTTTTCGCGCGCCGCTTCGTAGGCATCCGTCGCGCGGGCGGCGAGTGTGTGGGCGGCGCGATGGATATTGGAATTCTCGTGAGCGTAAAAGAACGACAGGCGGTCGATTACCGATTGAGGCTTGTGCGTGGTCGCGGCGTTGTCGAGCCAGACCAGTTGCCGTCCGTTGACCTTTTCCTGAAGGATCGGGAAGTCACGCCGGATCGCGTTCACATCAAAGGGAACGGAGGAGAGACTGGAGACCAGCTTCGCCGCGGTTGGATCGGAGGGGATTGAGCCGACCGTCGCGACGGCGGTCGTCGGCTCCAGTGGATTTAATATCTCCAGAAAATCAAATTCGGCGAGCGAGCCAGCGTCGTTGTGGACATCGGCCATCCCAGGGATCTGCGGGGCGGATAATTCATTCGACGAAGCCGGAATCGCCGGCGCTTTGACGCCGTTGAAGCTGGTTTCCAATGCGCGCAGGTCGGTTTCGTACGGAATTTTCAAAGTATCCATCACAGGCGCAGCATGAACCGGAACAGCGGGCGCCGACGCATAAATCGAACGGGCATCGCTGAGAAACGAGAAATTCGTCGCGGTCATCAAGTCACTGGTGGAGAATCCACCTGGGATTCCCGGCGTCATAACTGGAGCGGCCGTCAGGGTCGCGGGAATTGCCTGCAACTGGGCTTCGGTCAGCGTGGGCTCGGTCGGAATCGTGGCGGCGCCGAGGGGCGCCGAGGGCAATGTCAGCATGTCAACCGGCATGTTTGCCGCCGGATTGCCGCGGAAAAATTCATTGGCGAGCCTTTCCAGGATCGCCGGATCGGGCAATCCCGCCGCGGCGGCGACCAGCGAAGCCTGCCGATCCGCGCTAGGCTCGGCGCCTCCCTTTGGCGAATCACTTGTACTCATGGTACGTGCCCACTTCGACCTGCTCGAGCACCGCGATCGCGTCATCCGTCAACACCGCGGCGGAGCAATAGAGCGAGACAAGATAAGAGCCGATCGCCTTGCGATTGATGCCCATGAACCGCACGGAAAGCCCAGGGGTTTGCTCGCCAGGCAGACCCGGTTGAAATAGCCCGATTACGCCTTGCTTCTTTTCGCCGACGCGAAGCAACAGGATATTGGTTTTTCCGGACTGTCCGGTCGGCTTGGCCTTGCCATCAACGTGCATCTTGTCAGTCGGCACGAGCGGAATTCCGCGCCAAGTCAAAAAGGGCGTGCCGAAGAGGGTGACGGTGGGTGGCGGTACCCCGCGGCGGGTGCATTCCCGCCCGAACGCCGCGATCGCCCGCGGATGCGCCAGAAAAAACGACGGCTCCTTCCAGACCTTGGTAAGCAACTCATCCAGATCGTCCGGGGTGGGCGAGCCTTTGCGCGCCTGGATTTTTTGGGAATTGGGCACGTTTTTTAACAGCCCATATCCATCGTTGTTGATTAGTTCGCCTTCCTGGCGTTCCTTGACGGTTTCGATGGTCAGGCGAAGTTGCTCGCGTATCTGATCGAACGGATTGCTGAAGAGATCGGAAATACGGGTCTGAACATCGAGGACCGC
>JBEKPV010000151.1:0-8698 GCA_049520395.1 Tepidisphaeraceae bacterium
CAGCTCCGAAAATCAATTACCCCAGGCCGCCTTTTTAATCGGTTGCGGCCGATCCGGCACCACCGTCGTCGGCGACGTCATCAATCGTCATCCACAGGTCAGCTATTTTTTCGAGCCCTATCACCTTTGGGCAACCATCGATCCCACCATCGATGTCCTGAATCTCTATTACACCGGCTCCGCACGCTTTTTGCTCGATGCCGAGCACTTCACACCCGACGCAAAACGCCGCTTTAACCGGCTCATCATGGAACCCGGCATCGCCGCCGGGAAAACCCTCGTCGTCGAAAAAACCCCGTTCAACGCCTGCCGCGTCGGATATCTCGACCAGCTCCGCCCCGGCTGCAAATACGTCCATCTCCTCCGCGACGGCGTCGACGTCGCACGCTCCATCGACCGCCTCTCACGCGATCAAACCTATCGCATCATCGCGCTGGTGGGGACGCAGCGGATGCAAGTGGACCGCCCTCGCCGAGGACGGCGTCGAAGCCGGTTACTTCCCCGACGAAGTCCATCTTTTACGCAGCTTCGCCGCAAAGGGTGCTTATGAATGGATCGTCAGTCTCGGCGAAGTCGATCGCTGGCGCGCCCGCCTCGGCGATCGCCTCCTGGAAATGACCTACGACGATCTCACCGCCAATCCCGGCGAGTCCATTAAAAAAATCTGCGGATTTCTCTCCCTCTCCATTCCCCCGGGCTGGCTCACCGCCTCCTTGCGAAAAATCGACGCGGCTCGACACAATCGCGGCGAACCCCTCATCCTTCCCCCACGCATGTGCCAGGAATTCAATCGCCTCCAGGAACGATACGGCTTCCCCGGCCGCGCCACGCCGGGCAGACCCCAGGATACCAAAGTCCAGATCGCCATTATTTCCAACGAGCCAACCCCGTATCGCGTACACGTTCTCAACCGTCTTTCCCGTGAGCTTACTTCCGTTCAGGTCCACAATATCTTCACCCACACCATCTCCAACCCCAGCATGCCCTGGGAAATGCAGATCGGAGCCCACGTCAATCCCATCTTCTTCCCCAGATTTCACCTGCGCGCCCATCGCCCCGCCTCGATCCGCTCCATTCCGCTCTTTCTGGCGATCCGCAAATATCTCATGTCGCAGGATGTCCAGATGGTCATCCTCCTCGGCTACAACGACCTGACCCGCCTCCTGATCCTTCGCTGGATCAGGCACCGCGGAATCCCCGTCATTCTCGCCGGCGATTCCAATGTCTTCGCCGAGGGACGCATCTCCGCTTTGGTCCGAATTATCAAACGCCGTTACGTCGGCTGGGTCCTGCACCAGGTCAGCGCCATCATGCCCATGGGAACCTGCGGCCGCGCCTTCTTCCGCCTCTATCACGACCACAACCTCCCGGAATTTCTCTTCCCCTACGAGCCCGATTACGCCGCACTTCGCCGCCCCGATCCATCAACCCTGAAAGCCTTCGTCGACAAACACGGCCTTTCCCCCGATCGCAAGCGACTCCTCTATTGCGGCCGTCTCGTCGGCGTCAAACGCGTCGACGTTCTCCTACAGGCCTTCGCCCGCATTGCCGCCGCGCGCCCGCAATGGGACCTGGTCATCGCCGGCGACGGACCCCTCCGCAAAGAATTGGAGCGCCGCTTCCCGCCCACTCTCAGGCATCGCGTGAAGTGGCTCGGATTCCTCCAGTTCGATCAGATCGTCCTTTCCTATCACGCCTGCGATGTGCTCGTACACGCCAGTGAATTCGAACCCTGGGGTCTGGTCATCAACGAGGCCGTCGCCTGCAACCTCCCGGTGGTTTCCACCTCCGTCGTGGGCGCCTCGGTCGAACTCGTCCGGCATCAACTCAACGGCCTCATCGTCGCTCCTCGCAGTGTCGAGGGGATGGCCGACGCCATCTGGCAAATCACCGCCGGCGACCGTCACCGCCAGATGCGCCAGCATTGTCCCGCCGTCCTCGAAGCCTGGCGCAAAGCCGCCGACCCCGTCGATGGCGTCCTCCAGGCCATGCGCCATTTCTCACTCATCTGGCGCGAGCCCCCCAAACCCCAGTCCCTCCCCACCCCCGAATCCAAACCGCCCGCTCCCCCCAAGGACGCCCCGGTTGTCGCTCAATCCGCTTCCTGATAAAACGGGCGCCTCACCGTGATCCGAATCCACTTCGCCGCTTTTCGTGCCGATCGTGAGCCGATCGACCTCGCCTGCGCCCTCCGCCTCGGCGGCTATCCCCCCATGCGCGGCCCCCAGGGCCCCGAAGCCGCCAAGAACGACCAGCTCAACGACCAAGCGCCCGCTCATTTCCAGTCCGTCGATGCCGATCAAGCCGACATCTTTTTCTTTCCATACTGTGCCCATGATTTTCCCGAGGACGCCAGACGCGTCGCCTTGGAGGCCCAGCGGCGCAATCTCCCCTGCGCATTTCTCGCCTGGGGTGACGCCGACGAGCCCCTGGACCTGCCCCATGGGGTGCTCCTGCGACATTCCCTTTTCCGGGATCGCCTGCGCCCCCGCGAACGCGCCATGCCCGCCTTCTGCTCCGATCCCCTCGCCGAATTGAACCGCAAATTCCAGCCCCGCGCCAAACAAGACATTCCTTCGATCGGATTCTGCGGCTACGTCAGCCATCCCCTGGCCCGCCTGGTCTATCGCCTTTCCGGCCGCGTCGAAAAAGCCCGCGGCCTCTCCCTGCGCGCCGCCGCCCTGAACGCTCTCCGCCGCACCCCCGGAATTCAATCCAATTTTCTCACCCGCAATGCCTATTGGGCCGGTGCCGCAAAACAATCCACGAGCAAATTCCAGGCCCGCTCCCAGTTCCTCGAAAACCTCCTCGGCAACGACTACACCCTCTGCATCCGCGGCGCCGGAAATTTCTCCTACCGCCTCTACGAAACCCTCGCCGCCGGCAGAATCCCGCTCTTCGTCAACACCCTCTGCGTACTCCCCATGGAAGATCAGATCGATTGGAAAAATCATTGCGTCTGGGTCGAGGAGTCCCAATTGCGCCAGACCGGCGCGATCCTCAAACAGTTCCACCAGCGAATCTCCCCCGGGCAATTCATCGAACTGCAACGGCGCAATCGCGAATTGTGGGAACAAAAACTAAGTCCCTTTGGCTACTATCGCGAATTATTGCAAAGTCTGACGTCACCCAAACAAGGATGACTCGCCGCGGTTTCATCGCGCCATCCACGCCCTTACCACATTCTTCAGCCTCTCCGGAACATACCCGCGCAGTCCGCGGTTGAATTGCCGCGGATACGCCCATCGCTCCAGCGGCAGCGTCGCCGCAACGGTGGGGGGGTCCTTCTTCAAATCCCTCAGCAGCTTCGCCCAAGCCGCTCCCGCCGCGATGCAATCAAACCGCTCCCGCGCATCCGCCACCGCCGCATCCGAGCAGCGTTTGAGCAATTGTCGATCCCGCGCCAGCCGCCGAACGTGCGCCGCCGCCGTCTCTACATCGTCGACCGGAAACAAAAATCCAGTCTCCCCGTCGCGCACCAGATAATCCGTCACCCCCCGGATATGCGAGCAAACCGGCACACATCCCGCCGCCAGCGCCTCGGGAAGCACATAACCGAGCCCCTCATACCGCGTCGGAAACACAAACACGTCATGTCCCACCAGCATGCGCGGAATATCTTCCTGTCGCACCGGCTCCCCGAAAGTCACGCGCGGACCGAACTTCGCGCACCGTTCCTTCAGCGCCCCCAGATCCGGCCCGCCCCCGATCACGTGCAAGACCACCTCTTCATCCAAAACCCTTTGCAGAATGAGCGGCAGATTGAATATCCCCTTTTGCCCCTCGGTGATCCGCCCAAAATAAACCAGCCGCAACGATTTCGCCGCCTGGCGCTCCGGAAGATTTCTAAACGGCTCCAGATCGATCCCCCCGCACACGCTTGTCCTCGCCGCATCAAAATCAAAATGCCCCACCAGATCGTCCCGAATCCGCGGCGCCAGCGCCACCGTCGCATGCACATAATCGCGCACCCCCCGGCAAAGCCGGTACGTCCCGCTCCCCATCATCCCCACCACCAGCACCCGCAAAATAGATTCCGGCAGATACCGCGCAACGTTCATCTCGCTGATATTCTGCGGAAAATTGAAAAGAATCGCTTCGTACTTCTGATCGATGATATGCCGAACCAGCGCCTTCCCCAGCGTATCCATGTCCGTGGAATCGCCCCCAACCACTTCCCCGTTTGCCGCTTCACTTTCCCACGCCGGGTCGCGCATCGTCTCCGCCGCCCATCGCCCGTTGGCGATCCAGCGAATCGGCTGGCCTTGCGCCGTCAGTCCGGCACGGACATTGCGAAAAAGCGTGAAATGGCCGTAAGGTCCGGGTGAGCCAAGATACCCGACCTTCATCAGCTCTCCTCGCCCGCATAGGCGACCTGCCCCCCCGCGGGCGCCCCCCCGGCAAACGCGTTCAGAACGAAGATGCCCGCAGCCCCGACAATCGTTCCAATCAGCAACGGATACAAGTCATGCGGCGTCAAATCCCGGAAGTCGCGGAACAGCCACGTCACCAGACCCATCGAAAACATCAGTCCAAACGGCTTATTCAAATTCACGTACAGGCATTGTTCCGCCAGTTTGCACAGCAGCCCGAACAATATGCCGATCTCCACCACTCCGGCCCACCCGTATCCCATATACGCCAGCGCCGATATCGACGGCGCCACCGTTCCGCCGCTCTGCACGTCGCCACCTTCTTCGTTCACCGCCGTACCGCCGCTCATCTGTTTGTTATACCACTGGCCCACGGCGCTGATGCCCGGCTTCCCGTGCCACAACACCCGCGGAATCCAGCTGATCCCATAACGCACCGCAACATCCGGAATCGGCATGATAAACGTCGCCCCGGGGAAGATATCTCCTGTATACCCAAAGGCGCCGGGGAAATATTGGTATCCCAGCAATCCCTCCGTGAACATGCTGTTTCCCTGATTCTTAAAAACTTGCAATTCGCCCAGGTCCGCCTGCTCCAAACCCACCGTGCGGAATGTCCCCTGAATCTGCACCACCACCAGCGTGCAAAACATGAAGATCGACGAGTAGATGACCGCTCGTTTGCTGAAGCGCTTCAGATACGACGCCGCGATTGTCATGTATCGCACGAATAGCAGGCCCGCCACCGGAAACACGTGGAACAGGAATTCACCGCGCGAACCGCCTCCGAACGCCATCGCGGACTGGTAAAGCCAGATCAAGATACAAATGACCTTCGAGGTCCGGCTCCCGGGAATCATCACCACGTAATACATCGCCAGAATCGCCCCGATTTCGCCGACCTCCATCACCTGCGCGAGGTATCCGCCCCATGAATAATTCAGGTTGCCCGTGCGCCCTGTCGTAAAATTGATGCCGCCCGTCGTCGAACGCATCGCCGTAAAGCCCTGATATATGTTTTCAAGCAGCGAACCCCTGGTGAAAAAAACGATCGGAATCATCCCGATCGCGAACATCCCCATGATCGCCACGAAATAAACCCGCGGCGAAGGGGGCTCCGGTAGCGCGTAGCTCCAGCGCACCAGAAACTTCGGAGGATTCATCAGCAGTCCCGCGCTGGCCGACATGATAAAAAGACAGGTGAAAAACGCCGCCTTCGCCACCGTCTCCCGACCGTACGGCGTCGCCGTCGCGCTAAAATTCACCCCGAACCAGTTCGTCATGTAATCGTCCATGTACCAAACCAGCGACCCCCCGAATAACACGAACGCCCCTACCCCGAATCGCCGTGAAAATGATTTCAGTTCCCCCAACATAATCACGAAAAGCGTCATCAGCAGCCAAAACATCCCCACGTCCGTGAACAGCGGCACGCCCCCGCACTGCCACGAAATCCCACAAAAAATCAGCGGCATCAAAAACAGCACCGGCAGCCAGCGCGGCCGAGTCAGCGCGGGGCCCAATACTCCCAACGTCGCCGGCGCAACCACCTGCTGCGGAACGTATTCCGAGACCGGCTCACCGTACTCGGGTATTTCGTGTACCGAAAAATCAGTCATAGATCAGACCTGCTTTGGTCTTTCATCGGTCCGGAATGCTTTCCCCTAGAGCGTGCGTCCTCGCCTCCGCCCGCAAGTCCCATTATAACCGCGCCCGCGGCAGCGACAAGTCGTTTCTGGGCCTCCGGATCGCGGGCGCCGCCCGATTTATAATCATTTCCCGTCGCCCCCACCGCGCCCCCGGTCTTCCCCAAACCAGCCACGCCAGGCGTTATATCGTCCCCCCTAAAAACGATGGATCACCGGCATAAAATCGTTTATCTTTCCCCTCCAGAGCGATGTCATTTCCGGAAGCCGGGCATTCTTCGCTCTCAATAGGATTTCTGCCAAATGACCGAGGGGATTACCACCGCCGCGCCGATCCCTCCCCCAAAATCGACCGAACCGGCGCCAAACGCCCCTTCCAAAAATCAGCGATTCGTTTTTCTCGATGGACTCCGCGGACTCGCCGCTCTTATGGTGGTCTCCACCCACCTCATTACCGGCAGCATCTCCCATCGGCAGCTGGCGCGCTATACGCCCAGGTTCATCGACCATTTCATGGATAAATGGATGATGGGCGTCCCCATCTTTTTTGTCCTCAGTGGATTTGTCATCGCTTACAGCCAGCGCGGCGTCCGCGTCACCCCCAGCTATCTCGGCAATTTCGCCATACGCCGATCTCTTCGACTCGATCCGCCCTACTGGCTGGCGATCGCCTTGACCGATATCTCCATCCGCTTCTATCGCCGCTTTATGGTACACCCCTGGGCCGTCGCACATCCGCTCGCCATCCTGTGCAACATGTTCTATTTGCAGAACATTCTTCATACGCAAATCATCGTCGGGCCCTCTTGGACCCTCTGCTTTGAGGTACAATTTTATTTGACCTTAACCATCCTCGTCGGAATCGCCCAGACACTTCCCTATTTCCATCTCTCCTTTCTCGGTTGGCGCAACGCGCCCTTCATCGTCGTTTTCATTCCCCTGGCCCTGGCATCCCTCTGGGTTGATTATCGCGGAAACCGAATTCCTTTCGTTCCCGCCTTTTGGTGGATGTTCTTTCTCGGCGTCATGCTCTGGTGGAACCGAAGCGGCCTGGTCAGCACCGCCTGGCTCCTCATCTATATCCTCGCCATTGCCGGCCTTCTGGTTGTCGCTTGGAATCCATACAACGTCGTCGCCTTTCTCACCGGCCTCACCATCTTCGCCGCGGGCCGTACCGGCGGACTCATGACCTGGCTGCGCTGGCGCTGGATTCAGTTCTTCGGCGCCATTTCCTATAGCCTCTATTTAACCCACGATATTTTTGCCCCACTCCAATACATGGGAAATCGACTATTTCATCAGTCCTTCTTCGGGGCGTGGTTTACCTTGGTTGTCGTATTCGCAATCTCCGTCGGATTCTCCTGGCTGATGTACCGATTTGTCGAACGCACCGGAATCGCCCTGGGAAATCGTTTCAAACCGCGACGCCAGGACAAGCAAATTAAACCCGAAATTTTGCAAGTTCCCTCCGCCGCGGTGTCAACCCTGCCATAGCAGCCGGCATCGACACACGGTGAACATCCCCATATAACAACTCTACCGTCAGCGGCAAAAACGCTTCTGACGCATCGGGAACCAATATGTGCGGTATTTTCGCCTGGGTAGGTCCGGGCATTGACGAAACACGCCTCCTCCAGGCCACCGATCGTATGTCCCATCGCGGGCCTGACGAACGCGGCTACTGGTCCGACGGTGTCGCCTGGCTCGGCCATCGCCGTCTCAAAATCATCGATCTCTCCAGCGCCGGCGCCCAACCCATGTTCAACGAAGACGGCCAGGTTGCCGTCGTCTTCAACGGCGAAATCTACAACTTCATGGAACTCCGCGCCGAACTCGAATCCGCCGGCCACGTCTTCCGTTCCCGCTGCGACACCGAAGTCATCGTCCACGCCTACGAGCAGTGGGGCGACGATTGCGTCCCCCGTTTTTGGGGAATGTTCGCCTTCGCCATCTGGGACGTACGCCGCCGCCGCATGCTCCTCGCTCGCGACCGCTTCGGAAAAAAGCCGCTCAACTATCTCCACCGCGGCCAAAACCTCGTCGTCGCTTCCGAAATTCCCGCTATCCTCGAATCCGGCCTCTCCTCTCGCACCGCCGATCTCGACGCACTCGCTTTCTTTTGGCAACTCGAATACATCCCCGCCCCCGATTCCGCCTTCACCGACATCAAAAAGTTACCCGCCGGTCACTCCATGGTTTTCGAGGACGGCAAGCTGCGAATCACGCGCTATTATCCGCCCCAGCACATCGCTCCCTTCACCGGTTCCTACGAGCAGGCCAAGGATAAGTTGCGGGATTTGCTCGAAGACGCCACCCGCCGCCGCCTCGTCAGCGACGTGCCGCTCGGCGTAGCCCTCTCCGGCGGAATCGATTCCGCCAACGTCGTCGCCGCCGCCCGGAAACTAACCACCGGCCGCCTCGTCACCGTCACCGTCCGTCCGCACACCGAAAAAAGCGAGCACGACGAAGGCGATTTCGCCCGTGCCACCGCCTTGGCCCTCGGTACCGAACACCACGAAATCCGCCCCGTCCCCGATTTCCGTCAAAGTTTCGAAACCATCATCAACAACCTCGGCGAACCCTTCGCCATCGCCTCGGCCGTCCCCTGTTATTACCTCTTCGCCACCCTCCGGACCCTCGCCACCGTCGTCGTCACCGGCGACGGCGGCGACGAACTTT
>JBEKPV010000152.1:0-12738 GCA_049520395.1 Tepidisphaeraceae bacterium
CACCATGAAATCCCGCCGGCAATCACGCCCAACACCACCAGCCCGGTGGCGATCTTCCCCACAACTCCCTTTATCAATTCCATGTCCACAAATTCTATCCGACTTGTCCAAATAGCGAGTTACAAAACATGGAGATTTCCATAACTCCCCGGCGTTGCTTTCACTGCCGCCCCAAATAAAGTATCCCTCGCCTCATGACCGCATTGGCCCAAGATTCCTCCTCCCACCCGATTTCCCCCGATTTGCCCCCGCGCGGCCGACTGGAATTCTGGGCCTCCATCATCGCCCTTTTCCTCGCGGTCTTCTCCTACACCAACATCAATCGCTTCCCCTTCATCGATCCCGACGAATTCGATTACATCACCGCCGCCCGGCAGATGGTGGAACAAGGCGATTGGATCACCCCCCATTTCAACGGCGAAGCCCGTCTGGTCAAGCCCATTCTGTTCTATTGGATCCTCGGCGGCGCGTTCAAGATTTTCGGAATTCATATCGCCGTTGCCCGCCTCTGCTCCGCCGCCGCGAGCATGGCGGCGATCATCATGATTTGGCTGACCGCCCGGCATTTGCTCGGCAAACGCCCGGCGCTAATAGCCGCCGTGATTGCCGCCGGACATTTGACGGTTGTGCAATTGAGCCGCGCCGCCAGCGTGGATACTTCGCTCTGGGCGTTCACTTCCCTCGCCACATACGCCTTCATTCGCGTCGCCTTCCCCGTCGAGGGCGACCCGCCCACGCCCGGTTGGATGGGTTATCTCTATTTCGTAGCCACCGGATTAGGCGTGCTGACCAAAGGCCCGGTTGGATTGGTCTGGGCACTCGTCCCCATGCTTTGGCTGATTTTCCGCCGCGATTGGACCACGCTTCGCCGATTTCCGTGGCTCATCGGATCGATTATCGTCGTCGTCCTGATCGCTCCCTGGGCCGTGGTTTTCGTTTACCGCAATGCCCAGCAATTCCACGACACATTGCTCAACCCCAATTCCCACGAATCCTACGCTCAATTTTCCGGCCCAATTCGTTCCATCCCCGACGCCCTGCGCATTTTCCAGCAATTGATTCCCAGCGTCCTGCCGTGGATTCCCCTGATGGTCGCCGCCGCGCTGGCCGGCCGTGACGGCGGATTCACCGCCCGCCGGCCCTGCGCCCATTTCCTGATCTTCTGGCTCGCCGCGATTTTGCTCATCCTGACTCTGGCTCACAACAAAAGCGTGCGCTACATGCTCACTCCCATTGCTCCGACCGCACTGCTCCTCGCCGGTTGGCTCGATGCCGCCTATGACAATCCAAAAATCCGCCGTCCCCTTTCCGCCGCCGCCCTGACCTGCGGCATCACGGTGACCATTCTCATCATCCCCCTCCTGCTGTTCATCTTTAACAGCCCTCACGACGACACCCGCTGGCTCTGGGCGCACGTGGCCGTCCTTCTCATCGCCAGCCAGTACCTTTTGAAAAATTGGCGCAGTCCACAAACCCACCGAATTCTCCCCGCCATCATTCTGGCGCTGATTTCCGTGAACGTCTATTTGGGCGACTTAAGCATTCCCCCCATTGCGGGCAAAACATGGGCGTCCCTGGCCGGCAACGTCACCAAATCGCTTGCTCCCGATCAGCCGCTGGTCACCGCCAGCGGCCTAAGCCCGCGCAACATGGTCTATCTCTCCCGCCGAAATATCCTCGAAGTGCGCACGTTCCCCCAATTGCTCGATAAACTCCCCACCATTCAAGCCTGCCTCGTCCGACAAAGCGATTGGGATCGCGTTCCGCCCGATTTGAAGGCCCCGTTCCGGATCGTCGAGACGTGCGAAGTCTGGCGTCACCCTTCGGTCTTTTCTTTAAACTTGGCCGACAACCGCGAGCCCGCTATATTAGTGGCTCGTAAACTTGTGGCCCAGACGCAGCCCGCGTCCAACCCGAGTTCCCCCGATTGATCTGCCGCGCGAAATGGGGGCAGTGATCGTGAAGTTTCCCGTCTTCTTCCACTTCTTCGGCCGCAGCTTCGACGCCCATCTGGTCATGGAATTGATCGGCTACCTGATAGCCTACGCGCTCTACATGGTCCTCCGCGAACGCTCCAAACGCCCGGTGCTGCCCGCGGAGGTCAATATTTGGGTCATCGCGGGCTGCCTACTGGGTGCTGCCGCGGGTTCCAAAATCCTGGCGATCGCCGACTCGTTCCACACCTACTGGGCCTTCCGACACGACCTCCAGTTTTATCTGGGCGGAAAAACCATCGTCGGCGGACTGGCCGGTGGATGGATCGGCGTCGAAATCGTCAAACGCGAATTCGGCATCCGCCAAAAAACCGGCGATCTCTTCGTCTTCCCCATCATCGTCGGAACCTGCTTCGGCCGCGTCGGCTGCTTCCTCGAGGGCCTCGAAGACCATACCTACGGAATCGCAACCAATCTCCCATGGGGCGTCGACTTCGGCGACGGCGTGCGACGCCATCCCACCCAACTCTACGAAATCGTCTTCCTCATCCTCCTGGCCATCGCGCTCCTCATCCGCATGCGCAAACCCAGGCGCGACGGCGATCTGTTCCTCTGGTTCGCCATGTCCTACTTCGCCTGGCGGCTGGCCGTCGATTTTATCAAGCCCCAGGACCCCCGCGATCTATGGCTCGGCATCAGCCCCATCCAATGGGTCTGCATCGCCGGCGTCCTGGCCGCGCTCTATAACCTGAAAAAACCCACCCCAATCATCAAACAGGAACCTACCGATGCCGGATCGTCCCTACCTGTTTTATGAATTGACCAGCAGCCTTTGCGCCACCTGCCTGCGCAAAGTCGAGGCCAAGGTTCTCATCCAGGACGATCGCGTCTATCTCCAGAAATGGTGCCCCCAGCACAAATATCAGCGCGTCCTGATCTCCACCGACGCCGACTATTACAAGCTCTCCCGCCAGACTGTAAAACCGGGCCAAATGCCGCTGAAATTCAACACCCCCATCCGCTATGGGTGCCCCTATGACTGCGGGCTCTGCCCCGATCACGAGCAACATTCCTGCCTCACGCTCGTCGAAATCACCGACCAGTGCAATCTCACCTGCCCGATCTGCTACAGCGAATCCTCCCCCCATCGCCCCGCGCACCGGACTCTGGAAAAAATCGGCTTCATGCTCGACTGCGTCGTCCGCAACGAAGGCCATCCCGATGTCGTCCAGATCAGCGGCGGGGAGCCGACCATCCATCCGGATTTCTTCGCCATCCTCGACATGGCCAAAGCCCGCCCGATCAAACATCTCATGGTGAACACCAACGGCGTCAAAATCGCCGCCGACCCCGATTTCGCCCGCCGACTGGCCGACTATATGCCGGGATTCGAAGTCTATCTGCAATGGGATTCCCTCCGCCCGGAAGCTCTAAAAATCCTTCGCGGCCAAGACCTCTCCGAGGTGCGCCAAAAGGCCCTTGACCGCCTCAACCAGCACAACATCTCCACCACGCTCGTCGTCACTCTGAAAAAAGGCCTCAATGACGACGAAATCGGCCCCATCATCGACTTCGCCCTCCGCCAGCGTTGCGTCCGCGGCGTCACCTTCCAGCCGATCCAGGCCGCCGGGCGTCTGGAAAATTTCGACCCCGAGCGCGATCGCCTCACCCTCGGCGAAGTCCGCCAACAAATTCTCGCCCAATCCACCGTTTTTAAACCGTCCGATGTGATTCCCGTCCCCTGCCATCCCGACTGCCTCGCCATGGCCTACGCCCTGAAACTCGGCGGCAAAGTCATCCCCCTGACCAGCCTCATCGATCCCAAACTTTTGCTTCACGGCGAAGGCAACACCATCGTCTATGAACACGACCCGCGTCTTCGGGCCGAACTTTTCAAACTTTTCTCCACCGCCGCCTCTCCGCGGACTTCGGAACTCTCCCTGCGCCAATTGCTCTGCTGTCTCCCCCAGGTTCTCGCCCCCAAAGGCGTCACGTACGACAATATTTTCCGAATCATCATCATGCAGTTTCTGGACGCCTATAACTTCGACGTCCGCAGCGTGAAGAAAACCTGCGTGCACATCGCCCATCCCGACGGCCGGATCATTCCCTTCGACACCTACAACATGTTCTACCGTGACGGCCGCGAACAATTGCTCGAAGATCTGCGCGCGCAAACTCCCGGCGCGAGGTTGGAGGTCCTGCAATGACCGATCGCGATCCCAACGATCCGCCGCGCGGGCCCCCGGAAATACCGCCGCCGATGCTGAATTATGGAACCCGGAAATACCCGCCCACTCGCGGCCGACCCTGGGGCGAAATGGCCGTCGGCTTCTTCGCCTGGCTGGGCGGATTTGCCGCCGTCTTCGCGCTAGCTCAGACCGCCAGCGATCCCACCACCGTTCTGATCCTCATCGTTGTTACCTTTTTGGCGCTGATTGCGCTCGGAATCTATCTCCAGGCCAAACGCGGCTGGCGCGGCTATTTCCCCGGCCTGTTCATCGGCTTTGCCTTCACCTGCCTACTCCCCCTGGGCATCGCCGCCGTCATTTGCGGCACGGGCGGCTTCAAAGGCATCTGAGAATGCTGTCCCTGCGCGCCGGGACAGCATTCCTGGAGAACTCTTTAGTCAGCACAGTACGCCTCCAACTCATTCAAATAATCGTCCGGCTTATACGGGCTTTTCGCCAGCCAGGTATGATATCGCGCCCGGAAATAATCATACCCCGTTGGGTGGGTCTCGAACCAATCCCACAGCGCCCTCGGCGGCGCCACGTGGCAGAGCAAATGATCCACTTTGCACCACATCGCCAGGTCGGCCGTCAATCCAAACGGCTCGACCCAAATCCGCCGGCCGTCGTCTTCCTCAACAGCATCCATGAAATGCTTGATCTTGATCATAGCCTGCTCCTGCCCGAGGCGGGCTTCGTTTTCTAAATCTCTCTCTCCCCCGCTCTCCATTCGCTCCTCTCTACATAACTAGACGATTGAAAGATTGTGAAGTTGTACACAATCAAAATTTTGCAGTTTCTTCTAACGACCCCGATTGGCGGGTAGGCGGTTGTAGACGGATATGAGGACCAGCGTCACCCCCGTCAGCACCAGCACCGCCCCCGTCAAACCGGCGGGCTGCAATTCCTCAAACTGCTCGTATATAAAAATCGGCAGCGTATTCGTGCGGTCCTGAATCCCCAAAATCATGATCGTCGCCCCGAATTCCCCCAGCGCCCGCGCGAACGCCAGCAAAACCCCGCTCGCTATCCCCGGCACAGCCATTGGAAGGGCCACATACCAAAACGTCTGCAAACGATTGGCCCCCTGAAGCCGGGAAATATCCTCCAGTTCCCGATCGATCGAGGCAAACGCCGCCCGCGCCGGCAGCAGCAATAGCGGAAACGCCACCACCCCCGCCGCCACCGCAGCCCCATACCACGTCCACAAAATGCTAAAACCAAACGGATGACTCAAAATTCCGTTGTGCCCCAAAAGAACCAGCAAAAAATACCCCACCAGCGTTGGCGGCAGCACCAGCGGCAACGTCAGCGCCGTCTGAACGATCCCCTTGCCCGGAAAATCGCGCCGCGCCAGCACATAAGCCGCCGGCACGCCGATCAGCGTCACCCCCGCCGTCGCCGCCAGTGCGATCCGCAGCGACTGAAACAGCGCCTGCCAGAGGGGAGTCATAGGCGGGATATCTTAGAGCCCGGAAAGAAATGCTCTACAGAGGAGACACAACAGGCAAAGAAAAGGATATTTCTCCGTGTCCTGCTGCGCTAAGGACGTGTAGCAGCGGCGGGAACGCCGAATCCGTGCGCAATCAAAATTGCCCGTGCCTTATCCGATTGCAGGTAGCTCAAAAATCGTGCAGCCGCGTCCGTTTTCCCCGCTTTCAGGATTACCGCCGGATAGACGATCGGATCGTGCGAGGTTTCCGGCGCCACGGCCGCCACGATCACCTTCTTTCCCGCCTGCGCCGCGTCGGTCGCGTAAACCACCCCCGCATCCGCCTCGCCGAGCGAGACGTAAATCAGCACTTGTCGGACATTGGCCCCCTCGACCAGCCGCGTTGCTAAAGGTTCTTCGAGATTCAGGCTGACCAGCGTCTGCATCGCATACTGCCCCGCCGGCACCGTCTTAGGATCGCCGATCGCGATGTGCGCGAACCGCGGATCCGTCAAGTCCTCAAATTTCGCCGGCGGATTCTTCGCCCCCGCCGGCACAATCAGCACGAGCTCATTCGTCGCCACTGCCGTGCGGGTAGCCGGGTCGGCCAGTCCATCCTTCACCAGCGCATCGACCTGCTTTGCGCCGGCGGACACGAACAAATCCACCGGCGCCCCTTGCTCGATTTGAGATGCCAAGAGCCCCGACGCCCCGAAATTCAAATTCACCTGATCGTTCGTATCGGCCGCGTATTGCTTGGCGACGTCGCCCAGCGCTTCTTTCAAACTAATCGCAGCCGAGACGGTAATCGTCTCCGCCCGCAAAATCGCACACCAGAATAGAACCCCAATAAAGGCGAGCTTTCGGATCATAGTGGCGGATAGAATATCGAATTCCCCTCTGCAAGTGTACTAAGGGGCGGACGAGAAATGCAAAAATCACTCCGCCGGCTGCTGCTTCAAACTGCTCTTGGCAATTTCATCCCGCAATCGCGCGGCCTCTTCATACCGCTCATGCTTCACCGCGCGCTGCAGATCATTCTGCAATTTCGTCATCGGATCGATCGGCATCTTCCGCCGAATATCCCGCGCAAAACGCTTCAGCACGCGCACTTCCCCCGATCGGCTGTAAGAAGCCTCCTGCCCAAACCGCGTGAAGAATATCTTGATGTTCTGCAGCCCCTTCCGAACTGCCTTCAGCGCCCCGGAAAAATCCTTCCGGTTGTAAGCCAGGGATGCCTGCCCCCGGGCATTCATCATGATGATATAGGGCCGGTACTGCTCCAAAATCAGCCGATCGTGCTCTTCGGTCGCGTACCGCCCGCATAGGTCCAGCACGCGCAAATTCCGCGCTGTATCCCGCACCACGCCCGGGAAATCCTCCAGCACAAAGAGGCTCAGATAGCGGTGGTAATACATCACCGCCTCATCGCGCAGCGACTGGCATTGCTCGGCCGTCAGTTGAAACCCCAGTTCCGTCCCGTTGCGGACCCGATGTTCGTTGAGCTCTCGCTCAAAATAATCCAGCAGCGATTCACATCCATGCGGCCGAGCCCCGTCCGGCCGGCCTGTGAGTTCCATCTGCAAGAGCCCCAAATCCAGCCGCATTTGCAGCTTGGGCTGCCCATCCGAGCCGTTGATTTTCCGCACGTTGATCGTGCCCGGCTCATAATCCCACCCCCGCAAAACGCCGGAAATGTCCTTGTTGAACATTTTTCCCTCGTTGGGCGTGGACGACGAACCACTCATTGCAAAACTCCAATACGGCCGATCTACGACGCCCCCAATTATAGCACGTCCATCCCTTTTTTTGTTCAACTTTCGGTCCTCCCGCCACCCCCTGTACCCGGACGGAAAATGCGCCTATTCTTTATCTGCCAAATTCCCTTACCCACTTTCACAACCGCCCGGATTTTGCAAAATGGGTGGCGTGACCGAACAAGACCCAGCATCCTCCTCCCTGGCGGAATTGGCGCTGCCCAATCCCCTGCACGATTTGCACGTCCGCGCCGATGCCGAGTTCCAATCCTACGGCGGCGTCGAAATCGTCTGCACCTTCGGCGAACCCCAAGCCGAATATTCCGCACTACACAAAGGGTGCGCCCTGACCGATCTCCCCCAGCGCGGAATTCTCCAAGTCGGCGGCACCGACCGCCTCGATTTCCTCAATCGACTGCTCACCAATCAATTAATCGATAAAGATACCAAAACCCCCATTCCCGCCGGCGCCGGAGTCTACGCATTCCTCCTGAACGAAAAAGGCCGGATCGTCACCGACATCAACGTTCTGGAGCGCGGCGATTTCACCCTCCTCGAAGCCGATGCCCGCATGATTTCGGCGCTTGAAGCGGCGCTAAAGAAATACGCTTTCCGGGAAAAGGTCACCTTCGCCTCCCAAATCGGACAACTGCATCAAATCGCCCTCCACGGCCCCCGCAGCGGCGAAATCCTGCGGCTTTGCTCCCCGGAACTCGCGCTGCCGGAGCCGCTGGGCTCCGCCGCCGGAAAGATTTTCGACGCGCCCGTCACCGTCTGGCGCGACGACCCCGTCGCCTCCCCGGGCTATTTCCTGATCCTGCCAACCGATGCGGCGGCCGGCGTGTGGCAGACGATCCTGGCGAAATTCGCCACACCCGAAACAGCCGAAGTGCAAAAGTCGAAGCGCGCGGTCTGGCCCTGCGGCTGGGCCGCTTTTAACGCCGCCCGAATCGAAGCCGGCCGTCCCCTGTTCGGAATTGATTTCGACGGCACCGTCCTTCCCGCCGAGACCGGCCAATTCCAGCGCGCCGTTAACGTCGCCAAAGGATGCTACGTCGGCCAGGAAATCGTCGTTCGAATGTACGCGCGGCAGCAGATCCCCCGGCAAGTGGTCGGCATCAAAATGGAACTCGACGCCCTCCCCGTCGCCGGCGCATCGGTTTTCGACGCCGAGCAAAATCGCGTCGGCCAGATCACCAGCAGCACCATCTCCCCAATTCTTTCCAACGCCGCCCTTTGCCTGGCGATGGTGAAGAAACCCTTCTACGCCTCGGGCGCCAAATTGCATATCGCCGCCGAGGGGGCGATCCGAATCGGATTCGTTGTCGATTTGCCCTTCGTCTTACGAAAAGAGGCCTGACATGTCGGACGCTCTCTACCGCTTCAAGCCCGGCAAGAAGGTCGATCTTTCGGATTGGCCGACGGGCGAGACCGGCCCGCTAAAGGATAAATCCGCCGCCAAGCCGCTGGTCGAGCGCGATCTGGCTCGCCTCGTCGAATTGCAGGATCTCCTATACGCCTCGGGAAAACATGCGCTTTTGATTGTCCTGCAGGCCATGGACGCCGGCGGCAAGGACGGATCCATCAGCCATGTTTTCAGCGGCGTCAACCCGCAAGGCTGCAACGTCACCAGTTTCAAAGTCCCCACCCACGAGGAATTGGCACACGATTATCTCTGGCGATACCACCTCGCCTGCCCCAAGCGCGGAATGATCGGCATATTCAACCGATCCCATTACGAAAGCGTCCTCGTCGAACGCGTGCACAAAATCGCGCCCAAACATATCTGGTCCAAGCGCTTCGATCAGATCAATCAATTCGAGACAATGCTTACGGTCGAGGGAACCGTCATCCTCAAATTCTTCCTGCACATTTCCAAACAGGAGCAAAAACGACGCCTGGAAGCGCGATTGAAGGACAAGAACAAAAATTGGAAATTTGACTTGAACGATATAGCCGAGCGCCGCCACTGGTCGAAATACATGACCGCCTGGAAGGACATTCTGGAGAAAACCTCAACCGATGACGCCCCCTGGTATGTCGTCCCCGCCGATCATAAATGGTTCCGTAACTGGTTCCTTTCCGACCGAATCGTGCGCACGCTGGAAAACCTGAAATTGAAATATCCCCCGGCCCCGAAGGGAATCAAGCATATCAAGATAAAGTAGGAAAATGCGGAATGATGAGTGCTGAACGCTGAATTCAACTCATCATTTATATTCTCGGCGGCCTGCGCAATTGCGACGTTTGGCTTCGGATACTCCGCCACTGCGACATGTCATACCGCGGCTGATCCGACGAATCCCCCTCCGCCATCGCCCCCACCGACTCTTCTTCATCCGATGAATCCCACCCCTCCCCGCTCCCGCGCCCTTCCAGCGCGGCCATCTCCTGCGGCGTCACAATCTCATCCTGATCTCGCGCCGGCGGCGGCGCCGGACTGGGCTCATTTTCCAATTGCGCCAGACGCCGAGCCTTCACCGGCTCAACCTCCGGACAACCATCCAGCGCCACCTGCACCAGCAAAAATCCCCCTTCGACGCGCGACGGAATACTCCCATTGCGCACCGCCTCCAGCACCTGCTCCACAGCGCAATTCCACATCTCAGCTGCGACGGCGGGGGCAACCCAACAAGACATGCGTTTATCTCCAAAGAGGCTCACTGTCCTCATCGGCCGAGATGCGCCCCCTGCGTTACTTTCGATCTGCGTCCGGTAACGCCAGGCTCACAATCCCCCCATTTTCCTTGACGCCTCCCTATGTAAATCAAACAATCCCTCCTACTCTGCCTCCGCTGTGCCCATGCTGTTGAATGAAAAGCGTTAGCACGGGCGACACAGGGAGAATGCTCTTACTCATATAATGGCCACCACCGCAGTTCCAGACCGACTCTCCTTCCTCGACAGCGGCTTCATGGCCAAGCTCGATCAGCTCGACATCCTTTCCCGCAAACTTCTCGCCGGCAAACTCAAAGGCGAACGCCGCAGCAAACGTCGCGGCCAATCCGTCGAGTTCGCCGACTATCGAAACTACACCGTCGGCGACGATCTCCGTTTCATCGACTGGAACATCTACGCCCGCCTCGACAAACTCTTTCTCAAATTATTCCTCGAAGAAGAAGACCTCTCACTCTACGTTCTTCTCGACGTCAGCAAAAGCACCGACTTCGGCAATCCCAACAAGGCCGACTACCTCAAGAAAGTCGCCGCCGCCCTGGGCTACATCGGCCTCGTGAATTACAACCGCGTCCACATCAGTGCCATCTCCGAAGGCGTCGTCGCCGAAACCGGCGCCCTCCGCGGCCGCCGCCGCGTCGCCCAGATGCTCGAATTCATCACCAAACTTCAGCCCACCGGCTCGAGCCATTTCGCCGAATCCTGCAAACGCTTCGCCCTCACCCATCGCCAAAAAGGCGTCTGCGTCCTCCTCTCCGATTTTTTCATCAAGGAGGGTTTTCAAAGCGGCCTGCGCTACGTCGCGGGCGGAAAATACGATCTCTTCTGCGTCCAGGTCCTCTCCCCGCAGGAAATCGAACCCGAACTCACCGGCGATCTGAAACTCAAGGACGTCGAAGACGCCGACACCGCCGAGGTCTCCATCACCCAGCCCCTGCTCGCCCGCTACAAAAAGAATTTGAACGCCTATTGCCTGTCGCTGAAGGAATATTTGACCCGCCGGGGCGGAACCTATCTGTTCACGAGCACCTCGGTGCCGTTCGACACGCTGGTTTTGAATTATCTTCGCCAGCGCGGATTATTGGGATGATGGGGGAATGACGAAATTCGAATGACGAATGACGAATCAAATTGCAATGACCGAAAGGGCCGCTCCGGCGTCTTTGACCTTGAGGAGCGAACCGCGCGGTTTGGCGAAGCCGTGATTCGGTTTGCGCAAAAGATCGAGCGCGGGCCGGTCACTTCGCCGCTCGTCACCCAATTAGTCAAGGCGGCCAGCAGCATTGGCGCAAATTATTGTGAGGCCAACGATGCCGAATCCAAAGCCGATTTTCGGCACAAAATCGGAATCTGCCGAAAGGAATCCAGGGAAACCAAGCATTTTCTGCGCATGCTGGTAGCCGCCGACGCGAGCCTTGGTCTCCAAGCCCGCGCCCTATGGCAAGAAGCCAAAGAACTAAACCTAATCTTCAGCAAGATCGTCCGCACCACCCAACCACCCCCCAAACCCCCACGATCAGACCAACCCCATGAACATTAAAACATTAAAATTTCATTCGTCATTCGTCCTTCGAATTTCGAATTTATAAAGATATGCCTCGCCTACTAAACATTCTCCCCGCCGCCATAGCCGCCGCGACGGTCATTCCGCTGCTGGTATTACTTTATTTCCTCAAACTCCGCCGCCGCGAGCAAGCCGTCCCTTCGACCCTCCTCTGGAAAAAATCGATTCAGGACTTGCAGGTCAACGCCCCCTTCCAAAAACTGCGGCGAAACCTGCTGTTTCTGCTGCAATTGCTGCTGTTAATCGCGCTGCTGCTCGCCCTGGCGCGCCCGGTCGCCAATTACACTCCCGGCGCCGGCCCGCGCACGATCATCCTGATCGACCGCTCCGCCCCCATGTCCGCCACCGACATCCCCGGCAACCGCACCCGTCTCGACGAAGCCAAACGCCGCGCCAAGGATTTGGTCCGCACTCTCAGCCGCGATGGCGCCGCGATGGTCATCGCCTTCGACGATTCCGCACAAACGATCGAGCCTTTCACCAGCGACATTCCCGCCCTGGTGAATGCGATTGATTCCATCCAGCCCAACGACCGCCCGACCAGACTCGATTCCGCATACCGATTAGCCGACGCCCAGGCGGCTTTCACATCGGGTTATTCCGCTCGCAACCGCCAGCCGCCGGACGTCTATCTCTTTTCCGACGGCCGCGCCCAGGACGCCGACAAGGCCACTATCGACGGCATCCTCCACTACGAGCAAATCGGCACCCCCACCGCCGCCAACATCGCCATCGTCGCCATGAACGCCAAGCGCGACTACCAAATCCCCACGCACGTCCAGGTCTTTGCGCGTCTGGCCAATTTCGGCCCCGATCCCGTCGCCGGGGTTCAAGTTCAACTCAGCGTCGACGGAATGGTCCGCAGCGTGGCCAGCGTCAATCTCCTTCCCGAACGATTCACCGACGATCAGCGCACCGCCGCCATCGCGGCCGGCTTCTCCCCGCGCGACAGCATCGAATTCCCCGAACTGGATCTAACCGGCTCAGCCATCGTGAAAGTCGATCAACTCAACACCGAAAACGATTGCCTCTCCAGCGATGATTCCGCCATCGTCGTCGTCCCCCCGCCGCGAATCCTGGCCGTTCTGCTGGTCACCGACGGCAACTTCTTCCTCGAACGCGGCCTGGAAAGCCAAAAATTAAA
>JBEKPV010000153.1:0-8098 GCA_049520395.1 Tepidisphaeraceae bacterium
TGATCATCCGCCCGGCCTTCACCCTCGGCGGCACCGGCGGCGGAATCGCCTACAACGTCGAGGAATTTGAAACCATCGTCCAGCGCGGACTCGACGCCTCCCCCGTCACCGAAGTCCTCATCGAGCAATCCGTCATCGGCTGGAAAGAATTTGAAATGGAAGTGATGCGCGACAAAAACGACAACGTCGTCATCATCTGCTCCATCGAAAACGTCGACCCCATGGGTGTCCACACCGGCGATTCCATCACCGTCGCCCCCATCCAAACCCTGACCGACAAAGAGTATCAGCGCATGCGCGACGCCAGCATCGCCGTCATCCGCGCCGTCGGCGTGGAAACCGGCGGGAGCAATATTCAATTCGCCATCAACCCCGAAAACGGCGACATGATCGTCGTGGAGATGAATCCGCGCGTCAGCCGCTCGTCGGCTCTGGCCTCCAAGGCGACGGGCTACCCGATCGCGAAATTGGCCGCGAAATTGGCCGTCGGATATACGCTGGACGAACTGCCGAATTACATCACCAGCAAGAAAGCCGCCGGCGGCGGATGGGATTTTTACACCTCCGCCTGCTTTGAACCGACCATCGACTACTGCGTGATCAAGATTCCGCGCTGGACGTTTGAGAAATTCCCCGATGCCGACGAGACCCTCACGACCCAGATGAAAAGCGTCGGTGAAGCCATGGCGATCGGCCGCACCTTCAAGGAAGCGCTGCAAAAGGGAATCCGCTCGATGGAGGTGAAGCGATTCGGATTCGGACTCGACGCCAACGATAAATGGCTGGCCGCGCAGCAGGGGAAAGGATCCGAATGGCCTATTCCCGAGGAAACGGTCCGGCGCAAACTGATCGTCCCCAGCCAGGGACGGCTTTATTACATTCGCTACGCGATGAAAATGGGCTGGTCCGTCGATCAGATTTACGAACTGACGAAAATCGATAAATGGTTTTTGGCGGAGATGAAGCAACTGGTGGATTTTGAAGATCGCCTCGTCCTTGCGCGCGACGAGAAAAAGCCGAGCACCGGTTATTTTGATCTGCTGCAGCAGGCGAAACAGTGGGGCTACAGCGATGTTCAACTGGCGCATATTTTCGGCATGAAACCCTCGGAAATGCTCGATTCTCGGCACAATGCGCTCGCATTGGGACAACCCACCTACAAGCTCGTCGATACTTGCGCCGCCGAGTTTGAGGCTTCGACGCCCTATTATTATTCAACCTACGAAACGCCCTTCACGGTCAACGGCAAAACGGTCGTCGAAGACGAAATCCGCCTGACCCAAAAGCCCAAAGTCATCATCATCGGCGGCGGCCCCAACCGCATCGGGCAGGGGATCGAATTCGACTATTGCTGCGTCCACGCCGCCTTCGCGATGCGCGAAATGGGCTTGGAATCGGTCATGATCAATTCCAATCCGGAGACGGTCAGCACCGATTACGACACCAGCGATCTGCTATTTTTCGAGCCCCTGACGCATGAGGACGTCCTCAATGTTTGCCAGCGGTTAAATGGAGGAAATCGCAATCTGGTGAAAGGCGTGATCGTGCAGTTCGGCGGCCAGACGCCGCTGAATCTGGCGCGCGGGTTGAAGGAGGCGGGCGTGCCCATCTTGGGGACCACGATTGAATCCCTCGACGCCGCCGGCGATCGCGAGCAATTCCGGGCCCTGATTCAGAAACTGAAAATGAAACAGCCGGAAAATGGGATTGCGCGCTCGGTCGAAGAGGCGCGCGTGATTGCGAAACGAATCGGCTATCCGGTTCTGGTACGCCCCAGCTTTGTCCTCGGCGGCCGGGCGATGGAAATCGTTTCCGATGAGGATCAACTGAATTATTACATGGCCAACGCCGTCGAGGCCTCCACCATCGCCAACGCGCCGATCCTGGTCGATAAATTTCTGGACGCCGCAACGGAAGTCGATGTGGACTGCGTCGCGGATTTTGATCCCGTCGGAAAAAGCGAAAGCGGACAGGCGATTATCATCGGAGTCATGGAGCACATCGAGGAAGCCGGCATCCACAGCGGCGATTCGGCTTGTTCTCTGCCGCCGTATTCCCTCTCCAAGGAAATTGTCGCCGAACTCAAGTCCCAGACGCGCGAGTTGGCCAAGGCCCTGCGCGTGCGCGGGCTGATGAATGTGCAATATGCGATTAAGAACAATGAAATTTACGTGATCGAAGTGAATCCGCGGGCGAGCCGGACGGTCCCCTTTGTTTCCAAAGCCACCGGCGTGCCGTGGGCGAAAATTGCGGCCAAAGTGATGGCGGGGAAATCGTTGCAGGAATTGGCCGTCCGTGAACTCCCGCCGCCGAAGCATACTTCCGTGAAGGAAGTCGTCTTTCCCTTCAGCAAATTCCCAGGCGTGGACATCATCCTCGGCCCGGAGATGCGCTCGACCGGCGAGGTGATGGGGATCGACGCGGATTTCCCTCACGCATTCGCCAAGAGCCAGATCGCGGCGGGGACGGCGCTGCCCACGGAGGGGAATGTCTTTATCTCCGTGCGGAACGAGGATAAGGAGGCGATCGTCCCGGCGGCGCGGGCCTTGCAGGAATCGGGGTTTCAGATCCTGTGCACGCCGGGGACGCTCCAGATTTTGGCGCAAAACGACGTGCCGGCGGTGCGCGTGGCGAAGATGGGGCAGGGCCGGCCGAACATCAAAGACTACATCAAAAACGGCCAGGTGCAGCTCATCATCAACACCCCCACGAAAAAAGGACCGACCACCGACGAGGGAAAGATTCGCGCGATGGCGGTGATGCACAAGGTTCCCATCGTGACGACGGTGACCGGCGCCAACGCCGCCGCCCGCGCGATCAAGGCGATGCAGTCCGGCGGGTGGTCGGTGAAGCCGTTGCAGGATTATTTTGAAAAATCGTGACGATGGACGATAAACCCAAATCCACGGTGGATGAAATTCGCCAGCGTTTTGACAAGGACGTGGAGCGTTTCAGCGTTCTTCAAACCGGACAGTCGGCGACCATGGACGCGCCGCTCGGTTTGGAATTGATCTGCACCGCCGCCGCCGCGGCGACGCCGGGGGCGAAACATCTGCTCGATGTCGGCTGCGGCGCGGGGAATTATTCCCTGAAAATGCTCCAAAAAGTCCCCAATTTGGACGTGACCCTCGTCGATCTGAGCCGCCCGATGCTCGACCGCGCCCAGCAGCGCGTCTGCGCTGCCACCAGCGGGAAAATCGTCACCATTCAGGGCGATATCCGCGAAATCGCGATGGCGGACGCAAGTTTCGATCTGATCGTCGCCGGCGCCGTCCTGCATCACCTGCGCGATGACGCCCAGTGGCGCTCGGTCTTCGAGAAAATCCACCGAAGTCTCACCCCCGGCGGATCGTTCTGGATCTGGGACATGGTCGAGCACGATCACCCCGCCACCCACGCCATCATGATGCAACGCTACGGCGACTATCTGACGAATCTAAAAAACGCCGCTTATCGCGATGAAGTCTTCGCCTATATCGAAAAAGAAGATTCGCCGCGGAGCCTGATCTTCCAGATCGATCTCCTGCGGCAGGTCGGATTCCGCACCGTGGAGATTCTCCACAAAACCGCCGTTTTCGTCGCGTTCGGCGCGATCAAGTAAATTTCACCAGACGATCAATCGGCGGGCGATTTGCCAGTAGATATTCAGCAGCGGATTACCGACGCGCCGAAGCGTGCGGCTTTTAATCTCCGAAAAGTCGATCTCCCCAACAAAATTCCTGGTGAATTGCCGATCCGAAATTTTCCGCCGCTGTTGCGACTCCCGGCGGCGCTCACGCAAGTGCGCGAGATTTCTGGAGCACCAGAAATATCGCCAGGATCGGATTTTTTGCCCCAGCACCCCGTTGCGCCACGCGAAAAATAGCTGCCCCAATTCCATGAGGATCAGCATCGGCGACAAAACGATCATCGTCGGCAATTTGTAATACGTCGCCAGCAGAATCCAGCGGTTTCGCTCCAGAAAGTAGTAATATTCATAATTCCGCTGGAAGGCGTATTTGTGCCAAACGACGGCGGCGGGCACGTACTCGATCAAAAATCCCATCTGCCGGAGTTTCCAGCCCAAATCGGCATCTTCCAGATAAAGAAAAAAAAGATCGTCAAAGAGCCCCGCCTCTTTCACGGCCGCTGCGCGCAGAAGCACCGCCGCTCCCGACGGAAAATCGATTGGACGCACCTCGTCCAGCGAGCCATCGTCGATTTTGTCGTACGCGCTGACGATGCCGAAACCGAGATAATGCGACTCATTGCCCGCGGTATTGAAGCGATCGGTTTTGGGCCAAAGCAGAATTTTCGGCTGCGCCGCCGCCGTCCGCGGGTGAGTTTCCAGATGCCCCGCCAGTTTCGCAAGCCAGCCGCTTTGAACGAGCGTGTCGTGATTGAGAATCGCCAGGTAGTCCAGGTTGGGATATTTATTCCGCGCAAATTTCCATCCGAAATTGTTGGCGGCGGCGTAGCCGACGTTGCTCGGAAGGACCAGCAGGTCCGCCTGCGGGAAATCGCGCCGGACGATTTCGGCGCTGCCGTCCGTGCTGGCGCTGTCGATCACGATCACGTGTACGTTCAATCCGGCATCGCTGGAATTGAAAACCGAGGCGAGGCAATCGCCCAGAAATTCGCGGCCGTTGAAGCAGACGATAAGGACGGCGGCCTCTGACATGTTCTCTTTATGGAGTCTGCGGCGGAACGCGAGGCGGGTTTTCCGCGGGCAGCCGGTCGCTCATGCCGTGCTTTTCCATCAGAATCCCCACGATCTGCGCCAGCGTGGCGATCTTCCGGTCCTGAAGCGAGACGATGGTAAGCAATTCAAACACCATCAGGATCAAAAACGCCGCCACGCAAAGCAGCGAGACGGTGTGATATTCGATCTGCAGTTTTTCCGCGACCCACCCCATTCCCGACGGCCAAACCGCCAGCACCAGGAACGGAACTCCCGTGAAAAGAAAGAGCAAAACATGCCGTTCCTTGATCTTGTAAGTTCGCAATCGGCGGATCGCCAGCGCCAGCACGCCCAGGCCGAAAATCAGGAGGATGACACGGGCGAACATAAGGCGGCTCGATTCAGGTGACGTCGATTTTCCCGCGCGGCCAGGGCTGGCGGACCGTGTCCATCAGCAGGCACACCCCAACCTTCAAAACATAAAAAATCCCGCTGGCGAGGCTGATACTGCTCTTCCCATACATCCGCCGCCGCATCCGCGCAGGGATTTCCACCACCTTGAAGCGCGATCGATGCAGCAGCAGCACCACCTCCGGCTCCGGATAATCCTCCGGATACCAGTGCGCATAAGCCCGGATCACGCGTTTATTCACGGCTCGGAATCCGCTCGTGCAATCCGTGATTTTGAGCCCGCTGAGCATGCGAATCCAAAAACTCAGCAGGCGTATCCCCGTCAGGCGCACCGGAGACGTGGCGAAATTGCGCGGCGAAAGAAACCGCGACCCAACCACGATATCCGCATCCGACGTCTGCAACGCCTCGATCAATTTCCGCACTCCGCTGGGACGGTGCTGACCGTCCCCGTCCACTTGCACGGCTATGTCGTAATGGTGCAGCGCCGCATAGCGATATCCCGTTTGCATGGCTCCGCCGATCCCAAGATTAAACGGCAGGCTGACCAGCCGAGTGGTGGGGGGGAGGCAGCGAACCGTGTCATCCGTGGATCCGTCGTCTATCACCAGAACGTCGCATTCGGGCAGTAGCCGGTGCAGTTGCCGCACCAATCGCCCGACGGATTTACTCTCGTTAAATGCCGGGACGATGATCAGGCATTTCGGCGAAGGGGTTGGAGCATCCGGCGAGGGCGCCGCTGCTGGAACCGGCGCGGCAATCTCGAGCAGCGTCGGCCCAGATTTTCGCTGAACTTCAAGCGGGCGAATCAGGCTCGTCATCGCGCCCGACCATGTTACCCCAAGGCCCTCACCGAGGCGAGCGCTTTCGGCCTCTTCCCGCCGCCGGCCTCCGGTTGCATTGCCCCGGGGGGCGGCTATAAAAAGCCCCAGCGAAATGAGGCCAAAATGAGGCATTTATGTTGATGCACGGCGCTCCCGCCGAACAAACGGGGTACGTCAGAAATAGTCGCCGCACCCCTCCCTGGGCCGTCTTCACCACCGCCTGGACGCATCGCCGGCTGATCGCCCGCCTCGCCCGCCGGGAGGTCGAGGCCCGCTATAAAGGCTCCGCGCTGGGGATCCTTTGGATGGTGCTTCTGCCCTTGCTGATGTTGGGGGTCTACACGTTCGTGTTTGGCTTCGTGCTCAAATCGCGCTGGGACATTCCGCCGGGCGGCAAAGGAACATTCTTTCTGCTCGTCTTCGCTGGGATCATCTGGATGAATTTGTTCATCGAATGCGCCGGCCGCGCTTCGACGCTGGTGCTGAGCAATGTCACGTACATAAAAAAGGTCGTCTTCCCTCTGGAGATTTTGCCATACGTGCTTGTCGTCAGTGAACTGGTGACGGTGCTTTCCAGCGGCGTGGTTTTGGCGGTGATGTATCTGGCCGTCCTGGGGCGTCCGCCGCAGACCTATGTCTGGCTTCCCGTGGTGGTCGCGCCGCTTTTTCTGATGACGCTCGGGTGGGTCTGGTGGATTTCATCCCTCGGCGTTTTCTTGCGAGATCTGCGCCATGTCGTCGTGGTGCTGCTCAATCTGATTCCTTTTTTAAGCCCCCTCTTTTATCCGCTGAGCCGCATACCCGAGCCCGCGCGCTGGGCGATTTATCTCAGCCCCCTGACGGTTATTTTAGAGCAGGTGCGGGCCGTGCTTTTCTGGGGGCAGCCGCCCGATTGGATCGCCTGGTCGGTTTATTTCGTGGTCTCGTGGCTCGTCGCCTGGTCGGGGCTCGCCTGGTTCCGCCACGCGCAGACGGGATTCGCCGATGTCGTCTGAAGCCCTCCCCCCCGATCTCTCGATCCGCGCCCGCGGGCTTTGCAAAGCCTATCGCATTTTCCATCGCCCGGAGGACCGCCTCAAACAAATGCTCCTGGGCCGCTGGCGAAAATTCCACCACGAATTCTGGGCCTTGCGCGACATCGATCTGGATATCCACAGGGGCGAAACCGTCGGTCTGATCGGAGCCAACGGCTCCGGAAAATCGACCCTCCTTCAACTCATCTGCGGCACGCTCACTCCCACGCTGGGCGCCGTCCAATCCCGCGGGCGCATCGCGGCGCTTTTGGAACTCGGGGCCGGCTTCAATCCCGAATTCACCGGGCGCGACAACGTTTTTCTCAACGGCGCGATTCTTGGAATGACCCAGAAACAGATGGTCGATCGCTACGACGACATCGTCAAATTCGCCGACATCGGCGAGTTTCTCGATCAGCCCGTCAAGACCTATTCCAGCGGCATGTATGCCCGCCTCGCGTTCGCCGTGGCGATCCACGTCGATCCGGAAATTCTCATGGTCGATGAGCTGCTGTCGGTCGGTGACGAGGCGTTTCAGCGCAAATGTTTCGCCCGCATCCGGGAGATTCGCAATGCCGGGGCGACCGTCCTGTTTGTCTCGCACGGCGCCGCGACGATCGTGCAATTATGCGATCGCGCGATTTTGCTCGATCACGGCCGCAGGTTGCTCACCGCCAATCCCAAATTGGCCGTCGCGAAATATCAGAAGCTGGTCTACGCCCCCCCCGACAAGGCCGAGGGCATCCGCCAGGAGATCCTGAAATTGGATGCCTCCGGCGCGCAGTCCGCCATACCCGACACCGACGGCGACGAAGGGCAAAGCGCCCAGGAAGGCAAAGCGGCGGGCGAATTTTACGACGCCGCCATGGTGCCGCGGAGCGTGGTTTCATACGTTTCGCGCGGCGCGACGATCGACGAGCCCCAAATCCTGGACGTCGCCGGCCGGCGCGTCAACGTCCTGGTCCCCGGGCGGGTCTACCGGTACACCTACACCGTCCATTTCGACAAACCCGCCACCGGCGTGCGCTTTGGAATGATGATTAAAAACGTCGTCGGAATCGAACTGGCCGGCGGCGCGTCACACACCCCCGGCGGCGGCGTGGAATTCATCGATCAGGGGCAGGACGTCACCGTCACCTTTCAATTCAAAAACCTGATGTCGCCCGGTTCCTATTTCCTCAACGCCGGTG
>JBEKPV010000154.1:0-8066 GCA_049520395.1 Tepidisphaeraceae bacterium
GGACGGTTAGGGTAGTACGGCCGTCGGAATATTGGTTGCCGGTTTTGTCGATCATCAGAAGTTGGCGTTCGGGCGGGGGTTGGGTTTGCATCTGGTCGCCGGGGGGGAGGAGTTCCCAATCTTTGTCGGTGAGCATCCAATAGTCGGAGCGGCGCATGACGACGGGCCAGTTGGCGGAATTCCAGCCGACTTGTTTGGCGGTGTCGATTAGCCAGATGGCCAGGCGGGGGGTGGGATCGGGGAGGGTTGGATCGAGAATCAAGCTGGGTTGAGCGGCGTTTGAGGGGCGGAAAATCCAGCGGCCATGGGAATCGATGCCGACTAGAGTCGTGAAGTTCAGTTCGGAGGTTCGCAGCAGGGGGGTTAATTCGCGCGGGGGTAGGAATCGCATGGGGCCGACGTTGGGGCGGGTGGCGATCCATTCGTCATGATTGGCGGTTAGCTGGGTATTGGAATCTAAGAGGCTCGTCAGGCCGCCGGGGAGTAATTGGATGGATCGGCCGGGGCGGATGACGAGAAAGGCGGGTTGGACGAGTTGGGGGGATCCTTTTTCGGGTTCGACGATGACGCCGTGGGGGGCGTAGAAGACGGCGCCGCCATCGGAAAGGCGGGAATAGATGGTCAGGAGATCGTCGATGATTTCCATTCCGCCGAGCTTGATGCGGATTTTTCCTTCGAGGAGTTGGTCGATGCGTGGTTGGGCTTCGGGGGGGAGGTTTGGTTCCAGCTTTTCCAAAATGGGAAAAATTCCGGGGCCGAATTCGGTGAGCTTTTGGAAGGCGGCGGTGCGCTTGTCGGGGTCGGGGTCTTCGAGTTGATCGACCAGGGCGTCGATTTGGTTTTCGTCGATGGCGGGGGAATCGAGGGGTTGGATGTTTAGCTGCACGGATTGGGGATCGTCACCTCGGCGGATTTGCAGGACGCTGCCATCGAGCATGGGGACCAAGTGGATGATGGAACTGGGCCAATCGGATTGGGGGAGTATTGTCCATTGGCCGTCTACGAAGCGGGCGACGGTGGTGTTGAGGTTGGGTTGGGTGTCGGCGGGGATCCAGGCGAGCAGGCCGCGGAGGTCGAAGAGGACTTGGGGGGAGGGGCCGGAGCCGGAGTCTCGGAGGGGGCAATAGGATTCGGTGAGGGAGTCGCCGGTGGTGATGATGCTGACGCCGTCGTCGGTGGGGACGATGAGTCGGGTGACGCCGTTGTCGTCCCAATCGGAGGCGGAATTCCAGCGGTAGGTGCGATGCCAGGGGATGGGCTGTGTGCCGCTGGCGGAGACTAGTTCGTAGCCGCCCGGGGTGCGGCAGATGGCGCTGGCTTGCTGGTCGCCGCGCGAGTCGACTGTCCAGAGAATGTATTCGACGTCGCGGTCGGCGATGTGTTCGGTTTCGTTTGGGGCGCGGGCTAGGACTTTGGGGAGTGGGTCGGCATCGGGGCGCATGGTCCAAATGTCGCCACGCGGGCAAACATAGACTCGCCGCTGGAGGATCAGATGGGCGGCGTCGGTTAAATCGAGAGCGGCGGGTAATGGCGTGAATGCGGGGCCGTTTGGAAATTCTGCGTGCAGGAGGTCGAGATAGGTTTTTATGGTTGGGGCGGCGATGGGGGGCGGGGGCTGGGATGGTGCAATTATTGGTGTGATGGTTGGGTTTGGTGTTGCGGGGGGAGCGGGCTCGGGGGGTGGTGAGCCTAGAAAAAAGACCAGGGCCAGGCCGGCGACGGCGGCCATGGGGAGTGTCAACATCCAAATCCAATGGCGTTTTTGGACGGGCATGGGTTGGGCCCCGGAATCTGGATTATGGTACTGGAAAATCGGCGGAATGGCGCTTTTTGTACAACTCGGGCGCGCGGCGGGATGGAGACCTAATTCAGAGCGGGTTTTACCTGGAATCCGCCGGCGCGGAGTCGCGGCCGCTGGGCATCTCTTTGAGCACCAGCGCCGGCCAGGAGGCGGGATGGATGGGGTGGAAATTTTTGAGCTGCTGATAATTTTCCAGCGTCACGGATTCCCAGAATTTGAAATAGGCCTCGGTGTCAAAGTCGCGGGCATGGCCCCAGTTGGCCAGCTTCTGTTTCAACTCTTCCGGCTCGCGTGCCCAAGAATAGTGCAGGAGCAGCAGGGGGCAGCCGGAATTGTTCTGAGCAGTTGCGCGGGCGGCGGTATATTCACCGTGCCGGCGCGTCGCCACGGGTACGAATTCATCCGCCGGCTCGATGACCAGCGCGCGGTTGCCGAAACTTTTAAAGACGGTCAGCATCCGCGCCCAGAGGCAGTCGTCATTGGGAGCCAGCCCCATCCATTCGGCGAAATGCGTCGCGTTGAGCAGCCGCTCGTCCGCGTCGATCTGGACGATCCAATTGTCCGGAATGCATCTCAGGCTGAGCTTCGACCGCTCCAGGGTTTCGTTGCGCATGGGGTGATCGTGGCAGTGGAAATCCCCCTCAGCGATTCGGATTTTCCCTTGGACGTCGATCCTTGCCAGCGACGTCTTCAGCGCATCCAAGTCGATCTCGAACGGATTACGCGACCAGGTGAGCCGGTCCCGATCGAGGCCGAGGATGATTTCGTCGGCGATGGGGTAGTAGGATTCGATTGCCCCCGGCGCCCACTTCCAGTCGTAAGCCAGCGGCGTGACAAAGCTCAGCCTCGTCATGTCCGGATTATAGAAGTTTCTTACCGCAAAGGCGCTGATCTATCTGGCTCATCAGAGCGTTTGGTAGTGTCCTAATTTGAAATTTCCAATAGGACACTACCCGCGGCGGAGACTATTAAATATTGAGGGAGGGGGTTTGTTTTAAAATGCGCCACGGGCATTTAGGATGGGCGGCTCTGTGAGTAATCCTTCGACGGCTGACAACGCTATCGATCTGCTTCATGTCGAAAAGATTTACCGGCGGCGCGTGCACGCGTTGCGGGGGATTTCGATGCAGGTTCGGCGGGGGGAGATTTTTGGGCTGCTGGGGCCCAATGGGGCGGGGAAAAGCACGCTGGTTAAAATCATGATGCACGTGGTGCGAGCGACGCGTGCGGCGGGGACGATTCTGGATTTTCCGATCGGGCATACGGCGACGTTGGGACGGATCGGGTATTTGCCGGAGAACCATCGGTTTCCGCGGTATCTGAGCGGGCGGCAGGCGATGGATTTTTTTTCGGCGCTGGCGAAGGTGGATCGAACGACCCGGCGGAAGCGCGGGGTGGAACTTCTGGAGATGGTGGGGCTAACGGCTTGGGCGGATACGAAAATATCGCAGTATTCAAAGGGGATGTTGCAGCGGCTGGGATTGGCGGCGGCGCTGGGGGCCGATCCGGAATTGCTGGTGCTGGATGAGCCGACGGATGGGGTCGATCCGGCGGGCCGGCGCGATATCCGGCAGGTACTGTTGCAACTGCGGGAGCGGGGGAAGACGGTTTTTATCAATAGTCATCTGCTGAGCGAATTGGAGACGGTTTGCGACCGGGTGGCGATTTTGGTTCAAGGAGCGGTCGCTCGCCAGGGGACGATTGATGAATTGACGGCGGCTAAGCAATGTTTTTTGTTTGAGTTCGCGCCGCAGCCTGATCCGTGGCGGGGGGTTTGGTATGCGCTGCCGGGCGCGTTTTCGCAAGCGCCGGAACCGGGGCGGCCGGCGACGGGATTTTTGGCGGATAAGACCTGGGTTCAGTTTGACGGGATTTGTTTGCGGGTTGGGAAGACGGAGCCGGCGGAGGTTCAGGGGATTTTGGATGAGCTGCGGAAACAAGGATTGGTGATTCGCCGGATGCACGTGATGCGGCCGAGTTTGGAGGAATTGTTCTTTGAAGCGGTGGGTCCGCGGCGCGCCGGGACGGTGGACGGGGGGACGCTGTGAGGCAAACCTGGGCGCTGCTGATCGATGCGTATCGCGATCTGAACGCGCGGAAAATGTTTTGGATCGTGCTGATCATTTCGGGGCTGGTGGCGATATCGATGGCGATGGTGGGGCTGACGATGCGCGGGTTCACGGTGTTTGGGTATGAGATTAAATCGCCGTTTCTCAATGCGCGCGAGATGACGCCGGCGGAATTCTACAAATTGATGTTTTTGACGTTGGGAATTCAGTGGTGGCTGACGCAGTTTGCGACGGCGCTGGCGCTGATTTCGACAGCGAGTATTTTTCCGGATTTTCTGATGGGCGGGTCCGTCGATCTTTATCTTTCCAAACCGATTGGACGATGGCGGCTATTTTGGACGAAATATGCGTGCGGGTTGCTGTTTGTGACGCTGCAGATTGCCTGCTTCAGTTTGGCAAGTTTTCTGGTGATTGGGCTGCGCGGAGGGGCGTGGGAGCCGGCACTGTTTTTGGCGGTTCCGATTGTCGTGCTGTTTTACAGCTATCTTTATTGCGTGTGCGTGCTGATTGGGGTGGTGACGCGCTCGACGGTGGCGGCCGTTTTGCTGACGTTGCTTTTTTGGCTTTGCGTTTTCAGCGTGCATACGACGGAAGTGACGCTTTTGCTTTTCAAGATTCACGGGGAGCGGGCGCACAAAAATGTGATCGAGCAAATTGACCGCGATCGGACGGCGCTGGCGGAGATTCCGGCGGCGACGACGCCTTCCTATCGGCAAGTTCTGCTGGAAAATCAGCTTAAGAGGGACATCAAGGAGCGCGATGATTATTATCCGGAATTCGATCGGCCGCATGAATGGTTTTATGCGATGAAGATTTTTCTGCCTAAGACGAGCGAAACGGTCTACCTGCTGCAGCGGGAACTGGTTAGTCGGGCGAGCTTGTCGAGGGACAGAAGGACGGCGGAAGAGGAGAACGATTCGGAGCAGGCGACGGCGCAATCGGGCGGGGAGGTTTCCAGGGGAGATGTCGGCGAGCTGCAAAAACAACTGGGGCACCGATCGTGGGTGTGGATCACGGGGACTTCGCTGGGATTTGAGGCGGCGGTGCTACTGCTGGCTGGGTGGATTTTTTGCCGGCGCGATTATTGAACGGACGCCGGCAAACCAGAGGAGCCAGGCGGCGAAGGTCATGGGGAGGCAGAAAAGGAATACGTTGCGCTCGATGGAGAACCAGCGGAACATGTGAAGGTTGAACATGGTTGGCACCCATCGGAGCAGGACGTAACCGAGTACGGGGGCATAGGCGAATACGAAAAACAGAGTCAGCTCGGCGACGGCGGCGACGGGGAGAATCAGGGGACTGAAAATCGGGAATTTCCGCACATAACAAATAACGAGCAGAGGGGCGACCCAATACAAGTATTGGACGGAGAAGCCTGGACCGAAGAGGAAGACGGCCATGAGGAGGAGCGCGGCGAGGCGGATGAGGTCTACGTCCCATGGAAGCGGTCGGCGGTAAAGTTTGACGGCGACGGCGACGATGGCGACGGCGAGGATGGCGGTGAAGATTGGGTCGTAGGCGAAAATGGCGGGGCGTCCGATGGTGTAATAGAGGATGCCCGAGATGCAAGCCATGCCGGGGGTGCCTCGATAGAACAAGACTCCGGCGGAGATGTCGGAGGGGTTGAGGGCGTAGAGGGGCGCGAGCGCCAAAGCGGCGGGGGCGAAACATAGGGCCGCGCCGAGGGCGAAGGTTTTGAGATTCAGGCGCTGGGACTGGCCGATCAGGAGGGGGATCAATACCAGGGGAAACGTTTTTGCGAATCCGCCGAGGCCCAGGAAGGCGGCGGCGAGAAGCCAGTCGACCGGATTTTGGGTGCGGCGATAACGGATGAGCGATTGCAGAAACCAGAGAATGCACGTGGTGGGAATGACATCGAAGTTGGCGTGCTGAATGGTGAGGAGAATCAGGAAAGGATTGAGGCACAATCCGAGCAGGACCGGGTGATAGGCGTTTTGGCGAAGTTTGAGCAGGCCCAGAAGCCTCCAGGTGGAGAGGACCAGGGCGACGTCCCAGATGGAGAGGAAAACGCGCAGGCAGGCCATGAACGGCCAGTCGAGGCGATCGGAGATTCGGCCGACGGCGAAGAGGACTTCCATCCAAAGCGGCGGCCAATTGAGCAGATGGTCGCCGAGGTAGGGATTGATTCCCATGAGCATGGCGCCGGCGATGGATTGCCAGTTGCGGAGGTCGACGGAATAGATTCCATGGGGCCAGATGGCGATGCAGAAGAGGCGAATGCCCAGGGTCCAGGTCGCCAGGGCCCAGGCGGCTCGGTTGCCGGCGACGACGGGGGGATTTTCGGAGATGGCCAGGGTCTGGCTCATGCGGGCGCGGTCCAATTTACTTGCAGCCTTCGCAGGCCGTAAAGCCAGAGGATTAATGTGGCCGCGGTCATGGGCAGGCTGATAAGGATAAGGGCATGCTGGGTATCGCAAAAGAGGTCGAAGAGTCGGCGATTGAAGGGGCCGTTTGACCACAAACCGACGAAGCATCCCAAATCGCGATCGTAGGCGAAGATCAGGATATTGGTTAGGACAATGATCAGGGAAGCGGCAATCAAAACTCGACGGAAGGCGGGGGATTGCTGGATAAAACAGATGCATAAGAGCGGGGCGACCCACATCCAATATTGCGGGCAATATCCGGCGCCGAATTCGAAGATCGCGATGAGGATTAAGGCGGCAAGCAAAACCAGGGCGCTATCGTCCGGCAGTGGTTTTCGCCAGATTCGCAATGCGATGTAGGCCATCGCGGCCAGCAATCCGGCGGTGAAATAGGGGTAGTAGAGCGGCACAGCGTGGATGCCGGCGAGCCACTGGATGAGGGAGCCGACGCCGACGTTACCGGGGGTTCCGCGATATAAAATGACGAACTCGATGACCGGGTGCGGACTCAGGACGAAGAGAGGGGCGAGGGAGAATGCGGCGGGGCCGAAGCAGAGGGCGAGGCCGAGAGAGAGGGTTTTGAAATTTAGGTGACGTGCTTCGCCAATGAGGAGAGGCGTCAGGACGAGGGGGAAGGTTTTGGCGAAGCCGCCGAGGCCGAGGAAGGCGGCGGCGAGGAGCCAATCGACGGGGTCGGCGGCGCGGCGGAATCGGATCAGGGATTGAAGAAACCAGAGGATGAGGATCGTGGGGATCACGTCGAAATTTCCCTGTTGTACGGTAAGCAGAATCAGGAGGGGATTGAGACATAATCCCCAGAGGAGGGTGGTGAATGCGCGATCGCGCGCGTTTAGCAGGCGCGCCAGACTCCAGGTGGATAGAACGAGGGCCACATCGGCGGCGACGAGGAGAACGCGGATGCAGGTCAGCATTTGCCAGTCGAATCGATCGGAGATTCGGCCAAGGACGAAAAGGATTTCCATCCACATGGGGGGCCAGTTCAGGAGCTGGTATTTCACGTAGGGATTGATTCCGACGAGCATGGCGCCCGCAATGATCCGCCAGTCCTTGAGATCGCAGGAATAGGCCTGCATCGGCCAGATGCAAAGGCATAGGAGGCGAGCGGCGACGGCCCAGGCGGAAAGGGCCCAGGCGGCGCGATTGGGGGAGTGGTCGGCGGTCATGCAAGCAAACATAACTTCCCGGAGGCTTGGCCCGCCACTTGGCGCGATGCGGGGGTTATCTATCCTTACGGGTTAGCAAAGGAGTAGGCATGGCCAAGGTTCGCAAGGCGGTGATCACGGCGGCAGGACGCGGGACTCGGCAATACCCGGCTTCGACGGCGGTGCAGAAGGAGATGTTTCCGCTGGTGGATCGGGATGGGCTTACCAAGCCGATCATTCAGATTATCGGGGAAGAGGCGATCGATTCGGGCATCGAGGAGTTGTGCATCATCACGCAGCCGGGGGAGGAGAAACAGTACCGGGAATATTTCAGGCGGCTGGATGATGAGATGGTGAAGTCGTTTCGCGGGAAGGATTGGGCGATTTTAGAATCGGAGAAACTGGGTGCGTTTGGGGAACGTCTGTATTTTGCGGAGCAACACGAGCCGGAGGGATTTGGGCATGCGGTGTATCAGGCGAGGGAATTTGTGGGGGATGAGCCGTTTTTACTTTTGCTGGGGGATCACGTTTACATCAGCGACGTAAAGGACCGATGCGCGCGGCAATTGGTAAAGGTTTTTGAGCAGTACATGCTGGATGCGGCGACGGCGGTTCAGCCGACGCTTGAGCGGCATTTGCATTTGTT
>JBEKPV010000155.1:0-8065 GCA_049520395.1 Tepidisphaeraceae bacterium
ATCGCCGGCTCTTGCAGCGCCAAAAACAAATTCGAAACCTCCCGAATTTCCCTCGAATGATCCAGCTTCCGGTCAATATGAGTAATCAGCACATTCAGCGGCTTCCCGGCAAAGCTTGCCCTTAGCAAAATGACATTCCGGTTCGAATCCGAGCCATTGATCGAGATGGGAATCCGCGCCCAGTACGTGACCGGCAAATCCGAGAGTGCCGCGTTCCCAAAGGATTTGTACCACCATTGGCTTTCCACCGGCGCGTAAAGGTCGGACAGGTGCAGGTTCTGCGACAAATAATCCGTCTGATCCTGCCCATGAACTTCCTGCAGCCCCGCCAGATCGAATCCACCCAGAACATGCGCGACTTTATCGAGCCCCTCGGCGCCTCCATCGATATTGAAAGTCGCAACGCGAAGCGTAGGTCCCGCCGGCTCGGTGGTGGGGGGGGCGCCTCCGAATGTTTCGCCGGAGTCGGGTCCGGCGGCGACCTTCTTGTTGCCATCCAGCGCTGCCAGACCAGCCACGATCAGCAGGAACAGCGCGATTCGACCCGGAGTAAATCTGCGTCCTTGGCTCATGACCTCACCTTTTCAGTTTGATCGGTCCGGTCCAATTCCTCCGCCACCTCGTATCCCAGCAGCCGGCTCTTCATCCACCGAATCGCCAGCAGATCGCGAAAACTTTTGAACAGCCGGTTCCACACCCCGTATTTACTCTCTCCATGCAGACGTGGATTGTTGCTCACCGGGATTTCCACGACCGTAAATCCCTCCATTTTCAGCAGCGTCGGAATGAATCGGTGAAGACCGCGGTAAAGCTTGAGTTTATCCACGCATTGCCGCCGAAACGCGCGATACGTGCATCCCGCGTCCGAAATCTGTTCATCTGAAAGTTTATTGCGCACCCAATTTGCGATCCGGCTGGACACCACCTTCACAAAGCTATCCCCCAAGCCGCGTACCGCCACCCGCGTCCCGCATACGCAATCGTGCCCTAGGTCAAGCGCTTCCAAGAATTTGGGAATATCCCTAGGGTCATTTTGGAGATCGGCGTCCATCGTCATGACATATTTTCCACGCGCCGCCCGCAGCCCCGCGTCGCTCGCCGCCGTCTCTCCGCAGTTCTTCCGAAATTTCAATCCCCGCACCCGCGCGTCCTTGGCCACCAATTTCTCGATTTGCTGCCAGCTCCCGTCCGTGCTGCCATCGTCCACAAGAATCAGTTCCGCGTCGATATGTCCCGGATCGATCACCGCTGTAATCGCCTCGTGCAACAGCGGCAAATTTTCCGCCTCGTTATAAACCGGAACGCAGATGGAAAGCGTCGGCTGAGCCATCAGTTGCCGGTTCCCTTGAGGCTATCGGCATCCGCGATTAATTCCGCCGCCGCCCGGCTATTGCGCAGCGCCCGCATCATCACCCCGCATGCAATCCAAATCGCTGCCAGCGCCGCCACCGCGGTTGCCAAATAACTCGCCGCCGACGCCATCGAAGTCTTCACCAGACCCGCTCCTGCCAGCGTCGCCGGTATCGCCTCCGGCAACGAACCAATCAGCGTCCCCAATAAAAAATGCCGGTGTTTCACATGCGAAAGCCCCAGCCCCAAATTCACCAGGCTTCCGTGAATGGGGAGTTGCCGCAAAAAAATAACCCCAATCGTCCCATGATCGTGCAGCAGGTCCGCCCACTTCCGAAGCGCCGGCCAATGCCGCAGCGCCCAATCCCGCCCGCCCCAGCGAATAAACAGAAAAACCCCGTAATATCCAAGCAGCGCCCCCAGGAGCACCACGGCGAGTCCCCACCAAAATCCCAGCGCCATTCCCGCCAGTCCGCACATCACCAGTCGCGGCACCCCGCACGCCACCAGCAGCGCCACCACCGCAACGCCCGCCGGATAGACCCAGACTCCCGCCGACGCAATGGCCCTGCGAAACTGTCCCGCTTCCGCCAGCCAGTTCCGCACCGGCACAAAGTACGCCAGCACCGCCGCCCCCAGCAGAACGATGCCCAGCAGCACGACGCGTCGATGTCCCCCGCGCGGTTTCGGCTCCGCCGATTCCACCGGCGCGCTAGGCACTGAATTCCGTTCGAGCATGGTAGTGCACTTTTCCACGGGCGCGGGCGTTCATGCGGCCAAAAATCGTTTGATCGCGTCGGAAACCGTCTTCACCTGGTCCTCCCGCAGCGACGGATACATCGGCAAACTCAAAATCCGCTTCACCGCCTCCTCCGTCTTGGGCAGCGGCGGCTGCTTCCCATAGAGCTCCTCCATTGCCGGCTGCAAATGATTCGGCACCGGGTAATGCACGCCGGTCTCAATCCCATTCTCCTTCAAATGCCGCGCCAGGGCCTCGCGCTTATCGTGATTCTCCAGCCGGATCACAAACATGTGATAAACCGACTCTGTCTCCCCGGCCTTATCCGTCGGCGGAAGGGTCACGCCTTTTACATCGCCCAGTTCCCGCCGATACCACTCCGCCGCCCTTCGCCTCCCGGCGTTCAGTTCATCCAGCACCTTCAATTGCTCCCGGCCCACCGCCGCCTGTATTTCATTAAACCGAAGATTGAAACCCACCTTCTCGTGCAGATATTTATCCTTCCGCCCATGATTCCGCAGCATGGTGATCTTCTGCGCGATCTTCGGATCGCTGGTCAGCACCGCTCCACCGTCGCCATACACCGTGAGATTCTTGGAAGGATAAAAACTGATGGCCGCGTGCTGCCCAAAACTGCCGGCGCGCTTCCCCTTCCATTTCGCCCCATGACTTTGCGCGCAATCCTCAATCACCCAGAGATTGTTCTCCCTGGCGAGTTGCAAAATCCCGTCAATATTCGCCGGCCGCCCATACAAATAAACCGGCAGAATCCCCACCGTCCTGGAGGTGATCTTCTTCTTCGCATCCGCCAGATCGATCGTGTACGTCTCATCGATATCGCAAAAGACCGGCCTCGCCCCCGCATGAATCATCGGTTCAATGCTCGGAAACGCGGTCAAACTGGGCACCAGAATCTCATCGCCGCTCTTGAGTCCCTGCGCCAGATGCAGCAGCGTCACCGCCGCCGTCCAGCTGGAGGAGAGCACCGCCAGCGGCACCCCGAAATACGTCGCCAATTCTTTCTCAAATTCCTTGCATTCCGGACCCAGGATATAGTTGCCCCCCTTGACCACTTCCAGAATGCGACGGTCGATCGTTTCGGATTGATAGACTCGCGATAGCGGTATCTTTTCAGGCACACATCCTCCCGATTTTTTTGGAGTTTTCAGCAAAATAAGGGCACTCATCATCGGACGCAAGGGGAAGGGGATTTGGACAACGTCCACGGCGGCGCAGCGGGGTTTTCACCGTCCCGATATGAACGTTTCCACTGAAATACGCCCGCCCGCGCCAATCGTTACCGTAATCGCTCCACAGCGGCTGGTACGATAGACCGCCGCGTCACCAGCCATCGAATCAAAAATCTTCTCCTTATGAGTCGGCTTCGACGAATTGGAAGCCAATATCATCTGAGCCCCCGCGGCCCGCAGAAATCGCGCGGTAGTCGTCCCCGCGCTCCCATGATACGGCGCCACCAGGACATCGCATTTCAGCTCATGCGGATTCGCCAGCAATTCCCTTTGCGCCGCATCCTGAACATCGCCCGGAAAAATCACGCTCCGCCCGGCATACCCAAGTTTCAACACCAGCGAGCAGTTATTCGAGTTGAGTCCGCAGTCCGCCGGCGGCCAAAGCACGTCAACGGTCACCCCATCGGCAAGCTGCAAACGATCCCCCCGATGCAAAATCCGCGGCATCCGATCCGCATCCAGCAGCTTCTCCAGCAATTCCTCCCCCGGCACATCCCCCATCGCCTCCCGCGCAAACTGCGGATTGGTAAAAAACGCCGGCTCATCATAATTCGCAAAAACGTCTCCAGCCCCGCTCAACCGATCGAATGCCGCGTGACTGAGAAACACCTCATCCACCTTCGAACAGCCCTCTGCCCGCAGATAAGGCGTAATCAGCCGCCGCCGAAGATCCGCCACCGTGCTGGAGCCGCAATCGATCAATACCGCATGACCATCCGCCGCCCGAACCACCGCGCATTGCCCATTGCCCAGACTTATCAGAGTAATCCGAATCTCCCCGCGGGATGAGGAAGCCCGCCCCGCGACCAGCGGCCACAAAAATAGCAACCCAACCGCCGCCACCGGCGCCGCTCGCCTTACCCAGGACTTCCATCGAAACAGAGCCACCAAAACCAGCGCATAGTAAACCACCAGCAACCCGACCGAAGGCGTTGGCAGCGGAATCGTCGCCCCGGGAATCTTCGCCAGCCCCGCCGCCATATCTCGCAGCCAAACCACCGGTATCACGCAGCCCACCGCCCAAAAATGCGCCAGCCCCGGCCAGCAGAACGTCAAAACGATTTTCCCCAGCCCAAAAATCAGCGCCAAAACGGTCACCGGCAAAAACACCACCCCGGCCAGCGCCGAATACGTATTCAGTTGTCCGTAGTGATAAGCGATCAGCGGAATCACCATCAGCCAAGCGATCGAACTGGCAAACAGCGCTGAAACAAAAAATCGCCCCACCCAAACCAGTCCCTCCCGCCATGTCCCGCGCCTCGGCGGCCGTAGCGCCACCGCATCCGGCCCGCGCCATTTCGCCTGTGCCCACTTCATCGCGCGGGTGGTGAAAAACATCATCCCCAGCACCGCCGCGAAGCTGATTTGGAAGCCGCCGTTTGAAATATCCCCGGGATGAATCAGCAAAATCGCTCCCACCGCCGCCGCGAAAAGCTGAATCGAATCCGGTCTTCGCCGAAACATCACCCCCGCTCCAAACGCCCCGAACATGAGTATCGACCGCCACCCCGGCCAGGTCGGCGTCGCTACAATCCCATACAGCGCCACCCCGATCAGCGCCGCGATCAAACTCGCCCTCGGCGACGCCCGCAGCACCCTCCCCAAAAACAAAACAAATCCCCCCGCGATCGCCACATGCAACCCGCTCACGCTTAGGAAATGCACGATGCCGGTGTTGACAAATTGCTCCTCCAAATCCTCCAGTTGCGGATCAGAATCCCCCAGCACAAATGCCCGCAGCAGCACGTGATCGTAGGAGCGATCGAGCGTGAATCCCTGTGCCAAAAGATGCCGCGCCTTTTCCCGCATCCAGACAATCGCCCCCGGCCCCGGATCGGAATCGATCTGCACCCCATCGGCATGCGAAACCAGCATCGTCGCCAAAACGCGCTGCTGCCGCTCCCACGAATAGTAATCGAATTCCCCGGGATTCATGGCGCGCCCGGGCCTCTCCAGGCGCCCCGTCACGCGCACGATTTCCCCGGCCGCGAGATTCGGATTCAATTGCTCCAGCGTCAGCAAAACCGTCCCGCTCGCCGGCGTCCACCCCTCGCTGGAGCAAATACTCCGCACTTCCGCCCGAACCGTTTGCTTTGGCTCCAGCATCCGCGGATCGCCCGCCGCCGCCGGAATAATCCGCGGCGACTCGGCAATCTCCAATTCCACCTGTGCAAACCGCTCCGCGTCCGACGTATACGACCAAATATGATCCGAAGGGAATTGATAGAATTCGATCTGCGCCGCCAGCAACCCGAGCAGGATGGTCGCCGCCCCAATCGCCAAATCCGCCGCCCAACTGCGCAATCGCAAAACCGCCCCCACCCCCAGCAACACAAAAATGCAGATCACCCAGACCCAAGGCCGGCACCCAATTACATCCCGCAGCCCCATCCCCGTCGCCAGCAAAATCACGACTGCCACCGCCGGCCGCGCTCGCAGCGCGCCCAGGACGCCCTCCTCCGATTGTTTCGATTGAATCATGCCCCCGGAATTTCTATCCACATTCGGGGCGCATAGGCAAAATTCGCCCCATTCCGCGACCGATCACCAAAAATCCGGCTCCCACCCCCAAATACAAAACCACCCCCGGCCAAACATCCGTGGGCAACCGCATCGGCGTATCCTGATCCAACCGCGTCAGCCGATACGCCAAAAATCGCTCCGTCCAGGGAGGCTCATTCTCCAAAACCCCATTAGCCACCAGCGGCGGATGCACTCTCACCAGTGCCTCGATAAACCCTTCGCTCAACTTGGCAAACTGCGGCGAAAGCCAGATCGGCCAAAAAAGCCAGGCCAACCCAACCAAACTCGCCGTCCCTGCCGCAATCACCGCCTGAACGCGAAACCCCCGCAGTAACGCCGCCATCCCCGCCACCGCCAAAGAAAAACTTCCCAGCAAAATTCCCAATCGCACCCATTGCCCGACCGTATCCGAGGTCCGGAAAACCGCGATCAGCCAAACCAGCCAAATCCCTCCGACCACGGAATGGAGATGGGCCCATCGGAATGAACCAACCGGAGCAAGAAACGCCGCGACAAAAAAGCCCCCGAAGAAAACCCCAAGCGTCGGCCCCGCCGCCAAGTAACACAAAAGCGTGGAAAGGGAGCTAATTAAAAATCCAAAGACGGCGGCATTCTTTGCATTTCCATTTATCATTCGTCATTCGAATTTCGTCATTGCGCACTCTTCTCTTCCTCTTCCTTCTCCACTTTCGCAAGCGCCACAAGCTTATCCCCCTCATCCAGCTTGATCAGAATCACGCCTGCCGCGTTCCGGCCCGTCTCTCGAATCTCTCCCACGGGCGTACGGATCAAAATTCCCTTCTCGGTGATCAGGATGACTTCATCCGAATCCGTGACCAGTTTCATCCCGATCACGTCGCCATTTCGTTCATTCGCGTCGATATTAATGACTCCGCGCGTTCCGCGACCCTTGACCGGATAATCGCTCAGCGGTGTGCGTTTCCCAAACCCGTTCACACACGCCGTCAAAACCTTAATTCCCTGCTCCTGACCCGCCGGCACCACCAGCATCGCCACCACTCGATCCCCATCCCGCTTAAACCGCGCCCCGGTAACCCCCGCCGCCGGCCTCCCCATGGCCCGCACATCCGTTTCTTCGAACCGTACCGCCAGCCCGCTGCGCGTCCCCAGAATCACATGATCTTTCCCCCCTGTAACCGCGACATCGATCAGCGAATCCCCCTCGTCCAGCCCGATCGCGATGATCCCGCTCTGGCGAATATTCGCATACGCCCCCAGCGCCGTCTTCTTTACGATCCCATTAGCCGTCGCAAAGAGGAGGAAATGTTCCCCCGCCGCGAAATCCTTTACCGCTAAAACGTTGGCGATTTTTTCACCCGGATGAAATTCCAGCAGATTCGCCGCCGCTCGCCCCTGCGAAGTCCGCGACATCTGCGGCACATCGTAAACCCGCCTCTGATAAACCCGCCCCTGATTGGTGAAAAACAGCAAAAAATCGTGCGTATTCGCCACGAACAAATGCTCGACAAAATCCCCCTCGCGCGATTCCGTCCCCTTGATGCCCCGGCCCCCGCGCCCCTGCGACCGGTACGTATCCACCGGCAGCCGCTTCACGTACCCCTCGTGACTCACGGTCACCACCACTTCTTCCCGCGCGATCAAATCCTCCATGTTCATGTCGGAAACTTCCCCGGTAATTTCCGTCCGCCGATCGTCTCCGTATTTCTCCTTCATTTCGTAAATGTCTTCCCGGATGATGTCCATCACCAGTGACTCATTGCGCAGGATCGCTTCATACCCTTCGATTTCCTCGACGACCGACCGGTACTCGTCCACTAATTTCTCAATTTCCAACCCCACGAGCTGAATCAGTTGCAGCCGACCGATCGCCTCCGCCTGCGTCTGGCTCAGCAGCACCGGCTTTTGATCCGCCCGCTGAATCAAAACCTCCGGAATCCGCGCCGCGGCCGGATGGTTCGGCTCAATCCGAAACGACCTCTCCCGCAATTTCCGAATCGCCTCTTCCCGAGTCTTGCTCGCCCGAATCAATTTCACCACTTCATCAATATCGCAAACCGCGAAGATCAGCCCTTCCAAAATATGCCCGCGCTGCTGCGCCTTGCGCAGCTTAAACCGCGTCCGACGAGTGATGACTTCCTTCCGATGCGCGATGTAATGCTGAATCAATTCCTTGAGCCCCATCGTCCGCGGCTGACGGTTCACCAGCGCAATGTTGATCATG
>JBEKPV010000156.1:0-8039 GCA_049520395.1 Tepidisphaeraceae bacterium
TGTCCTTGAGCGCGCTGCCCATGTTGAGATGGGCTTCGACTAAATTTGGGTTCAGTTGCAGGGCGCGCTCGTAAGCAGGGATGGCTTCCTCGAATCGGCCCGCCGCGCGGAGAGCGCCGGCCAAATGATGTTGCGTCGCGGCGTCCGAAGGATCCAGCGCCAGCGATTTTTGCAGCGCGGCAATGGCTTCATTGAGTTCGCCCTTGGCCCAGAGTCCGAGGCCGAGATTCAGTTGCGCCGGGAGGGAGTTGGGATCGATGGCGGCGGCGCGGCGGAAGGCGGCGAGCGCTTCCTCGGGCTGCTCGGAATCTTTTAAGGCGCTGCCGAGAAAAATCCAGGCGTCGACGGAATCGGGGGCGACCACCGTGGCCCGGCGAAGGGCGGCCAGCGCCTCTTGCGACTGTCCGGAGGATTGAAGGGTGATGCCCAGATTCACCAGCGCGGCGGGAAAATCGGGACGGCTTGCCAGCGCTTGGCGATACGCGGCAATCGCTTCGCGCGGCCTGCGGACACTGCGCAACGCTTCGGCGAGATTAAACAGCGCGTCGGGCGGCGGGTTTTTCGACCGGGCCGAGACGGCTTGACGAAATGCGGCGATCGCTTCTTCTTTTTGGCCCAACGCCGAATGAACCAAGCCGAGCGTGTTGAAAAAATCCCATCGATCGCCGGAGAGCCTGGTCGCTCGCTGGAGTGGCTCGATGGCGTTCGAGGGGCTGCCCATTTCCCAAATCAGCACGCCCAAAAGATGAAGGGCGTCGGCCTGATTGGGATAATCCAAAAGGATTTGTTCGCAGACGGCTTTGGCCTCATCGAGGCGGCGGTCCTGCCGGAGCCGCAGGGCTGATTTGAGGAGCGGTTGGGTGGATGAATCAGGCATTAAGCGGCAGGGGCCTCGTTTATAAAGGATGGCCGCCGGCGCGAAAAACCGTTCGGCGGGTTCTGATTTGACCGGCGTGGTAAATGTCGTGCATCAGCATGATCCAGAAGAAATTGGCGGCCGATTTTCCGTGATGAGTCGGAATGGGCCGGTCGAGTGCTTCCTCATCGCACGATTCAAGACACTGGGTTAAAACCGCCTGGGCTTGATCAAGTAACTCTATGGCGCGGTGGATGCCCGGGGCAAGGCACGCCGCCCATCCGGCGCCGCAGGGGAATTCCGCGGGCAGGCCGGGGGTGTCGCCGTCATCGTTAATGTCAGGGTCGCTCAGGGGCATGGCGGTTCCGAATCCGCGGCGGCAGAAGCTTGATTTGGACCAGGCGATGTGCCGGACGAGCTGGTCGATGGTCGGGACATCGTCGCTGGGGCGCCAGGAGGCTTCGTCCTGAGTGATTTTTTCGAGCGACGCCTTGAGGGACATGTCCGGACGGCCGCTGAATGCGCCCGCGGTTTGACTGATGAGAAGCTGTTTGGCGCCAGTCATTGGCGATGCTCACCGGTTCAATTGCCCCCGCCGGAACCTCCACTCAAACCATCCTCTTCGGGGGGTTGAATGTTGATCGTCTGTTCGCGGCCATCCAGTTGCGAGACGACCAGCACGACCGCGCCGCGCGGATTTTGCGTGCGGAAGTCCTGGTAATCCTTTTTGAATTCGTCGATGTCGGTGACGGGATTGCCGTTCATGTTGGTCACCATGTCGTTGATTTCCAACTTGGCCGCGGCGGCAGGGCCCTGGGGACGGAGCATGGCGATGACGACGCCCTCGGCGGAGGGGGGAAGTTTGCGATGATAGGTGTCGATAAAGACCACTTCGCGGACGACGAAGCCGAGGTCCTTGGCGTAGAACCGGCGGGCGGAATGCGGCTGCTTGGGGCGCTCTTCGAGGGTCACGGTGACATCCCGCGGCACGTCGCCGCGGTCGTGGATGACGGTGAGGGTCACGATATCGCCGACTTTCATCTTCATGATTTTGCGGGCGAGAATTTCCTGAACCTCGGCGGGAACGTCGCCGCGCTCCAGAGGCTGGCCGTTCATTTTGATGATGATGTCCTTGGTCTTGAGTCCGGCGCGGTCGGCGGGGGAATTGGGGACGACGTCGCCGATCTGCACGGCGGGAACGTTGGTCAAGCCGACGAACTCCGCCAGTTCTTTATCCAATCCGTTCAGTTCCATGCAGCCAATCCAGGGGATGACCAGGGGCTTGTCGGCCGAGGGCTCAGGGGAAAGACTCCACAGAAAATCACTGGCCGGGACGAACATCTTTGCCGGCGAGTAGACCATCGGCAGATCGTCGGGCTGCTCGGGATTGTCCAGCAGCGGGCCCTGATTGCCCTGCATGGGAACGTAGCCGATGGCGTCGCCCTTGGCGTCGAAAACCGGGGAGCCGACGCCGGCGAGGTCGCCGTCAACCAGTTCCTGCGGCACCGGGCCGCGCAGAGGGGCGGACATCGCGGCGGAGGTTACGAACGCGCGGTAGCCGGAAGTTTTCGGTAAAAGTCCAACCGAATAAAGCGGATCGCCCACCTGCGGCAACGCATCGACAAATTGAATGGGTTTCCATTGGACGGCGGCGTTGGATGTTGAATTGGGATCGGGACGGACGAAGGCCAGGCCGGTGCGCTCGTCGCGGAGAACCAGGACGGCGTCGATTTCGGTTTCGTCCAGCGTGTCGCTGGGGATCACGATCTTGAAATCCTTCATTTGATCGTCGGGAATCAGTAAGGGCGTGACCATGGTGAGGGGGAACATCACCAGGCCGTCGTCGCCGACCACGATCCCGGCGGCGACGAGTTCGCGGGATTGAAGCTCGTTGGCCCAGGTGTATTTTACGGCGACCAGGGAGGGCTTCACCTTTTCGCGCAGAACGCCGGTGGGGTTGACATTTTGTGCCGAAGCCAGCGGGGCGGCGGCTATCCATATCGCGCCGATGCAAATGGCCAGAAATCTCAAGCCCCGTGAATGCGTCATGTTTCGCTCCTATGAATCGCCCGGCTCAGTGGCGGGGGCGTATTTCTTGACTTCCAAAACCGCGTCAAACGTATCCCGGCCGCGCTGAACCTCCAAGAGCACGCGGTCGTCTTTCTGCTTTATCGAATGATTATACAAATCCTCAAAACCCGCCAGATCTTTGACGGGCTTGCTATTAATTGAGTGGATGACGTCGCCGATTTGCAGTTGTGCCCGCTCGACGGGTTCTCCTTCGGATTCGCTGGTGATCCAGACGCCGGAGACGTCATCCAGTTGATTGGTGACGGCGTATGGCCGGGTGACCTGCCGGAGGGTGACGCCCCAGTGCGAAAAGGCTTTTTCTTCGCCTAGATTTCCCTCCAGGGGAACGGGGATCGCCGTCAGATTTAAAATCTGTTTCTCGCGTTTGACGGTCATGGTGATCGGCTGGCCGACCGGGAGAACGGCGAGTCGGCGGCGGACGGCGGCTAATTCTTCGGGGAAGCGGACATTCGTCGGCACGCCGTTCACGGAGAGCAGAATATCCTGCGACCGCGCCCCGGCGTCGGCGGCGGGGCCGATGCGATCGACGCTGTCGATTAACACGCCTTGATCGATGCCAACATCGTAAAACGATTCCAATTCGTGCAGGGGCAACAGGTCCATGCCCAGATCGCTGCGAGTGACGGTTCCCTTTTTTGTTTTGGTGGCGGATTGGAGAATGGCGCGGATGACGGGTTTGGCGGTGTCGATGGGGATGGCGAAGTTGAGGTTTTGGCCTCCGCCGCGGGTGTTGATGCCGACGACGTTGCCGCTTAAGTCGACGAGGGGGCCGCCGCTGTTGCCGGGGTTGATGGGGACGTCCATTTGGATCCAGTTGGAGAAGTCGCCGGTTTCGTAGCCGTCGATGTTCATTTCGTCCATGGCGTCGTACAGGGTGCGGTCGATGTTGGAGATACTGCCGCGGGTGACGGTGCGTGCCAGTCCGTAGGGGGTGCCGAAGGCCATGACGTCCTGACCGACTTGGAGGGTGGAGCTTTCGCCGAGCGGGGCGTAGCTGAAGGTGATTTGGCGTTTGCGGACGGCATCAGGGTCCATTTGGATGATGGCCAGGTCGGTCCAGTGATCGTCGCCGATGAGGTGGGCGGGGACGCGTTCCTGGTTGGCGAGGATGACGTAGATTTCGACGGCACGGCCTGCGACGTGGTAGTTGGTGAGAATGCGGCCCTGGTCGTCGATGATGACGCCGGAGCCGTTGCCGCGGATGAGATTTTGTTTGCCGTCCTTGTATTCGGCGATCGCGACGTCAACGCGCACGACGGCGGGGGAGATTTTTGCGATGACGGCGGTGACGCGCTGGGGCGTCGCCTGGGGATAGGGCTCCGCTACCCCCTGGCAACCTGCCAAAAGAACCGATTGAATGGAACAGAAGAGTAGCGCGACAAGATGCTTCATGAACGGTTGTTAGGCCTAACATCCCCGAAGCCGGTGATTGTCGCAACCCCGGCGAGGTCGACGGGCTGTTTTCCGATCCCGGGTTTTCTTCGCGGTCTTCGTCCCGGCGCGCCGGGAGTAAAGCGAATTTGATTTTTACCGCTAAGGCACGAAGGACGCGAAGAATTAATTAAAAAGCGTCAATCGGCCGCATCATTCCGCGCGGCTCGGGTAAGATTCGATGGCCCAGTGGTTGGAGTCCCGCCCGGCGTTGCATGATCATCCATGGCGGCGTACATTTTGCGTGGGATGGAGCCCATTATGCTCGGTCTGGTTGCCATTGCGGGATTGATCGTCGGGGCCCTCATCGGGTTTCTGCTGGGGGATCGGCGGGGCCGCGCGGGTCATTCGCAACTACGGACCGATCTGGCCGTGGCCGCCCAGCGGCATGCGGACGCGGCGGGGCAACTTAATTCGGAAAAACAGATAGCGCAGTCGTTGCGCGAGCAACTGGGGCAGTCGCAGGCCGGGCAAGCGGCTTTGGCGGCGCAGGTCGAAGCGGCGCGGGTCAATCTTCTGGAACAAAAGAAATTGCTGGACGACGCGACGGCGGCGCTGCGCGACGCGTTCGCCAACGTCTCGGCGGAGGCGCTGACTCGGAATAACGAACAGTTTTTGCAACTGGCCCGAGAGCGATTTACCGCGCTTTCGACGCAAGCCAACGGCTCGCTCGATCAGCGGAAACAGCAGATCGAGGCGATGCTGCAGCCGCTTGCGCAATTGCTGGGCCAGTATCAGGCGCGGGCGGGGGAAATGGAGAAAGCGCGGGTCGAATCGTACAGCATGCTCAGGGAGCAACTGGGGACTCTGGCCGAGACGCAGCGGACGCTGAATATGCAGACATCGCAGTTGGTGACGGCTCTTTCGCGGCCGGCCGTGCGCGGGCAATGGGGGGAAATCTCGCTGCGGCGATTGGTGGAATTGGCGGGGCTTTCCAATCGGTGCGATTTTGTCGAGCAGGAAACGGTTGCCACCGAGCAGGGAAGGCTTCGGCCGGATATGGTGGTCAAATTGCCGGGGGAGCGGGATGTGGTGGTGGATTGCAAGACGAGCCTGGAGGCATTTCTGGATGCGGCGGCGGCCGTGGATGAGGATGTTCGGCGTGGTCACTTGCAACGGCACGCGCAGCAAGTGCGCAGCCGGGCACGGGAATTGGGGGCGAAGAATTACTGGTCGCAGTTTGCCAGGTCGCCGGAGTTTGTGGTGATGTTTCTGCCGGGAGAGGCGTTTTTATATGCGGCCGTGGAGCAGGACGGGTCGCTGATCGAAGATTGCATGAAGAACCACGTTATTCTGGCGACGCCGACGACGCTGATCGCGCTGCTGAAGTCCATCGAATTCGGCTGGCGACAGGAATTGGCGGCTGAAAACGCGGAGCAAATCCGCCAGCTTGGTCAGGAACTGTACGAACGAATCGGCACGGTCCTGGGCCACATCTCCAAACTCGGCGGGAGCCTGACGGCCAGCGTCTCCAATTACAACGCGGCGGTGGCGTCGCTGGAGACGCGCGTCACCGTCACGGCTCGGAAGATGGGGGAACTGGGGGCCAAGAGCGATAAGGAATTGCCGGAGACCGTGCAGGTGGAAGTGGTGCCGCGGCCGGTGCAGACAACTATTCCCTAATCCATCCGGCCAGCGAAGGAGAGGAAATGACCAACACCCTGGCGGCAAAGGCGGCGGCCGATCCGGCGTCGCCACCTTGGATGAAATATGTGGCGCTGCTCACCGGCGTGCTGGCGGCGCTGGGGGGATTCCTCACCGTGCGGTGCACGAATCTCTCCAATCAGGCAATTTATTTCAGTAATCAAGCGGTCTTAATGCAGGCGCAGGCTTCGGATTCCTGGGCGGACTATCAGGCCAATAGCATCAAAGCGCGAATCGTGGAAACACAACTGGCGCTGGCGGCGACGATGCCGGATTCGCAGAAAACGGAATTGGGTCAGTACGACAAGGAAGCGCGGGGGCGACAGCCGGGGCTCCAGCAACATGCGAAAGCTCTTGAAGCGCAGCGCGATGATTTTCTAGCCAAGGCGTATCGACAGATGTCGGAGAAGGATCTGCTTTCGTACGGGGGAATGGCGGTGCAGTTCGGGATCGCACTGGCTTCGGTGGCGGCGCTCACCAAACGCAAGGGCGCCTTTTACGGCGGGATCATCGCGGCCGCGGTCGGCGTGGGGCTGACGGCCTATGCGCTGATCGTGAATCATTTGATGATGTGAAGAGTTTTTGCCACAGATAAAAATCAGATGGACACGGATCGGAAATCAAATTCCAGATGTTCAACGGCGCGCTTCTGACCTATAAACGCGGTTAAACACATTGTTGCTTTAATTCGACGGCTGCGTTGTGCCGCCATGGCGGTTGATTTCCGCTTGTTGATTTCCGAAGGCTACGTTGTCGGCGAAGAGGACCAGGTTGCCATCGATCATGCCTAGTTTTCCTATGGCGGTGACCTGGAGATCGGCGGTGTTGTTGATTTCGGGGAGGACTAGTTTTTCGCCGACGTCCACGGTGCCTTTGCCGCCTTTGGGGCTGAGCATGCGCAGAAGGATGTGGGGGTAGGGGCAGCCGCTTAATTCGATCGCTTGCACCGCGATGATGCGGCCTTGGAATTTCAGGATTTGGGTGCCGACGGATTCGCTGGATTCGGGCGCGGGCGTGTCCCAGAGATTTTTGTCGGCTACCGGCGGCTGCGGGTTGGCCGCGATGGGAGGGGGGCTCGATTTTACGACCGAGTAATCGGGCATGTTGCCGTTCCAGTTATAGACGTAGGGGGCCTGGGGATGCTGGACGGCCTCGCCGGTGTTGTAGGGGATGGGGACGTAATTCCATTGGCCAGAGTACCAGTTGAATTGGAAGGGATCGGAGTTGGCGCGGGAACTGAAATTGTAGGACGGATTCGGGGGGTAGATGGGGCCCGTTTGAGTGCTGATTTGCGGGTTTTGCTGCCACTGGGCGAGGGATAATGTGGTCGCGGCTAGTACGAAGACGATTGATAGTCTGAATTGTTTCATAATCGGCGGCCTTTCTGATATTGATGGGTGGAACGTCTCATATCGCGCGGATTGAGGCAACGGGAAAAGCGGCGGGGGCCGGCTCGCCTACGTTCAAGTGCGATCTTGGGATTGATTCGGGCTGTGGGGAGAAGACGATGAGGCGCTGATTGTTTCGCCGCCGGGTCAATGTTGACCTGTCCGCCTGTTCCCATTCGCGCACTGTGAATATGATGTGCGATAACGGAAGGATGAGCTATGAAGCGGGTACGCGCGTCACAGGGCGATGTTCCGGAAAGTTTTGAGGAATTGTGCGCGATGCATTTGCCTCGAACGATTCGGGACAAGGTGGACTACGAGAATACGGCGGAGATCGTGGACCGGCTGGCGGTGCTGGATCGGCGAACCGAGGGACAGGAAGAATACCTGGAAACACTCACGCAACTGATCGAAGCGTATGACAACGCCAATTTCCAAGTCGGGGTATCGTCTGGGCGCTGGAGGCGATTCGGTTTTTGATGAAGGCGCATGGACTAAGTGCTTCGGGCATTGGGCGGATACTGGGAAGCCGGTCGCTTGGAGCGGCGATTTTGCGCGAGGATCGGCAAATCAGTAAAGAGAATGCGATAAAGCTGGCCGCGCATTTTAAGCTGAATCCTGGGGTGTTT
>JBEKPV010000157.1:0-7864 GCA_049520395.1 Tepidisphaeraceae bacterium
TGGAGGCGGAGCCGTCGCCGTGGATTTGCGGGCGCCGGCCGGCTTCGATCGCATCGAGCCAGCGGACAAAGACCTCGGTGTACGCGCCGGTCACATCCATGCGGGCACCGTAGGCGTTGAAATATCGCAGGCCGATGCTCTGGGTGCCGTACATGTCGGCGAAGCTGCGGGCGATGCCTTCGTTCATCTGCTTGGCGGCGCCGTAGAGGGTGCGGTTGTTGTAGGGATGATGGCGCTCATCGGTGGGGAATTCCTCGGCGGCGCCGTAGACGGAGGCGCTGGAAGCGTAGACGATTTTTTTTACTTTTTCGGCTGCGGCGGCTTCGAAGACATTGAAGGTGCCCATCACCAGGACATCCATGCACTCGCGCGGCTTTTCGGCGCAGAGGGTGATGCGAATGGCGGCCTGGTGAAAAACGTAATCGCAGCCGGCGACGGCGTTGCGGACGACCTGGGGATCGCGGACGTCGCCCTGGATGAATTTGATTTCGCGGCGGTCCATGGCCTCCTGGAGATTGTCCATGCGGCCGCGGACGAGGTTGTCGAGGACGCGGATTTCGCCAGCGCCGGAATCGATCAATCGATCGACGATGTGCGAGCCGATGAGGCCCGCGCCGCCGGTGACCAGAACTACCGAATTTTTGAGCACATTCTTTTCGTTCACAATCATCCTCTCGGTGCTTAAGCCAAACATTCGTTCAAAGCGTCCACGACGGCGTTTTGCTGCTGGAGGGACATCTCGGCAAAGAGCGGGAGCGTCATGCATTGGCGGCCAATGCGCTCGGCGACGGGGAAATCGCCGGGACGATAGCCGAGATCGTGGTAGGCCTCCTGAAGATGGAGGGGGACGGGATAGTGGAGGCCGGTGTGAATGCGCATGGATTCGAGTTTGCCGCGTAGGGCGTCTCGATCGGGATGCTCGACGACGAAGAGATGCCAGACGTGGCGGCGATCGGGGACGGCGGTTGGGAGCTGGATGGGGAGGCCGGCGAGCAACGACAAGTAGCGCTCGGCGAAGCCGCAGCGGGTTTCTGTCCAGCGATGGAGGTGTTTGAGTTTTACGCCGAGGACGGCGCCCTGGATGCCGTCCATGCGGTAGTTGAAGCCGATTTCTGCGTGGTGATAGCGCTGGCGCTGGGCGTGATCGCGGAGCGCGCGCATGCGCGAGGCGATGTCGGCATCATTGGTGACGATGGCGCCGCCTTCGCCGAAGGCGCCTAGATTTTTGCCGGGGTAGAAGCTGAAACAGCCCGCGAGGCCGAAATTTCCGACGCCTTTTCCGCGATAGGTGGCGCCGTGGGCCTGGGCGCAGTCCTCGATTAGAGGAATGCCGCGGCGGCGGGAAATTTCCATGAGGGGTTCGAGATCGGCGGGTTGGCCGTAGAGATGGACGGGGAGGATGGCTTTAGTTCGCGGGGTGATGGCGCGCTCGACGAGGGCGGGGTCCATGGTGCCGGTGGCGGAGTCGACATCGACGAATACGGGGCGGGCTCCGCAATAGCTGATGGCCCAACTGGTGGCGATGAAGGTCATGGGGACGGTGATGACTTCGTCGCCGGGGCCGACGCCGGCGCAGATCAGGGCGAGGTGGAGGGCGGAGGTTCCGGAATTGACGCCGATGCAGTGGGCGGCGCCGCAATAGCGGGCGAAATCTTCTTCAAATTGGACTGTTTTGGGGCCGAGAATGAAGCTGGAATTTTCGACGACTTGCCGGACCTCTTCCATGATCTGCGGCATGATGCGATCGTTCTGGGTGCGCAGATCGGAAAGGGGAACGTCGATTCGTTCCTTTTGGGGGGCGGCCGGGTGAGATTGAATTTTTTTGGCACTAATCATATCCGCAAAACTCCAATTGTTGGGTCGTTAACGTTGACGCATAAACCTAGCCGGACATCCGGCGACGACACTGCCGGGCTGGACGTCGTGTGTAACGACGGCTCCGGCGCCGACGAGGGCGTTTTCGCCGATCGTGACGCCGCCCATGATCACGGCGCCCGAACCGATGGAGGCCCCGCGGCAGACGCGCGTGGGGACGACTTTCCAATCGGCGTCGGACTGCAATTTGCCGCCCTGGGTGGCGCGGGGGTCGATATCGTTGATGAACATCACGCCGTGACCGACGAAGACTTCGTCCTCGATGGTGACGCCTTCGCAGACGAACGTATGGCTGGAAATCTTGCAGCGAGCGCCGATGTGGGCGTTCTTCTGGATTTCGACGAAGGTTCCGATGCGCGAATCGTCTCCGATGCGGCAACCGTAAAGATTCACGAACCCGTAAATGCCGACGTTGCGGCCGAGCTGCACATCAGGCGCGATGCGCAGAAAATTTGACGGGTCGGACCTGGGATGCTTCGGTTTTGCCGTTGCGGTTTCCATGATTCATTTGCCCCGAAAGAGCGATTCGTGCGCCCTGGCTCCGCAGGCTGCGATTGGCGGACTCGAGCATCTCGACGACGCGGAGGCCGAGGAGTCCGTCACTGACGGGCGTATGCCCGCCGCGGATGCAGTGGGCGAAATGCGCCGCCATGCCTTGAAGGGCCTCGGCCGGCTCGATGAACGGGCTGAGACAATCGCCGCTGCGATACTGGATGAGCATCTTGCGGCGGTCTTCCTCGCGGATGTCTCCGTGGCCCAGTTCGATGCCGCGGTCGTAGACCTTCACCGGTTCGGTGGCGTTGAGCTCGTTGAAGATGACGCTCTTACGGCTACCGGCGAAAATCATCTGGCGCACTTTCACGGGCGAAAGCCAATTGACGTGAAAGCTGGCGAGCATCCGATCGCCGAAGTCGACATTGACATAGGCGATGTCCTCGACCCCGGAATCGGTGTGGGCACATCCCCAGGCGGAGATGCTGCGGGCTTCCAATCCCAGGACGTAATCCACGATCGATAGATCGTGCGGAACCAAGTCCCAGACGACGTTAATATCGTGCTGAAAGAGGCCGAGGTTTATCCGGACGCTGTCTACATAATAGATTTCGCCGAGTTCGCCGGAGTCGACGATCTGCCGAATCTTGCGAATGGCGGGATTAAACAGATAGGTGTGGTCCACCATGAGCACTTTGCCCATGCGTGCGGCCAGTTCAATCAGGGTCCTGGACTCTTCGCTGGTGGCAGTCAGCGGCTTTTCGACCAGGACGTGCTTGCCAGCTTCCAGGCAGCGCTTGGCGAGCTGGAAATGGGTTGAAACCGGGGTGGCGATGGCGACGGCGTCGAGGGGGTGCTCCAGAAATTCATCGACGGACTTGAAGAGCTTGAGATGCTGGAACTGCCGGCCAATTTTGGCGAGTCGCTCGGCGTTGGCGTCGCAGACGGCGACGGCCTCGGTGGCCGGGCATGTGCAGAAATTCCGGACGAGGTTGGGCCCCCAATATCCTGCCCCAATGATGCCAATTTTCAGACGTTGATCACTCATGAAATTTCTCCCAATCCTTAAAACAAATTAGATTTCGTCGGCGAAGCGGTCCTCAATCCGCTGGAAGTACAAGCAACCGACAAAAAGTAAAATCACACCCAGGGCGGCCGCCGGAATCGCGCTGGACCAGGGAATCGGACCGCCGAGGCAGGCGGCGCGAAAGGCTCCGATCAGCGCGGTCATCGGATTGGCCGCAAGTATCAGTTTTAGACCCACCGCCTTCTGCACGCCCGTGGGCATGTAGACGCTGGGGGTGGCGAACATGCCAATTTGCAGGACGAAGGGCAGGACATATTTGACGTCGCGATAACGGACGGTCATGGCGGCGATGAAGGTTCCGATGCCCGCCGCGGCCGCGCCGATGAAGAGCATGATGACGGGCGCGAGTAAGACCTGCTCGGCTCCCCAGGTGTGGTAGTAGCACATGAGGATCGCCATGAGGCCCATGGCGACGCAGAAATCGACAGCCGCCCTACTGACGGAAGCGAGGGGAATCAGCAAGCGCGGGAAATAGACTTTGGTGACCAGTTGCTGGGAGGAGACGACGCTGTTGCCGGCGTCGTTAACCGCGGTGGAGAAGAAGGTCCAGGGGAGCAAGCCGGTGTAGACGAACAAGGGATAGGGAATGCCGCCGGTGGCGATGCCGGCCATTTTGCGGAAGAAGATGGAGAAGGCGAGCATCATCATCGCCGGCTGGAGGATGGCCCAGGCGGCTCCGAAGACGGTCTGCTTGTAGCGGACCTTGATATCGCGCCAGGCGAAAAAGAGGAGGAGTTCGCGGCATCGCCAGACTTCGGCCAGCCGCCCCGCGCGCCAGCCTTTGGCGGGGACCAGGCGCAAGACCTCGAGGTCCTGGTCATGGCGAACGGCCAAGTGGGCCGGCGATTGACCCGCAACGGGGACGGAGAGCGAGTTGAGTTCGGCGGTATCCATTACATTTTCTCCCAGGATACTTCGGCTCAACTGCCCGTGGCCCGGAGTTGGACAGGGTCTTCGTCCAGTAATTCCAGGTCCTCGTGCTCGCGTTCCGCGGCGGCACCGTGAGATTTCACCAGGAGCTTGCCCAGGGCTTTAAATGTGGTGCCGACAATGTAAAAGAAGGTCCCCAGAATAATCCGCAAATCCAGCCAGGGGCTGACTTCTCGGACGTAATAGAGATCGTACATGAGCTTGCGGCGGACGTGATCCAAATCGAGATCGGCGGGATGCTGAATCTGGGCGAAGCCGGTGAGGCCGGGGCGAACTTCCATGCGTTCGGGATAGCGCGGAAGGCGGCGTTGGATTTCGCTGACCAGTTCGGGCCGCTCGGGGCGGGGACCGATCAGGCTCATTTCCAGGCGCAGGACGTTGACCAGCTGCGGGAGTTCGTCCAGATGGGCTTCGCGCAGGAAGCGGCCGATGCGCGTGACGCGTGAATCGTTTGGACCGGACCAGACGGCGCCGGTGGTCGCTTCGGCATTCTGCGACATGGTGCGAATCTTGTACATCTTGAACGGTTTGCCGTTTCGGCCGAGGCGCGTCTGTTTGTAGAGTCCGGGCCCGGGCGAGGTCATCCTCACCAGAACCAGCAGGAACGCCATCAAAGGCGCCAGCAGGAAAAACAGGACGAGCGCGATGGTCCAATCGATCGCCATTTTGACCGGGATATAACCCGGGCGCAACGGTTGGACGGGTTCGACAATTTCGGAACGGGAATCCCCGCCGGTCGAAGACATCGAAGAGGTGTCTCCGGCCATGAGGGCCGATTCGACACTTCGGGTTGCGGACATTTCCGCGCCCTCAGTGAGGCTACTCTCGCTTAACATTGAAGCTTCTCCCACTCACAAAAAACCAGGCCCCATTCGGAACCTTTGCTAGCGGCCGGCGCCTCCGGGACACCGACCGCATCGCAAAACGTCTGTACACTGGCCCGAAATTAATCAGGCCACACTTTGTTCTTGTTCAGGCAGCGAGGACATGACCGATTCGACCAGTGGCCCAAATCGCAGCAGTCCGTCGGCGTCATCGGAAACAGCTCGGACGAGCAAATCGCGTGAGGACATCGGGCGGACGGAGCCGCCGTAGGTCGACCGATGGAAATCCTTGTGTTTCGCGCGATTGAAAACGAATCCTTCGATTTTGGCGCCGATGGCTCTTAAATAATGCGATGTTTTTTCGACAAGAGCGGATTCCTGCCCGCGGGTGACGGTGACGATAACGCCGTCGACTTCCGGAGCGATGGTGGCGGCTTCGACGCTGCCGAGGATGGGGCCGCTGTCGATCAGGACCACATCAAACTCCGGGCGGAGGGTCTGCAGGAACCGGCGAACGGACAAATGCGATACTTTACTGGCGTAGAGTGCGTTAACGCGGCCGGCGGGCAGGAACCAGATGCCGGCGCGGGTGCGGCGTACAAAGCGAAGCGGGTCGCCGCCGCTTAATGATTCGAAGAGGCCCATTTCGTCGCTGGCTCCGAGCCCGCGGGTCATGGCGCGGCCGACCATGTCGCAGTCGACGACGAGCGTCTTGGAACCGGACGCCGCGAAGGACAATGCCAGGGACATGGTCAAGCTTGTTTTGCCTTCGCCGGCACAGGAGCTGGTCATGAGGTAATGGCGCGGCTCACCGTGGGCGGCGACCTGAAGCATGACGCGCATCTGATGCACGCACTGAGCGGCACCGGCGGAAACTTCGGGATCGTCGAGGCGAACGGGGAGGGCCGGCAAAATTCCCAGGAGACCGGCCTGGCCGGCGACGTCGACTTCGGTTTCATCGGAATAGCGATAGCGTGGCCGCAGGACGTTGAGCATGACCAGAAGCGCCGAGGGCAATGCCGCGCCAAAGATGGCGCCGAGTCCGGCGAATGCTTTCCGCCGATCGCGGAAGGCCTGGAGGGGAACGTCGCCGTCGCTAATGACTTCGAGGCGCGATTCGGCGGATTCCAGTTTGAGGGCTTCGGTGCGCTCCGTGGTCTCGGCCAATTCCTTGCGGATGGCGGCGGCGTCGGATTCGAGGCGCTCGAGCTTGAGTTTCATGGCGTCGTCGGCGACGGGATCGAATACGCCGGCCTGGCTCTGCGGCGCGGCATTCGGATCCGTGGCGGCGTTGGGGTCGCTCGAAGCGTTGGGGTCGGTCGGCAGGCCGCCGGGTTCGCCATTGGTCAGGCCGGGCGCGCCGTCCATACCGGCGCCGTCGGAAAGATTGGGCGTGGCAGCGGGTCCGGCGACTCCGCGCAGACGCTGACATTCAAGTTGCAGTTGCGCGGTGATGTGCTTGAGCCGGTCCAGAGAGAATAGGATTTCCTGAATTTTGGGATGCTCGTCGAGATATCCTTCCTGGCGTAATTCCGCGAGGTTGTCTTCGAGCCGCGCTTGCTGGACGAGATCTTCGTGGAGCATCTGTTCGGCAAACCCGAGGCGATCGACGACCAGTAATTTTTGCTGATCCATGGCGTGTGAGTGGGCCGAATCGGTCATCACAAGGCGGTCGGCGCTGGTTTGAATATCATCCAGCTTGGATTGGAGTTCGCCGGCATGCGCATCAAGGACGGCGAGGCGCTGGTCCTGTGTCTTGCGGTCTTCGGCGTCGTATTCGATGCGGAATGACTTGACGATGGCCTGGACGATGTTGGCGGCAACCAACGGATCGGTATCGACGTAGGTGACGAGCAAATGCTCGTCGCCGGGGGCGTGGACGACATCGAGATTGTCGGCGACGTCCAATAGTTGATCGGAAGTGACCTCGCCGCCGCCGTTAAGTTGGGTGAGGGCCCCTTCGAGAACCTCGCGGCTGCTCATGCGCTGGGCTTCGCTGCGCATATAAGACTCGAACATCGCCATGGGGGCGTTTTGATCGGTGTCACGCAAGATTGGGGGGAGGGTATAGGCGATGCGAATCAGCGCCTCGCTCTTGTAAACCGGCTTTTCGAAGAAATACCCGACGACCGCGAAGACCAGTGCGCCGACAATGCTGAGAGTGATAACCCATCCCATGCGTCCGCGAAGCGAGCGGCGAAGAATGAGCAGCGGATCGAAGCTGAGTTCCTCCATCTCCGGCGCGGGGCGCGACATCGGCGGAGCCTGGACGATACGGTCCGTGATCGGCGCCAAAGCATGATGATGAGGAAGTTCACGCATAAGTTTCTACGCTTCTAACTCTGCTAAAGGGTGCGCGGTTACAACATAATACCAGACACTATAGACGCCGGCTTACGCGAATTGTCGCACCTCTTTTTCGTTTGGTGCCGGGGCTGCAAATTTCGGGGCTCCGCCCCTTTCGACTGCGCACCAAATTGCCTGCGCATTCTAAATCCTACAAACTGCCTAGTTGTCCAAACCCTTCGCTGCGAGAACGTCCATCACATCGGGTCAAGAATGGAGGCGTCGATTTCCAGTCCAACCGCCCGGGCGAGCATCTCGACCTGAAGGATCAGGCGATCGGCTCGAGCGCGACTTTCAATGACACCCTGCA
>JBEKPV010000158.1:0-7681 GCA_049520395.1 Tepidisphaeraceae bacterium
AAATCTCAACTCTTATTCGCCTGGCATAGCGCTTCGCCGTCCGGAATTTTACAGGATAATTTGCGATGGCAGCGCTTCCCGCGACTTCGAGAGGCTTATATCGTGGAATCTTTGTTCCCTCATCTCGAATCATTTGCGCATGTTCTGGTGGCATCTCCATTCGATTAATGCAATACTCCATCCACTTGTCGTCTCCGGGGCGGATGGGCCAGTCTCCATAATCAACCAAATCGATTCCTACCGAATTAAACAGGGCCAAGATATAGGAGGAACACGTTAGTCCGAGCTTGCCGGCCCCATAGACGAACCCAAGCCTGCGGTCAAAGAAATCCTTAGGAGAACTGTTTGCATATGGAAAACGAACCATCGCGTCTCGGGGACGATTCCCAGTCGCCTTTCGACATTGAAGTGCAATTTGTTCAGCCTGATCCTCATCAAACGGAAGATAGACGATCAGCGATAGTTTCGAATAAATCTTCGAGTACTGGGAGCACTCAGTGTTGAGTAATGCGTTGTGTGAACAAAGATGAATTATGAATATCGGCCGTCCAGGCGCTTCACGGTGGAGAATGCCCAGGTGCCTTCCGTTTAAGCAGACCGCTATTCCTACCTGCTCAATGCCATCCAAACATTCTTTTGATGGCGCTCGGACGCTCGGCGGTAGCGAGGTGCGCCGCGACTCGCAAGCCGCCCAGCAGCTTTTCAGCGTCCTTGCCGCGCGACTCCAAAGTCTTCCAAGCGCGTTCAAAAAACTCCTCCCGATGCTTCAGCTTGTCGCTTACGGGCCTCGTCATCACTGCGATGGTAAGCAATATACGGGTCGGCAGCCCGTCTGTCGAAAGGCGATCAAGAAAGGCGTCACACTCTCGCAACTTATCGTTGCGTTCTGGTGACTTCTCATCGCGCAGCCATCCCTCAATTACATCGTAAACAAGATCAAGCGCCCTTGCACCGAATCCACATCTATCCAGTCGAAGCGCCTCTTTAAGCCACCCGTCCTGCTCTATCCCGATGAAAATCGGCACGGGTTCCACTTGAACGGCTTTGCAATAGTCGTAGAAATCCTCGACGAGATGGTTCTGAAAAATGAAATCAACAAGGGCGATCAACATTATCCTTAGCCGCGAATCATCAATGCCTTCGCCGCCAGTCTGAATGTGAATCTGTTCTGATTCTGAACCGGTTCTATCATCGCTCATCCACTGGGCCTGGTCCAAGGGCTTCGTGCAGCCGTTCTCTAATACACCAGCGGAAAAACCCTCCGGCAATTCGGTTAAACGTGTTGAGAGTGTTAAAGACATTCTTATCCTCTGGTGGTTTGTGCGTATGGAAGTCGCTGTCGATCAGAAAACATTTCTTTTTCGTAGCATCGTCAATTACGATTCCGGTTTTCAGCGTAAGATAGCAGTTCTCGGCATTAGTCTGGCAATGCAATTGCCGCGTAACCGAATCAATGCCGCCAGCCATTTCCGGGGCAGCCAGCTCTCCTGCAATAAAATGATTAAGCAAATCAGACCACGGAGCCGCCTCCATTCCCAATGAATCCTGCCGTATGAGGTTAAGGTATCTAAGACCCACGCGAACAAAGGCGGCGGGGCGATATTCATTGTCGAGAACGTCGCGGATTCGCATTAGCCGATCCCGGAAATCCTCCCATCGAATGTAGGCCTTGGTCTTAAGTTCGATGGTTTCTCGCGTGAGCGTTACTTGCCATGTTTTATTCTGCGTGGCGAATTGGTGTTTGGGCGGTCCTTTCGCCCCGCGCGTCAAGAATTGAACGAAATTCGCCATCTGTGACGGGAGATTTGGGGGAAGCTGCGGACCGGAAGATACTAACTCATAAAATGGATATTCGCCTCGTATCGCCTCTTGAAACGCGGCCGGTGACTCCGAGTCGATCTTAAGGACACTTGGAAAATTAAGCTGTGCAACCACCTCAGCCAAAGGGTTTTGCCGATAAACGACTCGCGGAGTTTCGGGAAAGGTCATTTCAGTCTGCGCTCCACATGGGCCAACACGCGATGCGTTAAGGCGATCAGGAGCAACGTCACCGATAGTATTTGAGAATAAAGGACTTCTGTCAATGTAACTAAGCGCTTCGTTGTCGTCTTCCGGCCATTCTGCCGTGGACGGTTCCAACAGGGGATTTCGCAATTCGGGCAAACTCGGGGCCTAGCCTAGTCACAGTGTGGTCAATTAAGATGCCCCCTAAAATGGAATGCCCGCCTGAGATTCTGCCGGATAATGCGCAGCCACTTGTCGTTGATCCTCGCCCAGCATTGCCCAATGACGCAGCACCGCGTCCCCCCCGTCCCCCTGTTCGTTTAATCGCGCCAAAACTCGCTCCTGCGCACACACACTTAACTTTTTTTCAATTTTTTTGAACCCCAACTCAAACAAGAACTTCCGCCCCCCGCCCAAAAACTTACATCAAAAACGCGCACAAAAACCTTCAGGCGCCAGACCCTTATATAGGGGGACATGCTTTTTTTGATCGCAAACATCCGTGCTCATCCGATTTTCATCAGTGGCAAAATTAGAAATTTTTTCCGATTCCTTCGCGTCCTTTGCGGCTGACACAGACCCCCTTCGATTCACTGGCAACCAGCAACTAGCAACAGGCAACTAACAACAGACAACTAGCAACAGGCAACTAGCAATTAACAAAGAATAGACGCAGACCCCTGGAGTATGGCCGGCCAAGCGCTTGACCGCCCAGCGACCCAGGATCTGTCCCCGCTTCGTTCAGCGCCCTCGTATCAGCGATGTTCGAAGCGGCAGGCGCACACAACCGGTGAGCGCAGTTCCTTGTACAACCCCGCGCCCACCGTTGTGTGCGCCGTCCGAATTTCCAAAAGAATGCTGAATGATGAATGATGAATGCTGAATAAAAGCGGCAAGGAATGCATCTTCCATTCGTTCCCGGCGCGCCGGGATCATTCGAATTTCGAGTTTCCGCCTTGGGCGGCCATTCGTTCCCGGCGCGCCGGGATGATTCGAATTTCGAGTTTCCGCCTCAAGCGGGATGATTTCTCCCTGCGCCCAATTTCACCGCCCCGTCGGAACCACCCCCGCCGGGACCGCAACGGAATTCCTCGAATAAACGTCAAAAAAAGCGGTACCAAACCGAACCTTATAATTCTCCCCAAACGCCCGCGCAAACGCCGGCGAAAAGACCAGACCATAATCCGGAAACCAATTATGAAGCGAAAACGGCGCCTCCGATTTCGGGATCAGCACAAAATCCGCCAGCCCCGACCGGCACAAATCCGTCGTCGCGGCCGGCAAACTCCCTTGATCCTCGGCACTATCCATCGCCGAGGCGGGATCCAGATGGTACGGATTGCCCGCGAACACCAGCATGGGTCGCGCGTACGTAAACGCGTACGTCCCATCGCCCGCCACGCCCATTTCGATCGTTTGGTCGTGCAGCAGACCCAGGATTTGCCCCACATCGTCGACCAGGCGCTGATTGGATGCCTCGTATTTCCGAAAGTCGCCGGCGATGCGATACCCGCCGACCCCCGCCAGCAAAATCCCGACGATCAGGATCGGCAGCACCAGCCAATCCCGCATCGCCCCCGAATTTCCGATCGACCACGCGCGCGCCACCAGCCACACGACAACCGGCGCCACGGGCAAAAGATCATGCCCGCCCGACCCCACGGTCACCGCGACCGGCAGCGTCCAAACGATCGCCGCCCCCACTCCCGCCGCGATCCAGCACCATTCCCGTTTAGCGCGCGCGTCGCCCGATCGTTCCGCCCAGATCGACGGAAATCCCAGAACCAGCAAAATTCCAACCATCCAGCCGGCCACATAGAGCGATTCGCGCAATTGTTCTCCCGCCAGCGGATGGTGCCACGCCTCGCGCAACCAGTCCCGATAATGAACCAATGAAATTTCCGGAAACAAAAAAGGCGTCCCCGCCGCCGCGATCGCCATCATCAGCGCCAGCGCCGTCGCCCCCCGGTTGCGGTAGCGCAAAACCAGCGCCACCGCGATCGGTAAAAAAAAGGCCCCCGCGTTGATCTTCAGATCCAGGGAAACTCCGGCGCTGATCCCCACCAGAATGGCCGCGATCCAGGGATTGGCCAGCGTCAGCGCCAGCAAACTCAGCGAAACGAGAAAAACTTCGTGGCTATCCGCCCGGCACCAAAACGAGTCCGCGCCAAACTGGTAATAAAGCACGGTCGCCAAAGCCGCGCACGGCAGCGCCACCAACCAGCTACTGCTTCGCTTCAGCGCCGCCAGCAGCAGGCCGACGCCCCCCAGACCGGAGACCACGCCCCCCAGTTTCGCCGCGAAGATCGACGGCCCCATGAGCCAGTAATACCCCAGTGGCCACGCGTACAAATAAGGCCCGTACGGCATGGAATATTGCTCGGCCGCCCCCGGCGGAGGGTAAATCGGCTCCCCGCGCATCAGCAAACAACTAACCGCCGCCACCTGCGGCTCGAGGTGATCCGTAAATTGTGGAACCTGGCAATAGATCACCGCCACATAGGCGTACTGCGCGATCGCCGCCGCCGAAGCCACCGCCAGTCCCCACGTCAGCGCCGGATGAATGCGCAGCCGCACGCCGCGCCACCCGAAAAATAGCGCCGGCGCCAGTAAGATCGCGACCGACCACACCGGATTCGCGACCACCGTATTGAGCAGTTCAATGGGCCAGGTCGGCGCTTGCAATTGGCTTTCTCCCATAGACGTCAAAAAAAATCGAGCTAAAGCGAATCCGATAATTGTCGTGAAAAGCGCGCACGAATTCCGGAGAAAAAACCGGTGCATGTCCCGGATACCAACTGGCCATCGTGAAAGGCGCATCCCCCCTGGGGATCAGCACAAAATCCGCCAGCCCGGATCGGCATAAATCCGCCGTCGCCGCCGGCAAACCGTCCTGCGCCTCGGCACTGTCCATCGCCGCGGCGGCATCCAGGTGATACGGATTCCCCGCAAAAACCAATACCGGCCGCTCATTCGTCAAAAAGTAGCTTTGATCGCCCCCGACGCCCATCTCGACGGTGTGCCCGGACGTCGCATCCTGAATCCGCCGCAGATCGATTAATAGGGCCACGAAGAGTCGATTGTAGGTCCAGGGATTGGTCCCGATCACATAACCGCCCGCTCCCGCGTAGAACATCGATACGACCAGCACGGGGACGACCAGCAGATGGCGCATCGTCAATCGAGGCGCTGCTTCCGTCGGCTCCTTCGAATTTCCGATCGACCAGGCGCGCGCCACCAGCCACATGAGGATCGGCACCAGCGGCATAAGATGGTGGGACCCCGCCCCCTCTTTCGACGCGAACGGCAAAGTGATCAGCATCGCCCCTCCCAGGCCCGCCGCCGTCCAATACCATTCACGAACCGCGCGCGCCTCGGACGCACCCTTGGACCAGATTGATGGAAAGCCCAGGATCAATAAAAGCCCCGCCATCCAGCCGGCGAAGCTGAGCGTATTGCGCAATTCAATGGCGCTCAGTGGATGGTGCGAGACCTCCCGCACCCAAGCCAGGTAATTTTCCAGCGAAATCGCCGGCAGCAGAAAGGGCGCCGCCGCCGCCGCGATGGATACCGCGACCGCCAGCGCCGCCGGGCCCGCGCGGCGATAGCGCAGAATAAACGCCGTGCCGATCGGCAGATAATACGCCGCCGCCGTGAATTTCAGGTTGATGCAAATTCCGGCGCTGATCCCCACCAGCGCCGCCGCGGCCCAGGGATTGACCAGCGTCAACGCCAAAAGGCCGAGCGACACCATGAAAACTTCATGACTGTCCGCGCGGCACCAAAACGATTGCGTGCCAAACGTGTAATACAGCGCCGTCGCCAGCCCGGTGCAGGCCAGCGCCGTCCACCACGTTCCAATTCGTTTCAGCGCCCACAGCAGCAGCGCCACCCCCGCCAGCGCGGACACCGCGCCGCTGAGCTTGGCCGCGAATATCGACGGCCCCATCAGCCAGTAATACGCGTCCACCGATAGGTAAGTGAACGGACCATACACCATCGTGTACTGCACGGCAGCGCCGGGAGGCTGATAGATCGGGACCCCGTTCATCAGCAAATATCCCACCGCCGCCACTTGCGGCTCGATGTGATCGTCGAATTGCGGAGCCCGGCAGTTGCTCACCACGACCTGGGCGTACAACAGAATTCCCGCACCCGAGACGATCGCCAACGCCCAGCGGTATCCCGCGCGGCGGCGCAGCCGTGGAGCGAAGCTGGCCGCCAATAGCGCCGGCACGAGCAAAATCGCCACCGACCATGCCGGATTGCCCGCGACCCAATTGATGAGATTCGTCATCCAGATGGCCGGCATCGTCGTCAATGCCATGTCGTGCTCCGGGGAATTGTGTACCTCCCATAAATATCGAAATAAGCCGACCTGAAACGCAACTGATAATGATCGCGAAACGCCCCAACAAACTCCGCCGAAAAGACCGCGGGATGCGGCGTAAACCCGCTGCGCAAACTGAACGGCGCATCCCCTTTGGGAATCAGAACAAAATCCGCCAACCCCGAGCGGCACAAATCCGCCGTCGCCGCCGGCAGCGATTGCCGCGCCTTGGCGACGTCCATCGCCGAGGCGGGATCCAGATGGTACGGATTGCCCGCGAACACCAACACCGGCCGCGCGAAAGTCACCGGATACGTCCGATTGCCCCCCACGCCCATTTCGATCGTGCGGCCCGGCAGCTCATCCATGATCAGCCCCAGGTCCGCGACAATCGCCCGATTGGTCGGCTCTCCCTGGCGAATGTAATTGGTAATGCTGAAACAAGCGTCCGCCGAAAAAATCAGCGCGACAATCAATACCGGCACGATCAACCAATGGCGCAACCGCCATCGAGGCGGCGACTCGCCCGCCGGCGCCATCGACCAACTCCGCGCCACCAGCCAAACCAGCATCGGCGTCAGCGGAATCAGATGGTGACGCCCGGCCCCCTGTTTGCCCGCGATCGGCAGTGTCAGGGCGATCGCCGCCACCAGCGCCGCCGCCGTCCAGCACCATTGGCGAATCGCGCTCGCCTCGCCGCGCGGCGTCGACGCGATCGGAGCCATACCCAGAACCAGCAAGATTCCGAGCATCCACCCCGCACATTGAAGCGAGTCGAGAAGCTCGCCCCAACTCAGCGGATGACTTTCCACGGACTGGAGCCAGGCGAAGTAATTCGTCAGTGAAATTTCCGGCAGCAAAAACGGCCCCGCCGCCGTGGCGATGGCCAGCGCTAACGCGAATCCCGCCGCCCCTGGACGGCGATAGCGCAGAATAAACGCCGTCCCGATCGGCAAAAAATACGCCGCCGCCGTTAATTTCAAATTCACGCCGACCCCGGCGCTGATGCCGATCAGGATTGCCGCGATCCACGGATTGGCCAGCGTCAGCGCGAAGATGGAGAGCGCGACCAAAAAACAATCATGACCATCCGGCCGGCACCAGAACGATTGCACTCCGAAGCTGACGTAGATTGTTGCCGCCAGCGCCACGCAGGGGAGCGCCACTCGCCAATTTCCGTCGCGTTTGAGCGCGGCCAGAAGTATCGCCAGGCTCGCCAAACTGGAGACGCACCCCGTCAATTTTGCGGCGAAAATCGACGGCCCCAGCGCCCCGTAATGCGCCGCCGCCCAGATGTAGGTAAACGGCCCGTACACAAGCGAATATTGAGGCGCGCTTTCCAGCGGC
>JBEKPV010000159.1:0-7640 GCA_049520395.1 Tepidisphaeraceae bacterium
GCCGAAGGTGCCGCCCAGGGGCAATAGATAGGCTTTGTCCGGCCCACTGAGCGGCGGCGTACTGCGCGAGGCGCTAATCCCGCTGACGGGCCTGCGCGTGTTGCTCACCGGCGAGGTGTTGGTCGGGATGTTCGACGATGCTTCCATCGCCCTTTGAATGCCCCACATCTCGGTTGCCAGGATCGTCGTCGCGCTGTGGCGAACCTCGTCGGCTTTCACGTATCAATAGTAGCGCGGATTGCCGCTTCGGAAGTTGAGAGTGAAGATGCTGCGCGGAGTCAGCGCTTCGTTGAGCATATACGACATGCGGGGCGCCTGCAGGTCGATCACGTTGGGGCCTGCTTCGTTGGGGAGTCCGTCGCTGTTGGCTGCGTAGGTATTGGCCGGGGGAAGGCCTCCCTCCTCGAGACTTGGGCATTGAAAGATGCCCCAGCCATCGGTGGAGAGAAACGCCGGATCCTTAGCCGACAAGTGCTGGCTATACAAATAACTCGACCAATGCACATAACCATTCACGGGCGTCTTGGGCAGTTGGACGCTGCCGTTAATCGAAAGTCCGACGTAGAAATTCGAGGCTGGGAAGGCGCCGCCATAGGCCTCCTCGTATTCGGCAATCCCCTGCCCGATCGCGCGGAGATTTGAGGCGCATTTGATGGCGTTGGCCTGTTCCCGCGCTTTGGAGAGCGCCGGAAGCAAAACGCTAATAAGGATCGCGATGATTCCCACCACGATCAAAAGTTCGACGAGAGTGAACCCGTTTCTCTTTGGCTTGGCCATGATCTAACCCTTTCCTATATACCTAGTAATCCTATAGGCTTTATCTAGACTACAATACGATTGAGAAAATTCAAGAGCAAATGACGGGGCGAGCGATTGCATATGCCATAAAGTCATGACTCACAGTGGTTAATAGCTCATTTAAATCCTATATAAATTGTAATATTAACGTGTTTGCTGCTTCATCTTATTCGAGGAACGCTGGACCTCACTTGGAACCCCAACCTTGAAGCGCAATTGCCATAACATCCGCCGGCGAATTGAGATATTTCCAGCCCTGCAGACACTGAATCTTGTCTGACCGTACGTCTGGCACTAAACTAGCCTTTTTCCCCTTTGCGGCGGGCATTGAGGACTGCGGGTGAATCGCGCCCGTGTCAGGGGATCGTTGCAGGAGCCACCGGAGGCTTGCCTTGATCATCGTTATGCAATCACAGGCGTCCCAGGCGCAGATCAATCGCGTGGTGACGGAAATCGAAAGGATGGGATGCCAATCGCACCTTAGCCAGGGGCGGTTCCGGACGGTCATTGGGGCCGTCGGGGAAGAGAGGAATATCGATCAGAATCATCTGGCTACGCTGGATGGCGTTGAGAAGGTCGTTCCGATTATGACGCCATATAAGCTCGCCAGCCGCGAGTTTCACGAGGAGGATTCGGTTGTCGAAGTGGGCGGCGGATCCGTACCCACCGTTAAGATTGGGGCGAACTATTCGGCATGCATTGCCGGGCCCTGCGCGGTGGAGAACGAAACCATGCTTCGGACGATAGCGGGTCAGGTCCGCGATCGGGGCGCGAGCATCCTTCGCGGCGGGGTTTTTAAGCCGCGAACCAGCCCTTACTCGTTTCAAGGACTGGGAGAATCCGCATTGAAAATGATGCGCGAGGTCGGCAACGAACTGGGCATGCCGATTTGCGTCGAAGTGATGGACACGCGGCAAGTCGAGTACATGGAGCGGTTCATTGATTGTTTTCAAATCGGCGCTCGAAACATGCAGAATTTCGATCTTCTGCGCGAGGTTGGCAAAACCCGAAAGCCGGTATTGCTCAAGCGCGGTTTGGCGGCGAGTGTGAAAGACTGGCTGCTATCGGCGGAATACGTTTTGAGCCAGGGGAATCGGGCGCTGATTTTGTGCGAGCGCGGGATCAAGACCTTTGAAGACAGCGTGCGCTATACGCTCGATGTGACCAGCATACCGGTCCTTCGGAAATTAACGCATTTGCCGGTGGTGATCGATCCGAGTCATGCGGCGGGGAAGCGGGATTATGTGCCTTCGATCGCGGCGGCGGGAATCGCGGCGGGGGCGCATGGGTTGATCGTCGAGGTGCATTATTGCCCGTCCGAGGCGCAGTGCGACGGCCCGCAGGCCTTGTTGCCGGAGGTCTTCGCGGAAATGATGTCGCAACTTAAACAAATCGCTGCGGTTTTCGGCCGGGAATTCGCTGATATCGCCGAGCCAGTGCGGCAGTAGGATGTCAAAATGAAACGCACGCCCTTTGTTGCTGGAAATTGGAAGATGAACACGTCGCGCGCGACGGCGGTGGATTTAGCGAAATCCGTCGCCAAGGGGCTGCCGCAGGGAGTGTCGGTGGGGATCGCCCCGCCGTTTGTTTATCTGGAAGCGGTCGCCGGCGTTATTTCGGGATCGGCTTTGCTGCTGGGCGCGCAGGATGTTTATTTCGAGAAGAATGGGGCGTTCACGGGTGAGATTTCCGTGGAGATGCTGAAAGATTTTAACGTAGAATTTGTCCTGACCGGGCACAGCGAACGGCGGCATGTCCTTTTGGAGCCGGCGGCCCTGATCGCCAAAAAAGCCGCCGCGGTATACGCGGGCGGGCTCGTGCTGATTCACTGCGTCGGCGAAAAGCTCGAGCAGCGCGATGCGGGAAAAACGTTTCAGGTCGTACAGTCTCAGTTGGAGGAATTATCGCCGACGGCGATCAGCGATCCGGAACGATTGGTGATCGCATATGAGCCGGTTTGGGCGATCGGCACCGGTCGCAACGCGACCGACGCCCAGGCGCAGGAGGTGCACCAATTTATCCGCCAATCGCTCGCCAAACGGTGGCACTCGGATTTCGCGGATCGGGTGCGAATTCAATATGGCGGTAGCGTGAAGCCGGACAATGCGCGCGCGCTGCTGGCCCAGCCGGATGTGGATGGAGCGCTGGTTGGCGGAGCCTCTTTGAAGGCCGACGGATTTTTAGCGATCGCCGCCTCGACAAGCTCGGGACAGGCCTCCCCGACAGGCTCGGGGCAGGGCGGCTCTGGCCCGGCTTCGGCTTGATGACGTACACCACGGAGTTTTCATGTTGATCGTTTCGTATTACATCGTGATGACGCTGTTTCTGATTCTTTGCGTTTCGCTGATCCTGCTGGTGCTGATTCAAAAAGGCCGCGGGGGTGGAATCTCGGGGGCCTTTGGCGGCGGCGGCGGAAATACGGCGTTCGGCGCCAAGACCGGCGACGTGCTGACCTGGGCGACGAGCATTGTTTTTGGACTTTTCATGCTCTTGGCGGTAGCGCTTAATCTGATAGCCGATCGCATGAGCGCCCAGCCGCCGACCCAGGCATCCACGCCGGCGATGCCCGTCTCCCCGGGCGCGCCATCCGGCCCGGCAAGTCCGGACAATTCGCAACTTCCGTCGCATTAGGAATCGCATGATCGTCAGCATGACCGGATTTGGGGACGCCACCGCCGAACGGGACGGGACGCATTATGCCGTCGAAATCCGCTCGCTGAATAACCGGTACTTCAAGCCGGTCATCAAACTTCCGGACAACCTTTCCGGATTGGAGCCGGAGATCGAAACGCTCCTGCGGGTGGGACTGGGGAGGGGATCGATCACCTTCATTCTTAAAATGCGCACGGACAGTGCGGAGGCGGCGTATCATATCAACACCCAGGCCCTGGCGGCCTATCTCGATCAGCTGCAAAAAATCCAGGGTTTGGATAACTTCGTGCGAATCGACCTGGCCAGCCTGGTGAGCCTTCCCGGCGTTTGCCAGGAGCCGCGGGATGAATCGGATGAAATTCAGCGGCATGGGCCGACGATTCGCGAACTGGCGACCAAGGCCATCGCCGCCCTTATTTCCATGCGCACGCGCGAGGGGCAGGCGCTGCTGATCGATCTGCTCAAGCATACAAAACAAATTTCGACGAGCCTCGCGCAGATTCAAAAACGCGCGCCTTTTGTCATCGAGGACTATCACAAGAAATTGGCTCAGCGCGTGAATCAGCTTTTGGGCCGGGCCGAGTTGCATGTCAATCAGGCGGATTTGATCAAGGAGGTGGCTCTTTTCGCCGAGCGCGCGGATATTAGTGAGGAGATCACGCGGCTTTCCAGCCATCTGGAGGCGTTTGAGCACGCCTGCAACGACGGCGAAAATCCCGGGCGCAAACTTGATTTCATTACCCAGGAAATGCTGCGCGAGGCGAATACCATCGCGTCGAAGGCCAACGACGCCTCGATCGCGACGCATATTGTCGACATCAAAGGGGCGATCGATCGGCTTAAGGAGCAAGTGCAGAACATCGAGTAGCCATGCCTGCGCATAAAACCGCACATTCCGGTTTGCTGGTCGTGCTTTGCGGGCCTTCGGGCGTCGGCAAGAGCACGATCGCGCGGCTTTTGGCCGAGAAGCATCATCTCGATTACGTCGTCAGCGCGACCACGCGCGCCAAACGCCCGGGCGACGATCAGGGCAAGACCTATCAGCACATATCCCTAAGCGAGTTTTTTCACAGGTTAGACGGCGACGAGTTCCTGGAATACGCCCAGGTCTACGGCGACTATTACGGGACCCCCAAGCACCCCGCCCTTGACGAAATGGCGCATGGGAAGGATGTTCTGCTGGAAATTGACGTGCAGGGGGCGTTGCAGGTGAGGTTTCAGTATCCCAATGCGCTGATGATCTTCATTTTACCGCCGGATGAGCCTACACTGTTGCGGCGTTTGCAGGGCCGGGCACGCGACAGTGCCGAGGAGATCGCCAAGCGGTTTCGGGCCGCCAAACGGGAAATTCATATGGCCAAGGGCTCACGGGCATTTGATTACATGGTGATTAACGACGACCTGGACAGGGCCGTCGAGGAAATTTTGAAAATTATTCGGCACAAACGAGCCGGAGGAATCTAGAGGATTATGATCGACGCACTGAAGAGCGACCATATCGTGACCAAAGTGGGCGGACGGTTCAAACTGACCGCCTTGATCCAAAAACGCCTGCTGGAGTTGATGGATGGAGCGCGCCCGCTGGTCGAGCGCGGGAACATGACCGACCTGGAAGTAGTCATCCAGGAGATCTTGCAGGATAAGATCGCCATTGATTACGAAGCCAGCGGACTGATCGACCCGGCGACGAAATAAACGAGTTGTTCATGCCTGCTGCAAGGCTCAAGGGCCGAGAGATCGTCGTGGCGGTTTGCGGCGGTATAGCCGCGTATAAATCCGCCGAGATCGTCAGCATGCTGGTCCAAAACGGGGCGGGCGTGAGCGTCGTCATGACGGACGATGCCCAGAAATTCATCGCTCCGCTGACGTTCGAGGCTCTCTCCGGACGGCCGGTGCATACGAGCACGTTCGAGTTGAAAGAGAGTTCCGATCCGCAGCATATCGCGCTGACGGAACGGGCGGACTTGATGCTGATTGCGCCCGCCACGGCCAACATCATCGCCAAAGCGGCCGTGGGGCTTACGGACGATCTGGTCAGCCTGCTGATCTGCGCGGCTGCTTGCCCGGTCGTCTTCGCTCCCTCGATGAATAACCGCATGTGGGACAACCCCATCACGCGGCAAAACGTGGAAAAGCTAAAATCCCTCGGCTACCCGTTCCTGGGCCCCGATTCCGGATGGCTGGCTTGCCGAAATGTGGGGGCCGGGCGGATGACTCAGCCGCTGGAGATTGTGCAGGAAGTGGAAAAACTGCTCGCCGAGACGGAAACCCGCGCCCGCGGGAAGAAAAGAGTCTAGGAATCTTTATCAAAATGCGCCACAGAGCACACAGAGAGAACACAGGGCACGCAGAGATAATGCAGTTTCATAAAAAAGGCATTCCTCTGGGCGCTCTTCGGACTTTCTGTGTTCTCCGAGTTCCTTTTGCCAGTTCTTCCTGTTTTAGGGTCTAATTTTCCGCGATGCCGACCGTTTTGAGCCAACTTGACCAGAAATTCCGCGCGGCGATCCAGGCGGCGTTTGATCTGGATGCGGATGCGCAATTGGCTTCCAGTCAGCATGAAAAGTTTGGCGATTATCAATCGAATGCGGCGATGGGGCTGGCGAAAATTCTTTCCGAGAAGACTGGGCAGAAATCGAATCCGCGCGCGATCGCGGAGCAGATTATAGCCAAGCTGGATTTGGGGGAGATGGCATCGGAAGTTTCGATTGCGGGGCCGGGGTTTATTAATGTGCGGCTGGCGCCGAAATGGCTGGCTGCGCAGCTTTCGGCGCCTTTGATCGACAAGGTTGCCGATCCGCAAACGATTGTCGTCGACTATTCGGGGCCGAACATTGCGAAGGAGATGCACGTTGGACATCTTCGGAGCACGATTATCGGGGATGCGATTTGTCGAATACTGGGAAATGATGTCGGCGGACTGGGCAATAGGGTCATCCGGCAAAACCATATGGGCGACTGGGGCACTCAATTCGGTATGCTCATCGAGAATCTGGTCGAAACCTTCGGCGAACAAAAACTAATTGAAGCCTCGTTCGTGATCAGCGATCTAAATGAGTTCTATCAAATCGCCAAGACCAAATTTGATTCGGTTCCGGGTTTCGCGGATAGAGCCAGGGAACGCGTGGTCGCTCTGCAGAGCGGCGACTGGAATACGAACGAATATTGGCGACAGCTGAACATACAGTCCCTGGAACATTTCGACGACACATACGATCGCCTTGGGGTTCTTCTGACAGATACCGACATACGTGGGGAGAGTTTTTACAAGGCGGAACTCGCGAACATTGTTGCCGAATTGCAATCTGCTGGCATCGCTGTCGAATCCGAGGGGGCAATTGTGGTCCAAGTTCCGGGCTATGAATCGCCACTGATCATTCGGAAATCCGATGGCGGTTATCTCTACGGCACGACGGATTTGGCCGCAATTCGACATCGCGTCAGCAAATTAAAGGCTGATCGCATTATCTACACCCACGACAGCCGCCAGCAACAGCATTTTGCCCAGGTATTCTGGACGGCTGTAAAAGCCGGTTGGGCCAAGCCCGGCACGCTGATCTATGCACCTTTCGGCACCATGCTCGGCGAAGACGGCAAGCCCTTCAAAACCCGCACCGGTGGAACCGTCAAACTAAAGGACCTGCTGGACGAAGCCGAAAAACGCGCGCTCGTCATTGTGACGGAAAAGAATCCGGAGTTGCCGGAGCAGCAACGCAACAGAATCGCCTATGCCGTTGGAATCGGCGGGGTGAAATATTCCGACCTGGCCAAGGACCGGATCAGCGATTATCACTTTTCGTTCGACAAGATGCTCGCGCTGGACGGCAACACCGCCCCTTATCTGCAATACGCCCACGCCCGGATTTGCTCGATCTTCCGGAAAGACGCCGGGCAGGCAAAAGGGGACGGCCCGATTCAATTGGAATCGCCATTTGAGTTGGCTTTGGCCAAACATATTTTGCGATTTGGCGAGATCATTGAGCTATGCGCCAGGGAATTGAAGCCGCATCATCTCTGCACCTATCTATACGAACTGGCAACGCGATTCAGCGCGTTTTACGAAAATTGTCCGGTCCTGCAGAGCGAGCCGGCGGTTCGCGCGAGCCGATTGGCTCTTTGCAAACTGGCGGCCGCGGCGCTGGAGCGCGGCCTCGATCTTCTGGGAATCGAACACCCTGACCAGATGTAAC
>JBEKPV010000160.1:0-13223 GCA_049520395.1 Tepidisphaeraceae bacterium
AAACCCCAAAACCACCCCCCGCGTCACCCCCGTCCCCCTAACGCCCACGGCGCTGCCATGGAGGCATTCCCATCAGCACTAAATCTCCCCCATTCTCCCCAGATTCCGCTACAATCCCATTTCCATGCATTACCAAGCCACCGAATTCCCTCTCTTAAAACATCTCGACGATCTCGTCGAAAACCTGCGCAAGCTGATTCCCCCCGCCCTCAAAGGCCAGGAAGTCGAAGCCGTCCACGACGCTCGCGTCGCCACCCGTCGCCTGCGTGCCGCCACCCAGCTTCTCGAATCCGTCATCTCCACCAAATCCAGAAAACCCTTCAACCGCGTCACGCGCCGTCTCCGCCGTCAGCTCGGTCCCCTGCGCGATCTCGACGTCATGCTCGAACATCTCGACTCCGCCCGCGACGACAAATCCAAACCCGCCGTCGATTGGCTCATCAATCGTTTCTCCGAATCCCGCGCCGCCGCCGTCGCCGCCGCGCAAAAGGAAGCTCCCCCTCCCCGCATGCTCGCCCGCCTCGGCTCATGGTGGGGCGTCCGACAGGAAATCGCCGAGGCTCGCGACGCCATCGAATTCCTCCTCGCAGAATCCGTCCATCTCCAGCTCGATTCTTTCGCCGAACAAGCCGCCACGCTCGGCGAAAACGATCCCCACGCCTGGCGAATCGCCGGCAAATCCCTCCGCTACACCCTGGAAATGGCCAAAGCCCACGGCCTACCCCTCTCCGCCGAGGTCACCGCCGTCTTCAAAAAAATCCAGGACGCCCTCGGCCTCTGGCACGACTACGTCGTCCTCGCCGAGCGCATGCTCACCGAGATCGTCGGCTGCGACCTCGCCCTCCACGACCCCGAGCTTTCCGAGCAAATCCTCAGTCTCGCCCAGTCCTATCTTCGCAAAGCCCGCGCCCAGCTCACCAAAGCCGCCGAATTATGGAAGCCCCGCAGCACTCAGTTATCCGAAGAAATCCGCCATGCCTTCCCCCTCACCCGCGTCGTCGTCCAAGCCGAGCACCCCGATCACCCGCAGGACGAATCTCCCCACCCCGAATCCGTCACCGTCCAAATCCCCAATCCCCCGCCCCACCTAACCTCCCCCCCCGTCCTTAAAGCCTAACCCCGCATTTCCTAGCAAATAGCAACTAGCAACTAGGAACTAACAACTAACAATTAGCAATTACCAACTACCAACTCATTTCCCCATATCCTCGCGCGGATTCAGGCTCCAGAATGCGCTCCCCCACTGAAACGGCGAAAGCGTGTCATAAACGCTTTTCGTTTCCACATGCCCATCGACGTAAAGAAAATTACTCAGCCGCCGGTCGATATACCCCGCTCGCTGCCCATGATTGCGTCCCACCCAATCCAGGCTCAGTGAATTGTTATACATCAACGTATCCGGATCGGGATCCAGGTCCGCCGCCGTTGCCCGCCGAAACCCCGCCCCCGGCTGCAATGCCTCAAATTCCAGCGAACCCCCATTGGCCGCGAAATACCCGTTCACCGGCCGATGGCTATAAACCTCAAAAGTCCCGTCTCCATTATCCGATCGCCCTCCATTCTGCGCCCACTCCGTCGCCAGAATCGTCCCGCTCGAATTAGAAATCTGCGAACTCTTCACATACGAATACGTCCGCACGCACCCCTGGAACCCCAGCACAAATTTATTCCGAGGGCAAATCGCCTCGTTCAGCGTATAAGCCAGCCGCGGCGCCTGTTGATCGACAATCCCCGGAGGGTTCGACGCCTGCCCGGGGTCCAAATTCGCCGTCGCCGTATGATCCGGCGGAATTCCCCCATGATCCATCGCCGGACATTCAAACACCGTCGACGAAAGTCCCATGGCCCCATACAAGTACGAACTCCAGTGGATATATCCCGCGTCCGACGAAGAAGGTTGTTCCACTCCGTTCACGATCGTTTCCCCCACATACAGATACGAAGCCGGATAGGTGTTGTCATTCTGGTTGAGGTAAATCGCAAGCCCCTGCCCGATACTGCGCAGATTCGCCGCGCACTGAATCTGGTACCCCGCGCTCCTCGCCCGCGCCAGCACCGGCAGCAAAATCGCCACCAGCGCCCCGATAATCGCAATCACCACCAGCAATTCAACGATAGTAAACCCGCCCCCTTTCTTCTCCGGCGGATGCGCCACCGGGTAATACTCCCCCTCATAATGCTTATCCTCTTCCTCCTTCCGCAAAACCGCCGCATCCAGCGGCCCCCCCTCCAGCCGCTTCACAACCGCCGGCGCCCCGCCAGTCGTCCCTCCCGAAGAAGTCTCCGCCGCCGCTACTCCCGCCCCCGTCAGCGCCGCCTCCAGGCTCCTCTCAATTTCCCGAAGCTTTTCATTCTCCGCCTCAGTCGGCATAGCCACAGCCTTACTCACCTCCGGCTCCGCCGCAAATCGATTCAAGTCATACCCAACCTGAGCAAGCGGCGGCCCATACCCCGCCCGCCGCACCATCCACAAAATCAGCGGCCACACCACCCCAACAATCACCGCCGATCCCCCTCCCCATAGCGCATATCCCCACCCCGGCGCAACCCACCAGGCCCTGCGAAACGGAACCCCCAGTTGCGTCAATCGCTCCGCGATATTCGTTCGATCCGAATAGAAAAATCGGAACTTGACTACAGGAGCTGAATTGGAATCCGTTTCCGCCGATTCAAACGTAACCAGTTGAATCCCATCCTCGATCGGATACAGGATCACATCCGATACATGCAACTCCCCATCCGCCATCGGCGGCGCATGCACCTGCTTCGCAAAAAAAACCAAATCCACCCGTGCCGCCGGATCACGCGGCACAAAATCCCCATTGGCATGCAAATACCCCAGCACAAACCCGATCGCCACCCCCGCGATCGTCCACTGCCAGAATTTCAATCGCATCAGGCCCGACATCGCCACCCCGTTACGCGCATCCTAACAAACCAACCGTTAAGGATGCATTACCCTCATCCCCCCGCGACAACTCACCGCGGAATGAAGTTGACCCCAAACCGGCTGTATTCATTACTCAATTCCGAAAACATCTGATCCAGCCGCGCCTGCACCTCAACCACGTCCTTAATTTCGCCTCGATCGATCGCCTCCGCGATCGCATTAAATTGGTTAGCCATTTCCCCCTCGCTGGCGGCAAACGCCTGCTCCTCCGTTTCCCCCACCACCGGATGTCGCCGCGCCGCCGAGTGCACAATTCGGCAGCTCTCCCCAATGTCCAGCCTCCACGTATCCCCAACCTGCTTAAAATACAGCGGCGAATGCGGCCACAGCCCCGGCGGCGAGTAGGGCGGCGTGATCACCACCCAATCGTCCTCCACCGACATGTCTTCCGGCTTAACGCGCGCCAGAACATCCAATGCCATCCCCTCAATCGGCGAATTCCGCGTGAACAAACCCATCGCCGATGTCCCAAAATGTGCGATCGCCGTCTTCACCACCCGATACCCCGCAAGATCATCCGCCGAACAGATTTTCTCATCCTCCATGATCCGCCCGCCCGTCGCCGGGTCGGCGTAGTAAATTGTCTGCAGCTTCTCAAGATCGTCATGCTCGTACGCATCGATGATCCCCTGCAGAACCCCCCGGCACGCCTGAAATTCCGGATCCTCCGCATCCGCAACCGGCGCCGTCTCCGTCTCCGCCTGCGCAACCACAACCGGGCCCGCCCCCACAGGCGCCGCCGGACGCGATTCTTGCGTCACCACCGCCGCCGTCGCCCCTCCCACGAACACCGTCGCCGCCAGAATCTTCAGCGCCACAAGTTTAAGCTGATTTCGCACCATCATATGACTCGCTCCCTTGGCCAATGAAATAGACGGACTCGATCCCCCAGCCGTGCACTTGAAAACCGTCTGCACCGTCATCTTCGCCAAAAATGCCGGCGCCCTCCGCGCCCCCTCCGCCGCCATGACCCCGGGCAGTGACGACTCCGTCACCTTGACTTCCCGCCGACTCAAAAAATCCCTCATCCGTCCGATCGCTCGGGTAACGCGCTTCTGCGCCGCGTCTTCCGATATCCCCAAAACCTGCCCAACCACCGCGATCGGCCGCTCTTCAAAATATCTCAGCAAAACCGCCTGCCGATATTTCTCCGGCAAACTCGCCAGCGCATCATCCAAAAATTCCACCGCCCCCGCCGACTCTTTTTCCTCTCCAATCTCCGGACGCATCGCCGCCGCCTCCTTCTCTCGCCGCGCCCTCCGCATCTCCGACCGCCGCGCCGCCGAAGCCACATACCGCGTCGCCGTGAACAGCCACCCCTTCAGCGACCCCGGCGACTTCACCGACCCCGCTCGTTGCGACAAAAGAAGAAAAACCGCCTGCGTAATATCCTGCGCCGCCGCCCCATTCCCCGACTGCCTCATCGCCGCCGCATAAACAAAGTCCGTATGCCGCTCCACGAGCCGCCCAAACGCGTCACCGTCTCCATCCCGAACATACGCATTCAAAAGTATGGAATCATCGGTTTCCAAGCGCGGCCCTCTACCCATTCAATGCCCGCCCCCCCAAAAAACCGACAAAAAAATCCCCGCCCCTCCCTCCCCCCAGAACGCCCACGGCGCCGCCGTGGGACTTTCCCCCCGTGTCACCGAGGCAAAATCCGAATCGTCGCCCCCCTCACATATTCCCCCTGCATATCCGCAAAAATACGATCCACGTCCCCCTGCGCCTCCACCAAATCCCTGATCCTCCCCTGATCGATCCCATCCGAAATCGCGTTGAATTTTCCCACCAGTTCCCGCACGTAAGCCGCATACACCTGGTCCTCCGTTTCCCCCGCCACCGGCTCGCGCCGAGCCACCTTGTGCGATATCTTGATGCACTGCCCCACATCCAGTTTCCAAACATCCCCCACCTGCCGAAACCAAACCGGCGAACTCGGCCAAACCCCCGGCACCCCAGCCGGCGGCACCAAACTCGCCGAATCATTCTGCACCGTCAGATCCCCCGGACCCGACCGCGCCAAAACATCCAGCATATACGACTCCAGGTAACTCGTCCGCGTATTCAAATCCATCGCCAGCGGCCCAAAGCGCCCCAGCGCCGCCTTCCTCAGCCGAAACGCCGCCAAATCCGCCTCCGTCGCGATCTCAAGATCGCTCATAAAATTCCCCCCGATTTCCGGGTCGGCGTAAAAAAGCGACTGCAGCTTCTGCTCATCGTTCTGCTGATACGCATCGATAATCCCCTGCAAAACCCCCCGGCAAGCCTGGTAATCCGGATCCTCCGCTTCCGTCGCCGCGCTCGAATCCGTCTGCGCCTGCGCCACCACAATCGGCGCCGGCGTACTCGTCCCCGAGTCCTCCGTCATCACCGCCGCCGCAACCGCCCCCGCGCAACCCATCACGACCAAACATTTCACCACCACAATTTTCATCCGATTTCGAAACATCATTTTGCTCGCTCCTTTAGCCAATGAAACTGCCGGCCCCTGCGCCGCTCCACCCGACGCCAGCTGCAACACCGATTGCATCAATTGTGCCGGACACGCCCGCGTCGCATGACTCGCCAAAACCCCCGGCAAAATCTCCAACCCCGCATCCACCCCGCGCCGCGCAAAAAACCGCTTTAATTTCCCAACCGCGCGCGAAACCCGTTTCTTCGCCGCCTCTTCCGAAACCCCCAGGCTCGTTCCAACCATCGCCAGCGGCTGATCCTCAAAATATCGCAACAGCACCGCCCGCCGATCCCGCTCTGGCAAACTCGCCAGCGCATCGTCCAAAACCGGTGAAATTTCCGCCGCAACCGCCGGCGAAATGTTTTCCGTTCGCATGACGGCCGCCTCCCTTTCGTGGATCGTTCGCCGCCCCTCCGCGCGCCGCGCATTCGCCGCGACATAGCGCGTCGCCTTAAACAGCCACGCTTTGATGGGAACCCCCGCCCCGATGCTCCCCGCCCGTTGCCACAGCAGTAAAAACACCGCCTGCGTGATATCGTCCGCCCCCGCCCGATTCCAACTCTGCCGCAGCGCCGCCGCGTACACAAACCCCATATGCCGCTGCATTAGCGCCTTAAACGACTCGGAATCCCGATTCCGCACCACCGCAGCCAGCAATTCAGCATCATCAATAGCCATCGGCCCTTCTCTATGCCGATCTGTGCACCCAACAAAAAAAGGGACAAAAAACCCCAACTAGCAACTAGCAACTAGCAACTGGCAACTCATTCCGCATTCATCATTTTTTCTTTCCGCCGAGGCTGCCGCGGATTCAGCGCCCTCTCCAGATTCGCCATCGCCTGTTTCAGCCGCTGGTCATTCTCCACCAGCGCGATCCGCACATAATTCTCCCCATTCTCCCCAAACGCCCGCCCCGGCGACAGCGCCACCTCCGCCTCCTCCATCATCCGCAGGCAGAATTCAATCGTCCCCTCCCCCTTAAGATGCTCCGCCTTAATCTTCGCCCAAACGAACATGCTCGCCCGCGGCCTCTCATACGTCCAACCCAGCCGATCCAGTCCCCGGCAAACCACATCCCGCCGATGCTGATAAATCTTGCTCTGTTCCTCCGGAGCCGTCCCATGTTCCCGCATCGCGATAATGCTCGCGATCTGAATCGGCGCAAAAATCCCGTAATCGTAATACCCCTTGATCGTCGCCAGCGCCTTCACCATCTCCGAATTCCCCGCGCAAAATCCGATCCGCCACCCCGCCATGTTGTAGCTCTTGGACATCGTCGTGAATTCCACCCCAAGTTCCTTGCTCCCCTCCGCCGCCAGAAAGCTCGGAGCCTGATACCCGTCAAAACAAATCTCCCCATACGCCAGATCGCTGATGATCATGATCCCATGCTTCCGGCAAAGCGCGATCGCCCGCTCCCAAAACCCGGGATCGATCGTCACGCTCGTCGGATTATGCGGATAGTTCAAAATCAGCAGCTTCGGCGTCGGGAACAAACCCTCGATCACCTTTTCAATCCGATCCAAAAAAGCCTGGTCATTCCCCAGCGGCACCCGAATCACATTCGCCCCCGCCATCGCCACCGCATACACATGAATCGGAAACGCCGGGTCCGGCACCACCACCGTATCCCCCGGCCCCAAGAGCGCCAAACACAAATGCGAAAACCCCTCCTTACTCCCGATGGTGGCAATCACCTCCGTCTCAGGATTCAGTTCCACCCCATACTTCTGCCGATATTTCTTCGCCACTTCCTTGCGCAAACCCGCAACCCCGTTACTCACGCTATACCGATGATTCCGCGGATCCGTCGCCGCCTCCGCCAATTTCTGCACCACCGCGTCCGGCGTAGGATCAGTCGGATTCCCCATCCCCAAATCGATGATGTCCACACCCGCCACGCGCTTGTCGTACTTCATCTTGTTGATCCGCCCAAACAAATAAGGCGGCAACCGCGCAATCCGCGCCGAAACATCAATCTTAAACGGTTGATCACTCATAATCGCCCAACATTGTAGCGTCGCCCCAAGCCTTTTGCGTCCCGCCTCATTTCCAAAAAAAACCTACGGACCCGCCGCCGGTTCCGTCGTCCCCACATGTTCCCGATCCAATTCCTTCCGAATCTCCCTCAGATCCTTAATTTGCCCATTCTTCCGATCCACTCGATCTTCCCACTGCTTCCGCAGGACCGGGTCCTCGATTTCCATCTCGCCGCATCCTTGTAATCCTCAAACTTCGCATGTTCCGGCGGAATCCGATCCACCAGTTTCGCAATATAAATAAACGTCCCAATCTGCAGCGGATCAGAAATCTGCCCCTTCTGCAGCAGAAAAACCAGTTGCTTAAACTCCGGCGGAAACCGATTATCCTGCAACGTAAACGGCGGCAGCTCCCCCCCATTCATCGCCGATTCCCGGTCCCGGCTCCGCGCCCGCGCAACGTCCTCAAAACTCTTCCCCGAAGCCAGATCCCTCCGCACATCCGCCGCCTCGCTCATATTCCCGCAAACGATGTAATGCACCACCACCTTCTCCCCATACAGCGCATTAAAATGCTTCCGCACCGCGTCATCCGTGATCTCCGCCGTAACCTCCGGCTCCGCCACCTTCCGCAAATACGCATTGATCTCCATCAGCACCCCAAACTCCGCCAGGCTCATATGCTGCTGCGACAAAACCTGATCCAACAGCGCCTCCGTCTGCTCCGGCGTCAAATCCTCATCCGACGGCTGCGTCGTCCCCAAATCCAACCCCGAACTGCTTAGCCGCCTCTTCCCGCGCCAATTCCCGCTGCACCAGCAGCAGCACCACGTTCAGCCCATACCCCTCCACCAGCACCGGCTGAATGTCCTCCATCGTGATAGGATTCCCCCGAATCCGCGCCACCACTTCATTCGGAATCGGCGCCAGCGCCGCCGGCGCAGGCGCCTCCGTAACGGAAACCGTCTCCTCGCCGTCGCCACATCCCTGCAGAATCAAAAAGCCCAAACCAAAGATCGCAGCCCATCTATTCACAAGTCGCTCCGAATGTTTTTGAACGCCCACGGCGCCGCCGTGGGTCCCCCCCAAATTATCACAACACGCCCGTATTTACGACCGCCCCCCCAACCAATTGCCCCCTCCCCGCCCGCCAGTGTACTGTGCACAAATGTCCATCATCGGCCACGGAATCGACATCGTCGAAACCACCCGCATCCGCCGCCTCGCCGACGAGCACGGCCAGCGTTTCCTCGACCGAGTCTTCACCCCCGCCGAGCAGCAATACTGCTCCGCCAACCCCAAGCGTTATTTCGAGCACCTCGCCGGCCGTTTCGCCGCCAAAGAAGCCGTCCTCAAAGTCCTAGGCACAGGCTGGCGCGGCGGCATCGCCTGGACCGACATCGAAATCATCAAAGACCCCACCGGCCAACCCCAAATAAAACTCACCGGCGAATGCGCCAAAATCGCCCGCGACCTAGGCATCACCGTTTGGCACGTAACCCTCTCCCACATAGAAACCCACGCCACCGCCAGCGCCATAGGAGCCAAACAAATGGAAAAATGAAAAATGCAGAATGCTGAATGCTAAATAAAGGCCAGTAAGGAATGCGTCTTTCATTCGTTATTCGTCATTCGAATTTCGAGTTTCGTCAGTCGTTATTCGTCATTCGAATTTCGAGTTTCCGCCTCGGCCGGCCATGTCCGAACTAAAGCGCACCAAACTCTCCGTCCGCCAGGAACGCGCCGTCCTCGTCGGCGTCATCCTCCCCAGATCCACCGCCGATCCCCGCGATCCGCTCGGCGAACTCGCCTCCCTCGCACAAACCGCCGGCGCAAAAGTCGTCGGACAAATCCTCCAACGCCGACACAAAATCGACGCCGGCACCTACGTCGGCTCCGGCAAAGTCATCGAAATCGCCGACCTCGCCGTCCAGCAGCAAGCCGACGTCGTCATCTTCGACAACGATCTCTCCCCCGGCCAGATCGGCGCCCTCGAACGCACCATCAACAAACACGCCGATAGCCCGCGCCTCGAAGGCATCAAAGTCCTCGATCGCTCCGAATTGATCCTCGACATCTTCGCCACCCGCGCCCAAACCCACGAGGCCAAGCTCCAGGTCGAACTAGCCCAGATGCAGTACACCTACCCGCGCCTCACCCAGATGTGGAACCACCTCGAACGAATCGCCGGCGGCGCTCCCGCCGGCATCGGCACCCGCGGCCCCGGCGAACAACAACTCGAAATCGACCGCCGACTCGTCCGCAAACGCGTCGATCGCCTCAAAGACGAAATCGCCCGCATCCAGCGCCGAAAATCCCGCGAAGTCGCCGCTCGAACCGCCGACCACTTCACCATCTGCATCGTCGGCTACACCAACGCCGGCAAAAGCACTCTCTTCAACACCCTCACCGCCGCCGGAACCTACGCCGACGACAAACTCTTCGCCACCCTCGACACCAAAACCCGATCCTGGAAAGTCGATCGCGGCGTACAAGTCCTCCTCTCCGACACCGTAGGCTTCGTCCGCGATCTCCCCCACAATCTAGTCGCCAGTTTCAAAGCCACACTCGAAGAAGCCGTCCACGCCGACCTCCTCCTCCACGTTCTCGACGTAGGCCATCCCCACGCCCAGCAGCAATTCGATTCCGTCCACGAAGTCCTCACCCAGATCGGCGTCTCGGAAAAACCCGAAATCCTATTACTCAACAAAATCGACACCCCAGAAGGCCAGGAAAAATTCCCCGAATGGCGAACCCTCCACCCCCAAGCCATCCCCATCAGCGCCAAATCCGGCCGCGGCATCGGCGATCTCCACGAGGCGGTAGAAAAAATAGTCCGCGGCCAACTCGCCGAGGTTCTGTTACTCACCGATTCCACCAACGGCAAGCTGATTTCATTCATCGAAACCCGCACCACAGTCCACGACCGAAAATTCCGCGGCTCCCGCGTCACCTTCCGCGCCACCGTCCCCGCCCAGGTCCTGGCCGACCTCTCCCGAAACAATCAGCTCCAAATAAAACCCGCCCCCCAATCCCCCTCCCCCCGAACGTAACCACACTTCTCCTCCGCCCCATAATCACAACCCCAGAAAAAGTATTTCTATTCTTCGCGTCCTTCGCTTCTTCGCGGTAAAAAATTAGATTTACCGCGAAGAAGCGAAGAACGCGAAGAAATACATCGACGTGTCGCTGCCACGAACCCATTTCGATTCACTAGCAACTAGCAACTAGCAACTATGAATTTTCCTCATCCTCTACAGCTTCTCCCCCGCCTACAATCCTCCCAAATGTCCACCCTCAATTTCCTCCCCACCGCCGGAAACCCCAGAATCGATGTCATCCGCGACATCGACCGCCTCATGCGCACCGACATGGAACCCCGCGAAGCTCTCCTCGCCATCCTCGGCGCCATTCGCCGCGCCTATCAGCAGCAAGTTTGTTACGTCGAAGCCAACACCACCGCTCTACCCCCCGGCTGTTTTCGCATCACCCATGTCTGGCGCGAAGACGGCGTCGAAGCCGTCCCCAACAACAGCCCCTGGATCTGGCAAAACGTCCCCGTCCGCACCGGCGGCTTCATGCCCCAAATCTTCGCACGCCAAGCCCCCTCCTTACTCCACGATCTCCAAATCGATCCCCAAGACCCCATGTACCCCGAACTCTCCACCTACCACAGCGCCGCCGCCTCCCCCGGCGCCTTCGGCGACCCCGATAACTGGGTCGTCGTCCTACGCCACGAACCCGACGGCTTCGATATCGAGTTCCTTGAAAACATGGTCATGCGCCTCGGCCTCATCAGCACCGCCCTCAAAAATCTACAGGCCCTCGGCGATCTCCGCCGCGCCAACGCCTTCATCGACGCCGAAGTCGGCCGCATCGCCGACATCCAACGCGCCCTCCTCCCCGAATCCACCCCTCAAATCCCACGCCTCGATTTCGCCGCCATCAGCCAAACCTTCGCCCGCGCCGGCGGCGATCTCTACGACGCTGTCGAAATCCCCGAAGGTAAATGGGTCCTCCTCATCGCCGACGCCTCCGGCCACGGACCCTCCGCCGCCGTCGTCGCCGCCATGCTACACGCCATCCTCCACACCTATCCCGAAACGCTCGATCACGACGTCACCGCCCTCAACCCCTCCCACCCCATGACCTACGCCAACACCCAACTCGCCGACACGCGCATCGAGCACTCCTTCGTCACCGCCATCCTCGCCATCTGGGACCCCGCCAAGCTAACCTTCACCTATTCCCGCGCCGGCCACAATCCCCCCATGCTCCGCCGCGGAAACCAAGTCACCGAACTCAATCAAGTCGGCAACATCCCCCTCGCCGTCCTACCCGAAACAAAGTACGAGTCCTACACCCAACAACTCCAGCCCGGCGACGTCCTCATCCTTTTCACCGACGGAATCACCGAAGCCCGGGACGAAGCCGGCGACCAGTTCGGCGAAGACCGACTCAAATCCGCACTCCTCGCCGCACACGGCTCCGCCTCCGAAATCCTCGACAGCCTCATGACCGCCCTCCAGTGCCACACCCTCAAAGTCCGCTCCCGCGATGACCAGACCCTCCTCGTCCTCTGCGCTAAATAAAAAAAGCTTTGACGCTCAAACATTCCTTTGCTCTAATCCCGCCTCACCAACCGGAGATGAACATGCGAGTGCTCCTCTTTGTCAGCCTTCCCAACGAACCCTTCAACACCTACGTCCGCAACGGCTCCGCCAGCGCCAAAATGGGCCGCATTCTGGAAGCCATCAAACCCGAAGCCGCTTATTTCACCGAGCTCGAAGGCCGTCGCACCGGCATCCTCGCCGTCGATTTATCCGATGCCTCCAAGATTCCCTCCCTGGCCGAGCCCTGGTTCCTCCAATTCAACGCCGAGGTCAGAGTCCACCCCACAATGACCCCCGAAGACCTAAAAAAATCCGGAATCGACGACCTAGGAAAGAAATGGGGCTCCTAATCCCACACCCCCTCTCTTCCACCCATATTTAGCGGTCGAGCGCAGCTCGACGTATTCCCCCGCGCGCGCAAAACTTTAAATTCCTCCCCCCCATCCCGTAAAATCCGCGCGCCAAAAAATTCGCAAACCCCATGCAAACCGCCCCCCCCAACCGCCTCGACACCCTGATCGCGAAAACCGAATCCAAGCTAGGCCAACCCCTGACCCTCCTCCTCCTCCTCGCCACCATCACCGCAACCTGTCTTTTCCTCGCCTACCCCGCCGAAATCATCACCGCCCTCTTCGGCCAGCTCTCCCGCACCTCCCCCAACGACCGTTTCACCAACAGCTAGCTCCCCCTCACCTACAACCCCTGGAACCTCCACCTCGACCCCTATTGGGACCAAACCCGCTTCCGAATCCTGGGCCCCCTGATCGCCTATTACACTCACCTCCGCGGCCGCCCCAGCGTCCTGGTCTCTCCCCTCGCCAACCCCCTGATCTACTGCATCTCCTACATTTACTTAAGAAAGCGCACTCAACCCAGCACCGCCTTCCTGGCAACCCTGCTCCTCAGTCTCACCCTAGCCTGCCTCACCAGCCAGACCTGGGCCGGCTTCCAGGACAGTCTCGGCTCCCTCTTCCTCCTGCTCGCCATGACCATCTCCTCCGCCCCTGTTTCCGCCGCCTGCGTCTTCATCGGCATGCTCGCCCACGAACGAATCCTCGCCGCCGCTTTCCTCCTCCTCTTCTGGCACGAATGGATGAATGAGCCACTGGCCGACCGCCTGAAACGCACCGCGACACGCTCCGCCTGGCTCCTGCTCGCCGCCGCCCTCTGGGCCCTCTTCGTCATAATCTTCAAGCATCACTTGAACATCGACCTGGCCATGG
>JBEKPV010000161.1:0-7442 GCA_049520395.1 Tepidisphaeraceae bacterium
TTGTGCTCGGAGCTTTCGGTTACGAAATAGCCCAGGCGTTTCATCAGTTCGAAGCGCACCGGGTTGCTCTTATATATGTCGTAGCGCTGCATGGCCTCGAAAAGGCGCGGATAAAGATCGACGCCGTTTTTTTCCAATTTGAGGTAGAAGGCCATGTGATTGATGCCGGCGCAGAGGAAATCCGCGCTTTTCGGGTCTTCGCCGAGATACGCCATGAGATCGGCGAACGTTCCCTGCACGCTGTGGCAAAGCCCCACGGCCCGGGTCTGGCCGGCGTGAGCGATCGTCCGCATGTTCATGCTGAGGGGATTGGAATAATTCAGCAGCCAGGCGCCGGGGCAGAGTTCCAGCATTTCGCGGCAAAGTTGCTGGAGCATGGGAAACGTGCGCAGAGCGCGAAAGATTCCGCCGGGACCGGTGGTGTCGGCGATGGTGAATCGCAGCCCATATTTTCGGCAAATCTCAAAGTCGATCAGCGTCGAATCGAACCCCCCCACCTGGCACATATTGATGACAAAGTCCGCCCCGGCCAGCGCCGCCCGGCGATCGGGCGTCGCCTCAATCATCGGCTCGGCCCCCAGCGCCCGGGCGACTTTGCGGCAAATCGCGGCCCCGACCGCCAGGCGATCGGGATCGATGTCCATGTAGCAGATCGTCGCCCCGCGCAGAGCGGGACAACTGAGAATATCGCAGGTGAGATTTTTTGAAAATACGACGCTTCCGGCGCCGATCATGGCGATCTTAACCACGCCGATCCTCCGTTGACCGACGATGGAAGAATATCGCGCTTCGTCACGGCCGGATAGAGGCGCGGCGCGGGGCGCAAAAAAGAAGCCGGGGCCCGATGGAATGGGACCCGGCTGTTATTCGGGCATGCGGGGAAATCTATTGAACCAATTCGACGCGAAGAATGTTGATCGTGATACCGGAGAATTTGCCGGCGTTATTCGCCCATTCCTGCCCGTCCATCACTCCCAGGTACAAACGCGGTACATTGTACTTATACGCGCTGCCGTTGGGCGGGGGCGGGAGGTTCGGGACCACGATGTTCTGCGTATATCCGGTGCTGGTCTGACCACTGCCGGCATAGAAGACCTGCTGAGTCTGCGGCGAAATCGACGTGTAATCGCGAGCGGTTTGGGAGCTGAAGTCATAACCGCCGGGCGTATTGTTTCCCTGGCTCGGCGGAGGAGAGGTCGTATCGGTATTTCCCGTCGTAGCGGGCGGGAGGAAGACGGCCAAAACCGAGTTGAGCGGGGCGGCGACGTTGGTCAAGTTGTTCTCGGTACCGTGAACCACGTCGTCATCCGATGAATCGGTGGACAAATTGGTCGTCGTGGCCTGGGTTGGGTCGCCCGTATAATTGGCCTGCGGATCGTTGGAATAGGCGGCGTACTGGTTGAACTCGGGCGAGTTATTTGGTGTGGCGCCGACGTCTTCATACACCTGCGAGTAATCGTTGCCTTGGCTCGGCTGCTGGCCGTTGGCGTCGGTGATCGGCTTTTCACCATTGTCGTTGGTCACGAGATTGTTGGAATCACCGTCATAGGGAGTCGGGACGTTAATCTGAACCGTGTCGCCGGCCTGATACGGAAGTTCACCGCCGTCCGTGGTCGTTAACTGAAGCGGCGACTCCGACGGATCACCTTTCGGGTCATCCTTACTTTCAGTACCGGGCACGTTTCCGCCCACGGCGTTCGGATCCGCCACGTCGTATTCAAGCGGGTGTTCCGTATCTAGCGTGGTGTTGGTGTCTTGATATAGGTCAGGGTTTGGATCGGATGGAGTGCTTTGCGTGGTGTCGTAATTGCTCGTCGCTTCCTCAGGCGCGCTGGCGTAAGTTCCCTTCACGCCCGTGGGATACGCTTCGTTCTGATTGGCAGTGGGGCTCCATGCGGGCGCGCCGGCGAGATAAGGATTGTAGTTACCCCCCACGGTCTGTTGCGCGACCGCGTCTGTCGAGGATGAGCCGTCGGCGGGAGCGCCGTCCGTGAGGTTGGCGACCGCCGCGATGGAGACGGCCCAAACGTCGACCGTCTTACGCCCTAACAGCGAAGTAAAGAGCATGGGAATTGGATCGCCATCGGCGGTGGTTCGCCGCGCCCAAACCCGCACGGCGTTCGTTGGCGAACCGCCGACCGTAAAAGCATGCCTGGTAAAATTCCAATTACCGACCTGCAGGTCGCGGCTGTTGTAGTTCCCAACGGTGGCGTCGAAATACTGGTTTCCGGCGCTGACATCCTTCATGGAGGAGCCGTCAACGTAATTGGGTTCTTTGGTGCTGTTGACGAAGGTCATCACGTTAATAGCTGCGGTCATAGCGGCGTCGGCGCCGCCGGGTTTATCCCAACCGACGGTGAGAAGCGCCGAAGCCCCCGCCCTGGCGGCGGCGTCGGCGTCGCGCTGGAGTTCGGTCTTGGCGGCTTCGGCGCGCGCCAAGTCCACCGCCAGGCCGACGAATGCCATGAGCACCACAAACGAAAGCATGACGTAAATAATCGCCACGCCGCGCCGGCGAGATCGCCGGCTCAAATTGATGTGAGCCTTCATAAGTTCATACCCCGTTGGTGTCAGGAGTATGCCCCGCAAAGGCCCGGCGGGTCATTAAAGATCGAGAGATTTTGCAGTCGAAAACCGAAACCGGCGGGAAAATGGGAGGGATATAACGCCCGTGCCGTCGGCGCTGGCCGGGGGGCGCTGTGAAGTCGGGGGGTGGGGAGGTTGGGATCGACTGAAGCGGCGGCCCTGAAGCAGGGCTACTGGACGGTCGTGATCTGCAACTGGGTGATCGTCGCGGTGAAGCCGCCGACGTTGTTGCTCCATTCGTGACCGTCCATGGTGCCCAGGAACAGCGCGTAGGCGTTGTTTGGAACCACGATGGTTTGCTGCTCGCCGGAGCTGTTTTGCCCGTCGCCGACGTAGAACGATTGATTGATCTGCGGCTCCATCGTCGTGTAATCGGTCGCGCCCGTCGCGCTATAGTCAGTGCCGGAAGGCGTGGATTCGTTGTCGGCGCCGTTGGTGGACCCGGTTTGATCCATGAAGACGCCGATCACGGAATTAATGGGGGCGATGATATTCGATATTCCGTGTTCCGAGCCGCTGGTGGTCGTGGTCCCCTCGGGGAGCGTCGGATTCGCGGCGTCGTCGCTGTAATAGGCGTACGACCCGCCCATGTCTCCGTTGGCGTAGGTGTTCGCCGAGCCGTTGTCCAGAAAGCCCTGGTTATTCGCTTCGTTGGATGAGTTGACCGGAACCGAGATTTGAACCACGGAGCCCGGCGTCACGTCCAATTGGAATTCCGTGGGAGAACCATACGGCTCGTCCTTGGCGTAGTCGGTCCACTCCACCTTGCTGGGGTCCTCCGGCGGCGTATAGGTTCCCGAACTTCCGGCGGAGGAGACCGCCGCCGCAACCGCCGAGGGATTGGCGATATCGTACTTCCACGGGTGGGTGTCGTTCGCGCGGGGTGTGTCGTAATCGGTGTCGGGCATGCTGGCCAGGGTGCCCGCGGGTTCGCCGGCGAGCCAGGGATCTCCGTGGGAAGAAATATATTCCGTGCTGGTTTGGACCGTCACCAGAGCGGCGATCGACGAGGCCCAGACATCCACCGTGCTCACTCCGATCATTTTTCCAAACAGAAGCGAGATGGGATTCCCGTTGGCCGTCGTGCGGCGAGCGTAGACCTCCACGGCGTTGCTCGGGGTGCCGCCGGCGGTGAAGGTGTTGGTTGTCGAATTCCAATTGCCGACGATGATGTCGGAAAGATTTAGCGTGATGGGGACGCCGTCCACATAGTTTTGCGATGCAACGGAGGTCGCCGCCGTCTGGGCGGCGCTGGTGCCCACGGCGATCTGCGAGACCGCGGCGCGGGCGGCGGCGTCTGCGACGCGGCGCAATTCGCTCTTGGCGACCTCGGCCCGCGCCATGTCGACGGCGAGGCCTAAAAACGCGAACAGCGCCGTCATGACCAGGATCACGTAGACGAATGCCGCGCCGCGGCGATGGGAAATCGCCCTCGATTTTTTAATTGTCAACATCATAACACCACGTGCTTTGTGATCGGGTCGATGTCGCCGGGACTTAACGTCACTTATCCGCCGCATGCCCGTTTAACCCCAAAACCAACTCCTTTATCAGACGCCCGCCCAACGGATGGACGATGCGACTGCCACGGACGACATACGATTCAAAAGCCGCCTCGTCCAATCGAGTTCAATGGATTCGAATGTGAGGTCCCGAGTCGCGCCCCACCGCCCGCGCCGATTACTGTACGGTGACGATTTCCTGGTCGGTGATGGTGGCGGTGTAGTTGCCGCTGTTGTTGCTGTTTTCGTGGCCGTCCATGGAGGCCAGGAATAGCCGCGTGGCGCCGGCGGGCGCGGTGATCGTCTGCGTGGATCCGGTGCTGGTGGTGCCCGTGCCGGCGTAGAACGACTGCTGGAGCTGGGGCGAGAGCGACGTGTAATCGCGCTCGGCCTGAGTGGAGAAGTCCAGCGGGGTAGGCGCGGTGCCATCATCGGGGACGTTGTTGTTCAGGAAGACCGCGACCATTGTGTCGCCGGGCGTCGTGATATCGGAAATCTCGTGTTCCTCAACTCCGTCGGCCGCCTCGTCCTGGTCGATGGAGACGGTGCCACCCTTAGTCACGTCGGTGCCGTTGGCGTAGCCCTCGTCGTCGCCGGGGCCTTTGGAGACCTCATTACTCGAATTGGTCGGCACACTGACCGAGATGATGTCGCCGGAGCTAATGGCGAAGCTGACCTGCGCGGGAGAACTATAGGGTTGACCGGAGGAATAGTCGGTGGAATAGTTTTTCGACGAATCCGTTCCGCCGTAGGTACCGGCGAGGTCGTATTTCCATCGATGGTCGGAGTCGGGATATTCGGCGTCGGGTTCGCTGGCCGTCGTGCCGGCCGGCTCGCCGGAGAGCCAAAGATTGTTGGTGCCGTAGACCGTCTGCGTGGAGGTGTGCACGGTGACCAGCGCCGCTATGGACGAGGCCCAAACGTCCACGGTGCTTACACCCACCAGACTGGAGAAAAGCAGCGGAATCGGATTCCCGCGCGCCGTCGTACGGCGGGCGAAAACCTCCACGGCATTGTTCGGCGTGCCGCCGGAGGTGAACGTGCTGGTCGAAGAGTTCCAATTGCCGATCACGATATCGCTGCTCGTATTCAGCGTGATCGCGGCACCGTCCACGGTGTTCTCCGCCGCGATATGAACCGCGGCGTTCTGAGCAGCGGTGGTGCCGCCGGAGAGATTCGCCACCGCGGCGCGCGCGGCGGCATCGGCGATGCGATGCAATTCGGCCTTGGCGGCCTGAGCGCGCGCCACGTCCACCGCCAAACCCAAAAATCCGGCCATCGCCACAAAGGCGATCAGCACGAAAATCATCGCCGCGCCCCGACGCCGTGACCCCGAAATGAATTTATGGCTCCTCAGTTTCATATAGTGCCAACGTTTTGATCGGATTCGCGCAATCGCGACTTGATGTCAATCTTGGTTCGAATTGACGCCCTTCGGCCATTGCACCGGATTCTTATCGGACAGCCCTACTGATCGGGGGGAATCGATTGCCCATTTTGTGCAATCCTTGCAATCAATTCGCCGCGCGCTGGAGGCGCGATCAGGGGGATTCATGGACGAATTGTTCGTAAAGGTGGGCGTATTTTCCCCCCGCCGCCAGGAGCTGGCGGTGCGTCCCGCGCTCGATGATCCGGCCGGAATCGATCACCAGGATCATGTCCGCCCGCATGATGGTGCTCAGGCGATGCGCCACGATAAAGGTCGTGCGGCCTTCCAATAATCTTTCCAGCGATCGCTGCACGATCATTTCCGTGGCGGTGTCGACGGCGCTGGTTGCCTCGTCGAGCATGAAGATGCGGGGATCGGCTAGAAACGCGCGGGTGAAACAGATGAGCTGCCGCTGGCCCAGCGACATATTGGCGCCGCGCTCGCCGACGTCGCTGTGAAAGCCGTCGGCGAGGGTCATGATGGAATCGTACGACCCGATCGCCCTGGCCGCCGCGATCACCTGCTCGTCGCTCGCCTCGGGGCGCGCGTAGCGGATGTTGTCCAGCACGGAGCCGCTGAAGAGATAATTCACCTGCAGGACCAGCCCCATCTGCTGATGCAGCGAGTCGCCGGTGCAGTGGCGGATGTCGAAATCATCGGCCAGGATCCGCCCCTCCTGGGGCTGATAGAAGCGGGCGATGAGCGAAATGATGCTGCTTTTCCCGCCGCCGGTGGCTCCGACAAGAGCGACCATCTGTCCGGGTTGGGCTTCAAATTCGATCTCGTGCAGCACCGGCCGCTGGGGGTTGTAGCCGAAGGTTACTTTTTCAAACCGCACCAGCCCGCGCAGCCGCGGCAGGGGCCGGGCGCTGGGCAAATCGCGGACCTCCGGCTCCATATCCAATAGCCCGAAGACGCGCTCCGCCCCCGCCATGGCCATCATGAGAGTGTTGTAAAACGCTCCGAGATTGATGACCGGGGACATGAAGAGATCCCAATAGAGATAGACGGCGATGACCGACCCGACGCCCGAACTGCCGAGCCGGCGGTCGGCGATCATAAACCCGCCGTAAAGCAGGATGGTCAATCGGCCGCAGAATCGGACGACTTCCAGCATCGGCTGGTAGACGCCGTTGAGCCGCGCCGCGGCCATGTTGTTGATGGTGTTGATATTTTGCAGGCGGTTGAAGACATCCAGATTGGGGTCCTGCCGATTGAAGGCGGTGACCACGCGCATTCCGGTGATATTCTCGGCGAGATTGCTGCTGACGCGGGTGAATCCCTCGCGTTGGATTTGGTAAACGATCGCCGCGCGGCGGTGATAGCGGCGGGTCAGGATATAAAGGATCGGCGCCAGCCAGAAGACGGAGAGGAACAGCCGCACGTTTTCGTGCAGCATGAAAATCGCCGCCACGAGCATCATCATCAGATTGGAACTGACTTGAAACAGACCCCAGACGTTGACTTCGCGCAGGCTGTTTACGTCGGTGGTGCATCGGCTGATGATCCGGCCGAGCCGCGTGCGGTCGTAAAAGCTCATCGACAGCCGTTGCAACTGCTGGAAAATCCGTTTGCGGAAGAGGAACTGCACGCTCTCGCCGGCGCGGGTGAGGATCAGGATGCAATAGCGCTGGAGGATGACCGATCCGGCAAAGACCAGCGTCCAGAGCCCCACGATTCCGGCGACATGCCAACAAGCGGCCGAGACGGACGCCGCCGGCAATTTGCCCGTCGCATAAGCCGCCCCGTAGTTGGTGATCGCCTTGATGAACTGCGGACCGAGCATGTCCAATAGATTGAACGCCAGTCCGATCGCGATGCCGGAAATGTAGGCTTTTCGAAAAGGCCTCAGCGCCCCAAGCAGGCGCCGGATCAGCGGCCACTGGATGGGGCGGTATTTGTCCTCGTCCTCGGACTGAATCTGC
>JBEKPV010000162.1:0-7417 GCA_049520395.1 Tepidisphaeraceae bacterium
GTATGTGTGAGTTTGCGCGGGGATCGCTCCGGGGGAGGCGAGCGAGACGATCGTGTCGGGTGTGCCGTCATTCCAATCGATATTCAGTGAATAGGGGCCGGTTGCGCCGGTTTCGGTGAAGGAGCCGAAGTTGAAGGATTGCGCCTGGCCTGCGGTGGCGGTCTGGGCGGCGGCCGGGGTGACGACGATGGAAGGGGCGGGCGTTGAGACGCCGGAGACATTGACGGTAAATGTAGCGGTGTTGGAGACGTGGTCGTCGGAGTCGAAGATGGTGACGCTGACGGTTTCGGGGCCGGCGGAGCCATAGGTATAGCTTTCGGCGGGGATGGTTCCGGGGCTCGCGACTGCGAAATATGATACGGCCTGTCCTTCGCCCCAATTGACAAACGCCGTGTACGGGGCTGTGGCATTGGTTTCGACGAAACTGCCGAGGTTAAAGGATTGGCTGATTCCTGCGGTCGCCGTTTGGGTCGCTGGAGGGGTTAAGGTGATGGTGTTGGTGATGGCGGTGGCGGCTTTCACTTTAACGCTGAATGTCATCGGGGAGGACTGATTGGCATCGGCATCGGTAATTACGACGGTGACGGTGTCCTTGGAAATGGCGGTGGCAAAGGTGTGCGTTTGAGCGGTGATGGTTCCGGCGCTGGCGAGTGAGAATACGGTGTCAGGGGTTCCGTCGCCCCAGTTGACGTCGACGGAGAATGGGCCGGTGGCGCCGGTTTCGGAGAAGGAGCCGAGGGTGAATAGTTGGGGGGTTCCGGCGGTGGCGGTTTGCGAGGCGGGCGGAGTTACGTTGAATGAAATTCCGGGATTGGCGGCGACGGAGACACTGAAGGCCGCGGTGTTGGAGACGTTTCCGTTGGCGTCGGTGATGGTGACGTCCACGGTGTCCATGCCGACATCGGCGTAGGCATGCCCCTGCGGAGCGATCGTTCCGCTGGCGGGGACGGAGAAGATCGAATCGGCGGTGCCGTCGCCCCAATTGACGTTGACGGAGTAGGGGGCGGTGGCGCCGGTTTCGGTGATGGTGCCGAGATTGAACGCATGGGCGAGTCCGGCGTAGGCGGACTGTGATGACGGGGCGGTTACGGTGAGCGTGGGCGCGGGAGTGACGGCGACGCCGAAGGTGGAAACGTTGGAGACATTTCCGTCGTTGTCGGTGATGGTGACGCTGACCGTGTCGGACGGGTTCACGCCGGCGAAGATGTGGCTCTTGGAGGGGATGGTGCCGGCGGCGGTCATCATGAACGTTGTGTCGGGAGAGCCGTCGCCCCAATTGACGCTGAGGGAGTAAGGCTCGGTGGCGTCGGTTTCGGTGAATGAGCCGAGGGAGAAAGATTTGGAAACGCCGACGGTGGCGGTTTGCGCGGGCGGGGGGGTGGCGACGATGGAGACTAATGAGGTTGTGGTTTCGGAGAAGGAGTAGGCGCCGCCTGTGCCGTTGGCGGATTCCAGAGCGACGTAATAGGCGCCGCTGGTGATGGTGTCGTAGCTGAGGGTGGCTTGGCCGCCGGCGGAGTCGGCTTCGCCGCTGGTGAGCAGGTTGCCATTTTTGTCGAAGAGCTCCAGTTGCATGAGCATTCCGGCGGTGGGGTCGGTGGCGGTGGCGGTGATATTTTCGTTGACGCTGGCGGTGAGGCTGAAGGCGTCCAATTGGCCGGTGATATTCCCGGCGACGACCTGACCGCTGGTGACGGGCCCGCCGGCGCTATCGAGGGAGTCCTCGCTGATGGCGGAGGGCAGGGAAGCTTCGGAAAAGGCGTAGGCTCCTGAGCCGCCGTTTTGGGATTCGACGATGATGGTGTAGAGGCCGCCGAGTGTGGCGCTCTGGTTGAGCGTGACGATTTGGCCGACGGAGGGGGCGGCGACGCTTTGGAGGAGTTTGCCGGTGGGATCGTAGAGATCCATTTGCAGGATCATGTTGGTGGAGGCGGGGTCGCCCGCGGAGGCTACGATGGTGGCGCCGGCCGTGGAGACGAAGCTGTAGGCATCCAGTTGACCTTCAAGATTTCCGGCGACGCCTTTGCCGCTGGAGACGGGACCGCCGGCTTGATCGAGCATGTCCTCGGTTTGCGTTCCGGGCATGGCGGCGGCGGAGAAGTGGTATTTGCCTGTCTCGTCGTTGGTTGTATAGACGACGGCGGTGTAGGTGCCGGCAACCATGGTGGGGGAGGCGACGGTGCCGGTCTGGCCTGGGTCGGGGACGGCGCTTCCGAGGAGTTTGCCGGTTGGGTCGTAGAGATCCATCTCGAGGGCGGCGGAGCCGCCGGGGTCGCCGACGGAGGCTTCGATGGAGCCGCCGGCGGCGGCCATGATGGTGTAGTCGTCGACTTGGCTGACCTTGGCGATATCGCCGGCGATGCCTTGGTCGGAGAGGACGGCGGTGAGGAGCAGGCGGCGCTCCAGCGCTTCGGTGACGGCGATGGAAAGTTGGCGCAGACTGTCGCGTTTTCGATGCGGACGCGGGGATTTGGAGCGAGGTGAATTGGTCATTTCTCCACAACCCTTTTGGAATGCATTAGCTCGCGTGGGCAAGTATCGTCGCCATGCTACAGAACCGGCAACGACGGGTTACAAATCCGCCAGAACTCAACGCTTCCAAACGCAGGCTGCCTAGTGAACAAACGCTAATGGATCGCCTCCGGGTGGCGAAGCAAACCGGCCATCACCCACGACCCTCTCTTCAGCAGGATCGATGTAGCATTTCTAACGCGCTGGGGGAGGTCACACAACAAAAATATTATGGGGCCGTGGACGGCAAATTAAGCTGGGTAAACAGGTTGGCATTCGCAAGCGTTTTTGGGTTTTGGCTGGTGGGTTTGCAGGTGTGGGAGTAAATGCCCGGGCGGATGGGTTTGGACAAATTCGGGGCAGGCGGCCGGCTTTTTTTTGCGTGATCTGAGCCGGTTTCGTTAATTGCAACGGATTTCCGTACTTAGGGAATCTTTCCTAGCTTACAACTTTTACCCAGACTGCGCATATAGTTTATTGGAAGCACAAACTTACTCTCTTCTCTCCCCTGAGCCCCGGACGATTTTTCCCCAACGTCCGGGGTTATTTTTTAAAATGCCCACGGCAGCGCCGTGGGCGTTCGGGGATGGGGACTGAAGTCACAATCTTTAATGTGGGGGTTTGCGCAGGAGGTTGGCGATGGTCCATTGGGAGAGGGCCATGTAGCCGCTGATGGCTACGGCGACGGCGCAGAAGAGTTGGAATCCTGCGATGTTAAACATGTGGATGACTACGTAGAGGTTGAAGAGGCCGGCCGCGGTGGTTAGGAAGAAGACGGCGAGGACGACGGGACGGCGCAGGGCGACTATTTGGGCCAGGCCCTCGACGATCAGGGCGATGCCGAAGATGGTCATGCCCAGGTCGGGGAGGAACAGATTGCTTTGGGCGTAGGGGACGACATTTCCCTGGCCGTCGGTGACGGGGTAGTTCTGGTCGAAAGTGGCGCGAGAATGGATGTAGCGAATCGTGTTGGGGAAGACGAACAGGACGATTAGGCCGATCACTAAGCTGAACCAGGCGTCGGCGAGGCTGGGCATGAGGACGACGGGAACGGTTCTTGGGGCGGGGCCTGGCGGCGGCGATGGCGCGCTCGGCGGAGTTGGGCTGGTTGGCTGCGTTTGCGAAAGTTTTGGGAGCTTTGACAGGTCCATTACTTCCGTCCCTCGTCCCCCGTAGAATGGCCGGCTGCCGTCAATGTATAAATGACGGAGTATCCTGGCAAATGATTGGGGAGTTGCATGGCTGATGTTTTAGCGGAAATCGATGCGGTGTCCTCGGCGGCGGAGTCGGAATTGGGCGCGGTGGCGGATGCGAGTCAGTTGGAACAGTTCCGGATCAAATATTTGGGCGCCAAGGGATCGATTAAGAGTTTGATGAAGCTGCTGGGGCAGTTGCCGAAGGATCAGAAGCCTGCGGTGGGGCAGAAGATCAATGCGCTGCAGGATCGGGTGACGGCGGCGTTTGAGGCTCGCAAGACTCGTCTGGCCGGGGCGGGGGAAGCTCAAAGTGAGGTGGATGTGACGGAGCCGGGGGTGCAGCCGCGGATTGGGAATCGGCATATTTTGAGCAAAGTGATTGGGGAATTGACGGAGCTGTTTGGGCGGATGGGGTTTTCGACGGCGGAGGGGCCGGAGGTGGAAGATGAATTTCATAATTTTATTGCGCTGAATATTCCCAAGAGCCATCCGGCACGCGATCCGCTGGATAATTTTTATATTTCGGCGGAGTCGGGGGAGATGCGCGGTGGTGAGGAATCATCGCTTTTGCTGCGGACGCAGACGAGCACGGTGCAGATTCGGGTGATGGAGGGGCGCAAGCCGCCGATTCGGGTGGTGATTCCGGGGAGGGTGTATCGGCCGGATACGCACGACGATACGCATCTTTCGATGTTTCATCAGCTGGAGGCGCTGGTGGTGGATAAGAACGTGACGATGGTGGATCTCAAGAGCACGGTGATGCAGTTTGTACAGGCTTATTTCGGGGCGGAGGCGAAGCTGAGGTTTCGGCCGAGCTTTTTCCCGTTTACGGAACCTTCGGCGGAGGTGGATGTCTGGTTTGATCTGCCGGGCGGGAAGAGCCGGTGGGTGGAACTCGGCGGGTGCGGGATGGTGCATCCGAATGTGCTGCAAACGGTGGGGGTCGATCCGGAGATTTATTCGGGGTGGGCGTTTGGGTTTGGGATCGAACGGATCACGATGCGGAAATATGGGATCAATAATATTCGGCTGTTCGTGGAAAATGATTTGCGGTTTTTAAGGCAGTTTTAAATCCTTGCCGAAAGCCTGGGAGCGGCGATGAAGTTTTTTGGGCCGATCAAATGGCCGCGTGCATCGGAATAGTCAGGTCTACCCTTGCGCTAATGTCCGGACGTAAGCAGCGTCAGGACGATTGCCGCAGCTGCGGCCACGTTAGACCTGGGGTACGCCTGCGGCTTTTGGATCAGCTTCTCGCCCGATTCGCCGCAGTTTTGGCAATACCGGCGTTTGACCGCGCCGGGTTGGGCGGGGTCGGTCCCTTCGGCCACGGGCCTGGTGGCGATCCTACTGCCCCCACATCTTGGGCAACTCATTTTTCGCTGACGCATGACAACTGCCAACCTAACGGAGCGGCTTTGGTTGAGCCTTTGCGAATTTCTGCCATTTACGACGTGCCGGAGCTGGCTGCAATTTGAGCAGCACGGGCTAGCCGTCATGGCAAGACTTCAGTTGTCAGGCTGGGATAAAACCCAGGAGGGATATGCCTCGACCCCGTGAAGGTGGACGCTTACCAAACCCTAGGAAGCGGCACAGCCAATCAGAGGACTCCCGACGATCGTGTTCATATTATGTTATCTCTTCTAAACAAAATCAAAACAAATTCGCTCTGTTGACAGCCTATTTTAACGCTGGCGGGGCCATTATCTGACACTGAAATTCATGGATAGGAACCCTCGCTCCTCCCGAATGGAGAGGGTGAAAATGCGATAAAGTGGGGGGACGGTGGTTCCGATTCCGGCTTGCCAAATATGGGGTCGGGGTCTAGACTCGCGCTTTCGCTAGGGGTGATTGCCGCTTTTTTTGGCGGCGATCTGAGATTAGACCCTTGCACCTGATCCGGGTGATGCCGGCGTAGGGAAGCGATTGGTTGTAGTTCCTTCCTGCGTCGGTTTTCCCGGATACAAATAATGGAGTTGCGCATGTCTGGGCCGATGTCGGTTGATGGGAAAATTTCGCTTCCGCCGGTGGGGGATAATCCTTCTTCGGAGCGAGAGGGGACGAGTCCGGGGTCGTTTGCGATGAAGGGGCGTGTGGGGACGGCGTATGCGTATAGCTCGGCGGACACGCCGGGGATGCCGGGGGTTTCTGAAATCACGGCGATGGATTTTGCGCGGGAGCTGGATCGGGAAGAGAAGACGCAATTGGAAGCGGGTCGGCGCGGGGTGGTTACTTCGGAGATGAAACAGGTGGCCGCGCGGGAGGCGCATCTGACGGCGGAACAAATTCGCGCGGAAGTGGCGGCGGGGCGGATGATTATTCCGGCGAACAAAGTGCATTTGAAATACAGATTGGAGCCGATGTGCATCGGGCGGGCGGGGCTGACCAAGATCAATGCGAATATGGGGGCGTCGCCGGTTTCCAGCGGGACGGATGAGGAAGTGGAGAAGCTGCAGTGGGCGCAGAAATGGGGGGCGGATACGGTGATGGATTTGTCGACGGGGGGCGATCTGAATGCTTGCCGGGAGGCGATCATTCGCAACAGCACGGTGCCGATCGGGACGGTGCCGATTTATTCGATGATTTTGGGGCGGAGGATTGAGGATCTGAATTACGACGTGATTCTCAAGGAGCTGGAGAATCAGGCTCGGCAGGGGGTGGATTATTTTACGATTCACGCGGGGGTTTTGCGGGAGCATTTGGCGTTTGTGCGCAAGCGGCTGATCGGGATCGTGAGCCGGGGGGGGAGTTTGCTGGCGAAATGGATGATCCATCACAATAAGCAGAATCCAATGTATGAGATTTTCGACGATATCTGCGACATCATGCGGGAATATGATGTGAGCTTTAGTTTGGGGGATGGGCTGCGGCCTGGCGGTCTGGCGGATGCGACGGATGAGGCGCAGTTGCGGGAACTGGCGACCTTGGGAGAGCTGACGGAACGGGCCTGGGCGAAGGGGTGTCAGGTGATGGTGGAGGGGCCGGGGCATGTGCCGTTTGATCAGATTGAATTTAATATGAAGTTGCAGAGAAAAGTTTGTCACGGCGCGCCGTTTTATGTGCTGGGGCCGCTGGTGACGGATATTTTTCCGGGGTATGACCATATAACGAGTTGCATCGGGGCGACGGCGGCGGGGTTTCATGGGGCTTCGATGTTGTGTTATGTGACGCCAAAGGAGCATTTGGGGTTGCCGAAGAAGGAGGATGTGAAACAGGGGTGCGTGGCGTACAAAATCGCGGCGCATGCGGCGGATGTGGCACTGGGAATCCCGGGGTCGCGCGATCGGGATGATGAATTGACCAAGGCGCGGGCGGCGCTGAATTGGCAGCGGCATTTCGATCTGAGCTTTGATCCGGAACTGGCGCGGGCGTTCCACGATGAGGATTTGGAAGTGGATACGGATTTCTGCGCGATGTGCGGGCATGATTGGTGCTCGGTGCGGATTAGTAAGGAGATCGTGGAGTTTTATTCGGGGAAGGATGAGGCGGCGCAGCCGAGGAGCCGGGCGGCGGCTAGTCCTGGGGTTGGCGCGGGGGGTGCGGAAATTTTGGAAAAGCGCGGGAATCTCAGTCAGGAGGAGATTTTCCGGTTGGCCCATAAGGGGAAGAAGGCGGCTTGCCATAGCGATAAGGTTGCGGATGCGGAGGAGGCGAAAGTTGTGCAATTGAATACGCTGCGGGCGCATGGGGTGGCGGTTAATGAAAGCGGGCTT
>JBEKPV010000163.1:0-9582 GCA_049520395.1 Tepidisphaeraceae bacterium
CTGGTGTAACCGTCGGTGATGGTCAGATCGGAGATGGCAGCGCTGGTGTATTGGTCTACCGTGAAGACGCTGCTTTCATGGATGGCGTTGATCGAAAGCAGACCCGCCCCCGGGCCGTCGATAGTTAACGTCCCTGATGGGTCGTCGAGTTCCAGGGCGCTGCCATCTAGACTGATGGTCCCGCTGAGTCCGGAGGCGAAGGCAATGGTATTGTTGCCGCCAGCGGCGTCGGCGCTATTAATCGCCCAGCGAAGCGAGTTGGCGTAGTTTGGGCTGGTACTGGGGACGTCGTATAGGTTTTCGACTGTGTAAGTGCTCAGCAGAATCCGTGGTTCGAGGGCTTCCACGACCGCTTTGATCAGATGACATTCGGCTCGACGTGACCGGCGGCCGCCCATGCCGCGAGGATGAACGATTGACATGCGACGTCCCTCGAAAGAGGCGAGCGCACACAGATGTAAGGCCAAGCGGCGCCAACTACGGGAGACCTGATTTCGAAACTTCCTCCGCCCAGCCCCTACGAACGCTCACATATTTTTATGCCTTGGGAACTATGTTCGGCCTAACCTACAGTCGTTGAAAGATATGTAAAGTTATTTCTTGGTTAGCGACAGGCCGCCTTAGCAGAAGGTTGCTGCCCGCGATCGTCCTATTCATCGTGCGTAAGGCGCGAGGTTGCGGGGCGGCAGACTAAATGCGTTTGTTGCGTCGGTCAGGCGTTTCTGCTTCGGACGCCGAAGATTAGAGTTAGTAGGCCGAAGACGCCCAGGGCGATGCCGCCGATGATGAACCAGAGGGTGTCGTGGGTGAATCGGCCGATGAAGGTGTTGCTGACCTGGTCGGTTACGGAGTGGGACGAATTCATGCCGATGATCAGGAGGGTTACGCCGACGACCAAAATGACGGCGCCGATGATGGTTCGAGAATTCATGATTGACTCCTATGGTTTGAGAGTGAAAGCGTTTTGCGTGACGCTACTTTCCCAACATTTTGGCAATGACGAAGATCACGAGGGCGCCGCCGAGTCCTCCGCCGAAGAGGAGATAGATTAGGGAGTAACCGATGGCGGCGAGGGGCATGACCGTGTGAAGGAGCATTTGAGACCTCCGTGTGAAAGGCCTATCGCGCCTGGCGGGAAGTGGCCGGGCGCGAATGTCCGGGTGAATCGTTTAGATGTTCTGTTTTTGTCGATCGATAATCTGTTGGCTGACCGCCTGGTCGCCGGTGGCTCCGACGCGGACGGTGATTGGCATATGCCGATTGCATGGCCTCAGGATGACATCGCTGGCGCCGGCGCACTATCGGGACAAGCTCGCGATTCTGTATGGAACGGCACCGGACGCGGTTATGGGGGAAACCCTCATTGTCGGAACGTGCGGGAAATGGATCGTTCGACCCGATGGAATACTGGCGCGGCGAATGTTAAAGCCATGAAGCTTCCGAAAATCGCGGAAGAACAATAATTGTGGATGCAATCGCAGGGGACGAATAATAAATAAACGCGGGTCGGCGAGCGATTCTCCCTATCCTCTTGGGGGAATCGGGTTTATGCTTGACGACGTTGAGTGACATGAGATTTGGAGATCGCGCCGTCAAATCCGCGAGGCGGCGTCCCTCGCATCCCGACCATTTGAATCGAAGAATCGTTGAACGATCTATCCGGTTGGGATTGGAAACGTGAACAAGCTCGTCGAAATACCCGCAATTAGGCAGCGCTTTGGATGGCTGATGCCGTGGCGCGCGCCGCGGGTGTTTGACCGAACGGCCGACGAAGACGAGCTGCCGCTGCGCGGGGAACTTTATAATATCGAGCAGCTCGCCCAGCACGCCGCGAGTTTGGCCGAATCCCATCAATTGGCTACCGGGCGCGGACGGGACCGGCTGCTTGCCCGCCTGAACGAAAACCAGCGAGTTCTGGTCGAAACGTACGACATGGTCGCCGCGGCGGTCGGCAAAAGCCGGCGGATCGTGCCGGCGGCGGAATGGCTGCTGGACAATTTCTACGTCATTGAAGAGCAGATTCGCATTGCGCATCGGCACCTGCCTGCGGCGTACAGTCGCGAATTGCCGTGGCTTGCCAGCGGATCGACGGCGAACTATCCGCGCGTTTATGGGATCGCGGTGGAACTGGTCTCTCATGTCGACGGACGCGTCGATGCCGCCAGCGTGGGCAGATTTATCGAGGCGTACCAAACCGTCGCGCCGCTGAAACTGGGCGAATTGTGGGCGGTGCCGATTATGTTGCGGATGGCGCTGATCGAAAACCTGCGCCGGGTGGCGGTCCGGATCCGAATTGGCCGTCACGATCGCGATATTGCCGCGGAATGGGCCGAGAAGATGCTCGCCGTGGTCGAGCGCAACCCCACCGATCTGGTTTTGGTCCTGGCGGATATGGCTCGCGCGGAAATCGTTTTGTCCGGCGCGTTTCTGGCGGAATTGACGCGGCACCTTCAGGGCCAAAGCCCGCATTTCGCGTTCGCCAATAATTGGCTGGAACACCGTCTTTCGGAGCAGGGGCAAACCGTCGAACGACTGGTCCAGTCGGAAGGTCAGTCGCAGGCGGCGGACCAGGTGTCGATTGGCAACAGCATCAGCAGCCTGCGGTTGCTCAGCTCGATCGATTGGAAGCAATTCGTCGAAACGCAAAGCGTGGTCGAATCGACATTGCGAGATGATCCGGCGGGCGTCTATGCGAAGATGGACTTTGGCACCCGCGACACTTATCGCCACGAAGTCGAGTCGATCGCCAAGCGCAGCCGGCTTTCGGAACGGGATGTCGCATTGCAGGCGATTCAACTCGCCAAGGACCACGCCGGCGGCGACGATGGGGATCGCGCCGGTCATGTCGGATACTATTTGATCGGGCGGGGACGATTCGCGCTGCAACGACTGGCGAAAGTCCGCTGGACAGCGCAATCGGCGGTCTCGGGATTGATCCGACGATTACCGCTAACGATCTACCTGGGTTCCATTTTGCTGATAACGGCCGCCTCGGCGGCTTGGCTGCTCAACTATCCACTGCAAAAACAGGCCATCGGACGCATCGGAATGTGTTTCCTGGCTGCGGTAATTCTATTTTGCGCTGGACAATTGGCGATCGGAATCGTCAATGCGTTGGCCGCGGCGCTCGTCAAGCCGCGGGCTCTGCCACGGTTGGCCTTCCGCGAAGGGATTCCGGCCGCGCATCGCTCGATGGTCGTGGTTCCAACGATGCTTTCCAGCTCGGTCGGCGTGGAGACGCTGGTCGACGATCTTGAGGTTCGATATCTGTCCAATCGCGACAGGAACCTGCATTTCGCGCTGCTCACCGATTTTGAGGATGCGCCGCAGGAAACCATGGCGTCGGATGAGGAATTGCTTCGTTTGGCCAGCGAGAAAATCGTTCAATTGAACGACAAATTCCGGGCGGATCGATCCGACGTTTTTTTCCTACTGCACCGCCCGAGAAAGTGGAACGCCCGCGAAGGCGTTTGGATGGGCTACGAGCGAAAACGCGGCAAACTTGCGGACCTCAACGCGCTGCTGCGCGGCCGGGGTGAGAACCGCTTCTCGCATATCGTCGGCCCGATCAGCATTCTGCGCGACGTTCGCTACGTCATCACGCTCGACGCCGACACACAACTTCCGCGCAATTCGGCTCGAGAAATGGCCGGCGCGATGGCGCATCCGCTGAATCGACCGGTTTTTGATTCCAAGCGCGGGCGGGTGGTTTGGGGCCATGGGATTCTGCAGCCGCGCATCGGTGTGACGTTGCCCAGCGCGCAACGCTCCTGGTTCGTGCGGCTGTTTGCCGGCGACGCCGGGATCGACCCCTATACGCGCACTGTATCGGACGTTTACCAGGATTTGTTCGGTGAAGGCTCATTCATCGGCAAAGGGATCTATGAGGTAGACGCCTTCGAGCAAGCGTCCAGGGAATTTCCGGAGAACACCATACTGAGCCACGATCTGTTGGAAGGCGTCTACGCGCGATCCGCGATATTGAGCGATGTGGAGTTGTACGAAGAGTATCCGGCCCGCTATTTGGCGGACGTTGGTCGGCGACATCGATGGGTTCGCGGTGACTGGCAGATCGCCGCTTGGCTGCTTCCATGGGTTCCGGCACTTACCGGTGGTCGGGTTCGAAACTCAATTTCCGCGCTTTCCTGGTGGAAGATCTTCGACAACCTGCGCCGCAGCCTTGTCCCGGCCATGTTGGTGGTGCTTTTCATCGGTTCGTGGCTAATGCATGTACCGGCGGGAATGCTTTTCGGCGTGGCGGTGATGGCAGCGGCTCCACTGATGGCGGTGCTCGCCAGCGCGCTGCGCAAGCCGAGCGATCTGTCGCTGGTGGCTCATCTGCGAATCAACGGCGTGGCGCTCGCCAAGCCGCTTTTTCAGTTTTTGTTCACGCTCGCCGTGCTGCCTTACGAGGCGTACAGCGATCTCGATGCGATCGTGCGAACGCTTTGGCGAATCCTCGGCACGAAGCGCAACATGCTGGAATGGAGGACATCCAGCGACGCGGCGGGGGTGGGGCGCGATTCGTGGTTTAGGATGCTGGGCGCGATGTGGCCTGCTCCGGCGACGGCCGTCGTCGTGCTGCTGCTGCTGGCGACGTTTCAACCCAGGTCGCTGGGAATGGCGTCGGCGGTGCTGGCCCTGTGGTTTGTCTCGCCGGCCATCGCCTGGCGGCTTAGCTGCCCGATCGCTCCGCCGACCGTACATCTGACCTACAACCAGAAAATATTTCTTGGCAAACTTGCAAGACGGACGTGGCGATTTTTCGAGGTGTTTGTCACTCCGGAAGAAAACTGGCTCCCGCCGGACAACATTCAGCAGCATCCAGCTCAGGTTATCGCCTCGCGCACCAGCCCGACCAATATCGGCTTGGCGTTGTTGGCAAACCTCAGCGCATACGATTTTGGTTACTGCTCGGCTCGGGTCCTGCTGGAGCGCACGACAAAGACTATCGCGACGATGCAGCGAATGGAGCGGTTCCGCGGGCACTTTTTTAACTGGTATGACACGCGTTCGCTGCAGCCGCTTTCGCCGCAATATATTTCCTCCGTGGATAGCGGAAATCTCGCCGGTCATTTAATGGTGTTGAGTCAGGGGCTATTGGAGCTGATTGACGCCGACATTCTTCCGCCGCGCGTGTTCGGGGGTCTTGGCGATACGGCGGCGGTGCTGCTTGACGTGGCCCGCCGAGCGGCTCCTTCCGGGGCGGTGCGGCGAATCGAAGCGATTCAATCCGAGGCGATTGAGCCGCCTAAAGTTGTGCGCGAAGCGATCGCGAAGCTTCAGGCCCTGGCTTCGGCGGCATCCGGAATCTTGGGCGAAATTACAGCCGAGGGGGAGCTTAAGTGGTGGGCTCGCGCTCTGGAACAATCGTGCGCGGACCAACTGGATGATCTGAACCATTTGGCCGCGTGGAGCGCGCTGCCCGCGCCGCCGGAGCAATTGAGCCAGGTTAAAGAACTTCATGATCTGCTCTGGCAACTGGACTCGCCAATGACCCTGCGCGCTGTGGCGGGGCTCCGAGAATCGTTTGTGCCGGCGTTCGACGCCATGGTGCGAAAACTCGACGGGCAAATTACCCAGAAGGAATGGTGCGAATCGCTTCGTGAAGCGGTCGCTCAGTCGTCGCGGCTGGCCCTGGAGAGAATCGCGGCGATTCAACAAACCGCGATTCAGTGCCAGGAATTGGCTGAAATGGACGTTTCATTCCTCTACGACAAGTCTCGGAAGCTATTTTCGATTGGGTACAACGTGCGCGACCATCGACAGGACGCCGGTTTTTACGACTTGCTGGCGTCGGAAGCGCGGTTGGGCAGCTATGTCGCCATCGCGCAGGATCAGGTGGATGGGGAGCACTGGTTTTCGCTGGGACGGCTGCTAACCAGCGCCGGGGGCCGGGTGGCGCTGCTCAGCTGGAGCGGGTCGATGTTCGAGTATCTGATGCCGATGCTGGTCATGCCGACGTATGAGAACACGCTGCTGGATCAGACGTGCAAAGCCGCCGTCCGGCGGCAAATCCGATATGGGCGACAGCGCGGCGTTCCGTGGGGAATCTCCGAGTCGGGCTACAACACAATCGATCAGAACATGAATTATCAGTACCGCGCCTTCGGGGTGCCCGGATTGGGCCTGAAGCGCGGGCTCGCTGAGGACTTGGTTGTAGCGCCTTATGCCAGTGCGATGGCGCTGATGGTCGAGCCGGAGGCGGCGTGTAAAAATCTGCAGCGACTCGACGACGACGGGCAGATCGCCGCATACGGCGTTTACGAAGCCTTCGACTTCACGCCCTCTCGACTTCCGCCGGCGACGCGCAGCGTCACGGTGCGTCAGTTCATGTCGCACCATGAGGGAATGAGTCTGCTTTCCATCGCATACGCGTTATTGGACAAGCCCATGCAACGACGATTTACGGCCGATCCGCTGCTGCGCGCCGCCGATCTGCTGCTTCACGAGCGCGTGCCGAAGGTCACGGCGCCGGTCTTCCCGCATTCGCTGGAAGTCAGCACCACGCGGGCGACTTCGGCTGAGGAGCAGGGAACCATCCGCGTCCTAACCAATCCCGCGGGGCCCGCGCCGGAGGTTCATCTTTTGTCCAATGGGCAATATCACGTCGTGATAACCAGCGCCGGCGGCGGGTACAGCCGCTGGCGCGATCTGGCGGTGACGCGGTGGAACGAAGACGCCACGCGCGATTGCTGGGGAACTTTTTGCTATTTGCGCGATGTCGACACCGGCGCGTTCTGGTCGACCGCCTGGCAACCGACGCTGACGCCGACCAAAGGTTACGAAGCCATTTTTACGCAAGCCCGGGCGGAATTCCGGCGCCGGGATGAGGAAATCGAAGTTCATACCGAAATCAGCGTTTCGCCCGAGGACGACATTGAGCTGCGGCGAATCAGCCTCACCAATCGCTCCGAATATGCGCGAACGATCGAAGTGACCAGCTATTGCGAGGTGGTGCTGGCGAGCCAGGCCCAGGATCTGTCGCATCCGGCATTCAGTAATTTATTTGTTCAAACGGAATTAGTTCGCCCCCGTAATGCGATTTTGTGCACGCGCAGGCCGCGATCGGCGGCGGAACATCCGCCGTGGATGGTTCATCTGATGGCGGTTCGCGCCCCGAGCGCGGGAGAGGCGTCTTTTGAAACCGATCGGATGAAATTTCTTGGCCGGCACGGAACTCCGGTCTCCCCGGCGGCCATGGAGCGTCCCGGCCCTCTGTCGGATAGCGAAGGCCCGGTGCTGGATCCGGTGGCCTCCATCCGCCAGCTTGTCCGGTTGAAACCGCACGAGTCGGTGCGGGTGGATCTGGTCACTGGTGTCGGCGAAACGCGCCAGGCTGTGACGACATTGATGGATAAATATCAGGACCCGAACCTCCTCGCTGCGCCGCGCCAAAGCCTCGATTCTGGCGCGTAATCGGCGCGGGCAGTCGGGGCTCTGGGGATATGGAATATCGGGTGATTTGCCGATCGTTCTGGTGCGCATTGGCGATACCGAGCGGCTCGATCTGGTCCGCCAATCGGTTCAGGCGCACGCCTATTGGCGAATGAAAGGACTGATCGTCGATCTGGTGATCTGGAACGAAGACAATTCGGTCTATCGCCAGCCGTTGCAGGATGCGATCACCGGCATCGTCGTTGCGAGCCAGCAGGCCGCGCTGGCGGATAAGCCGGGTGGCGTATTCGTTCGCCGCGGCGAGCAAATGTCGGAAGAGGACCGGGTATTGCTGCAAACCGCGGCGCGCGTCGTGTTGTTCGACGAGGCGGGGAGTCTCGCCGAGCAGGTGGATCGGCGCGGGCGCAGCGAACTGGCGATTCCGGCGTTTAGAGCCTTGCGGCGGCGGGTCGAGATGCCGACTGGTGTTGAGGCGCCGCATCGCGATTTAGCGATGTACAACGGGATGGGGGGATTCAGCCGGGACGGAAAGGAATACATCACCATCCTGGATGGAAACCGCACGACGCCGGCGCCTTGGGTGAATGTTATTGCCAATCCCGAATTCGGGACCGTCGTGTCGGAGGGGGGGAGCGGTTATACGTGGTGGCAGAACAGCCACGAGTATCGGCTCACGCCATGGAGCGACGATCCGGTCAGCGATTCCAGCGGCGAGGCCATCTATATACGCGACGAAGACACGGGGCGCTTTTTCTCCCCCTCGCCACTGCCGGCGCGCGGGGGGATGCCCTACGTGATCCGCCACGGCTTTGGTTACAGCGTTTATGAGTACCAGGAAGATGGGGTTTCGACCGATCTGACGAATTATGTCGCCATCGATGCGCCGGTGAAATTTGCCCATCTCCGAATTACCAACCGCTCGGGAAGACCGCGGCGGCTGTCGGTAACGGCGTATTGGGAATGGGTGCTGGGCGATTCGCGCAGCAAAACGCTCATGCACGTGGTCAGCGAACTGGACCCGGTCGGCGGGGCACTCTTTGCGCGCAATCCCTATAGCGCCGAATTCGCCGACGGCGTTGTTTTCGTGGAGAGCAGTGAGGCGTCACGAACCATCACGACCGATCGCACCGAGTTTTTGGGACGCAACGGAAGCGTCACCAATCCCGCGGCGATGCGGCGCAGCCGATTGTCTGGCCGAACCGGAGCCGGATTAGACCCCTGCGCCGCCATGCAAATGCAGGTCACCCTCGAGCAAGGGCAATCCAAAGAAATCGTACTCATCCTTGGGGCAGCGCATTCTGAAGAGCAAGCCCGGCAACTGTGCAATCGCTATCGCGGCGTCAGCGCCGCGCGCCGCGAACTGCAAAGGGTTTGGGATTATTGGAATCGCACTTTGGGCGCGGTGCAGATTGAGACGCCCGATACGGCGCTGAATTATCTGGCCAACGGCTGGCTCGTTTACCAAATTCTCTCCGCGCGGATGTGGGCACGAACGGGATTTTATCAATCCGGCGGCGCCTTTGGGTTCAGGGATCAATTGCAGGACGCGATGGCGCTGGTGCATGCCGAGCCGCGCTTGTTCCGCGAACACTTGCTGCGCGCCGCCGCCCGGCAATTTCGGGAGGGGGATGTGCAGCACTGGTGGCATCCGCCCAGTGGGCGAGGCGTGCGCACCCATATTTCCGACGACTATTTGTGGCTTCCTTACGCGGTTTGCCGATATGTCGCCGCCACCGGCGACACCGGCGTTCTCGACGAACGCATCCCGTTTCTTACTGGAAGGCCCGTGCGGCCGGAAGAAGATTCGTATTACGATCTGCCGCAGGTTTCGGACGATGTCGGCACGCTCTACGACCATTGCCTTCGCGCCATCGACCATGGCCAGCGATATGGCGTTCACGGGCTCCCACTGATGGGCTGCGGCGATTGGAACGACGGAATGAATCTCGTCGGCGAACTCGGCAAGGGAGAAAGCGTCTGGCTGGCGTTCTTCCTTTACGACGTTCTGAAACAATTCTCGCGGCTGGCGGAAAAGCGCGGTGAGGCGGCCCTGGTGAGTCGATATACCTCCGAAGCGGAGCGGATTCGCCAGAGCATCGAAACGCAATCCTGGGACGGCCAGTGGTATCGCCGCGCCTATTTCGATAATGGTGAACCTCATGGCTCGGCGTCCAATACCGAGTG